>VGSJ01000099.1 GCA_016875015.1 Deltaproteobacteria bacterium | reverse complement strand
GTAATCCCCCCTCCCCCCCGGGGGGGGGGAGAGGGCTGGGGTGAGGGGGGGCATCCTCGCCCCAGCAACCCATCGAAATAGCCAAACCTTAAGTGAACCGTATTGGATTTAGGGGCAATACGGTTCACTTAAGGCGCAGAAAAATTTTTTGTC
Source organism: Deltaproteobacteria bacterium (assembly GCA_016875015.1). Classification (GTDB taxonomy): domain Bacteria; phylum Desulfobacterota; class Desulfobaccia; order Desulfobaccales; family 0-14-0-80-60-11; genus 0-14-0-80-60-11. The sequence continues at coordinate 10,635 of VGSJ01000099.1, read as the reverse complement.
ATGCTGAGCGAAGCGAAGCATCTCATTTGGAGATTCTTCGGTCGCTTCGCTCCCTCAGAATGACAGGAAAGGTGATCTCCGCAGAGCTCTCTACGATTAAGTGAACAGTATTGGATTTAGGGGGATTATTAGGGAGTTATTTAATCCCCCCTACCCCCCTTTAGAAAAGGGGGGTAAGGACTCTGGGTTTCCAATTTCTTCATGCAGCAGATCACGCGATATAAGGCAACCTCAGGCTGAGAGAAAGATATAACCATGACACAACCCAAGAAAGTAATCCCCATGGAGTCCTGGTCCCCGGGCCACCCCTGGGAGCCCGTGCCCACCCCATCCCGGTTCAAGAATGCCTTGAGCAAGTACCGGGTCTGGCGCGATGAACGGAAATGCATCAAGTGCGGCCGCTGTGTCGAGGTCTGCCCTTACGGGGTCCACGCCAAGGCCGGGAATTACCTGCGGCGCCCCAAAAGTTACCGGTGCCTGGGTACGGCCTGCCAGAACAATGATTTTTACTGCGTCAAGCAGTGCCCGGCCCAGGCCCTGCGGGTCAGTATCCACCCGGTTTTCAGCACCCTGGGCGACAGCCGCTGGACCCCGGACCTGCTGCTGAGCAACTGGTGGCAGGCGGAGACCGGCGAGTTGTCCTACATCGACCTGGACTACCGCCTGGGCGACTCCGGCGGCGGCTTTGACAAGCTGCGCTTCCTGTTTCCCAAGGCCCGGCCCGACTTCCAGTTGAGCCACGACGACATCTCCCTGGAGGTGGAAATCAACCGCCGGGGAGACGGCCGGCCCCAGATCAAGCTGTCGGTCCCCTGGTACGGCGGCGGCATGTCCTTCGGCTCGGTCTCCATCAACACCATCATCTCCCGGGTCCAGGCCGCCATCCGCTTCAACACCATGGTGAGCACCGGGGAAGGCGGCTACCCGGAAGAGCTCTACCCCTATGACGACCACATCGTCACCCAGGTGGCCACCGGGCTGTTCGGGGTGCGGGAGGAAACCATCCAGCGGGTGCGGATGGTGGAAATCAAGTACGCCCAGGGGGCCAAACCCGGCCTGGGCGGCCACCTCCTGGGGGACAAGGTCACCCCCGCGGTAGCTCGCATGCGGGAATCGGTGGCGGGCAGCGCCTTGTTTTCACCCTTCCCCTTCCACAGCGTCTACTCCGTGGAAGACCACAAGAAACACATCGACTGGATCAAGGAAATCAATCCCCGGGCCCTGGTGGCCGTGAAGGTGTCCACCCCCACCGACGTGGACATGGTGGCCGTGGGCAGCTATTACGCCGGCGCCCACGTGGTCCAGCTGGACGGCAGCTACGGCGGCACCGGCGCCGCGCCGGACATCGCCAAGAAGAACATCGCCATGCCGGTGGAGTACGCCATCCCCAAGGTGCACCAGTTCCTTAGGGCCGAAGGCATCCGGGACCACGTCACCCTGATTGCCTCCGGCGGCATCCGCACCGCCTACGACATCGCCAAGGCCATCGCCCTGGGGGCCGACGGGGTGCAGATCGGCACCGCCGACCTGGTGGCCCTGGAATGCCTGCGCTGCCACAACTGCGAGTCCGGCCGGGGGTGCGCCCGGGGCATCGCCACCACCGACCCCGAGCTGGTGGACCTGATGACCGTACAGTGGGGGACCAACCGGATCAGCAACCTGTATTACGCCTGGACCTGGCAGTTGAAGGAAATTTTGCGCCGCCTGGGCCTCCGTAGCATCCGGGAGCTGGTGGGCCGCACCGACACCCTGGCCCACCTGGACTACTTCGACCGCCCGGTGGACGACGACCTGAGAAGGAAGTAAACGCAGTAGGGGCGGACCCATGTGTCCGCCCACCTGTGGGCGCACACGCGGGTGCGCCCCTACGAGGATATAGTGTAGGGCGGGCACTGCCCGCCGTAAATTGAACCTAGCGAATTTATGATTGGCGGGCAGTGCCCGCCCTACATAAAAACCTTGAGGATATCAATGAAGTCCAATGCCAACCTGAATCACCACCCGGGCCTGGCCCTGCTCCACACCCGCCGGGATTTTACCTCGCCCTACCCCTCGGGCCGGGTTTATAAGGCCGATGAAGAAGGCGGCTGCGGGGTCACCGGCTTTGCCTGCAGCGTCCCGGTGGCCGGCCGCCACATCTTCCAGCCCTCGGTGCAGATGCACAACCGGGGCAACGGCAAGGGCGGCGGCATCGCCGCGGTGGGCCTGGATGCCGACACCTTGGGGGTTTCGCAGAACATCCTGGAGGACGATTACCTGATTCAGATCGCCTACCTGGACGCCGAGGCCCGGCCCACGGTGGAGGCAAAATTCATCGACGAGGTCTTCCGGGTGGACCACGCCCGGCGTCAGCCCACCATCGGCGACTGGCGGGATTTGCCGGGCCTGATGGTCAAGCCCCCGGAGGTCTGGCAGTACTTCGTGCGGGTGAAGCCCGAGGTGCTTCAGCACTTCATCCAGCGGCACAAGCTCTATCATGTCCCCTGGCCCAAGGTGGAAGACGAGTTCGTGGCCCAGAACTGCTACCAGCTCAATGAGACCTATTATGCCTCCCTCGGAGAGAAAAAGGCTTTTGTGCTCTCCCAGGGCCGCAACCTCATGATCCTCAAGATCGTGGGCTACGCCGAAGAAGCCGCCCTTTATTACGATCTCCTGGATTTTAAGGCCCACGTGTGGATCGCCCACCAGCGCTATCCTACCAGAGGCAGGGTGTGGCACCCCGGCGGCGCCCACCCCTTTGCGGCGCTGAACACCGCCCTGGTGCACAACGGCGACTTCGCCAACTACTTTTCCATGAGCGAATACCTGAGCCAGCGCCACTTCTATCCCCAGTTCCTCACGGACACCGAAGTGGCGGTCTTGACCTTCGACCTGTGGCACCGGCTCTACGGCTTCCCCCTGGAATACGTCATCGAGTCCATGGCCCCCACCACCGAGCGGGATTTCGACCTTCTGGAACCGGAGCGCCAGCGGATTTACCGGCATCTCCAGGCCACCAACATCCACGGCTCCCCCGACGGCCCCTGGTTCTTCATCATCGCCCGGAATGACCCCGACCGGAACCGCTTCGAGCTCATCGGCATCACCGACACGTCCATGCTCCGGCCCCAGGTATTTGCCCTGCAAGACGGCGAGGTGCAGATCGGCCTGATCTGCTCCGAAAAGCAGGCCATCGACGCCACCCTGGAGAGCCTGGCGGCGGAGGATTCCCGGTTCTGCCCCGTGGCCGACCTCTATTGGAACGCCCGGGGCGGCAGCGCCACCGACGGCGGCGCCTTCATCTTCTCCCTGGAAGGGGAGAACGGGCGCCGGAAACTCTCCTGCCACGACAAGTTCGGCAAGCCCAAGACCGTGCCCTGGCACCAGCGTCCCTGGGACGGCACCCGGCTGGATATTACCATCAGTGAAGATTCGGAGTTAAGCCGGTTGATCAGGTCCCACCTGGAGGATGCCAGCGGCCAGAAACTCTTCGGCTGGGTTAAAGAAAACGTCCCCGGCTGGTCCTATGCCAGTTTCCGGGAAGCGTTGGCGGTGACTGCGGCCCAGGCCAAGACCGGCGACGGCCCCAAGGCCGCAGCCGTGGCCGGCCTGACCCTGCTCCTGGACCGGCGCTATGATGCCGGCGACAAGAAACGCAGCCACTTGCGGCGCCTGCTCATGGAGGCCCTGACCGAGATCTTCCAGGCAACCCCGCGCCTGGGCGAAGCGAACGCCAGCCGCTACCGCCGGGTCGATTTTGAGACCCGGAACCGCTTTACGTCCCCGCCCCGGGACGACGCGGTGCTGGTCCTGGATACCGCGGGCTTCCCCCCGGAAGGGGACGGCTGCGACGCCCGTTTCCTGTGCCGGGCCTTCGAACTCGGGTGGAGGCGATTCCTCACTTATGGCTACAAGGGCCAGCGTTTCCTCGGGTGCGGCTTCGGGGCCGACACCGAGGACGTCCGCATCGACGCCTACGGCAGCACCGGCGACTACCTGGCCTCGGGGATCGACGGCATGTCCCTCTATATCCACGGCAACGCCCAGGACCAGCTGGGCCAGATCATGAAGCGGGGCAAGCTGGTGGTCCACGGCGACGTGGGCCAGACCTTCATGTACGGCGCCAAGGGCGGGGACGTCTACGTCCTGGGCAACGCCGCCGGCCGACCCTTCATCAACGCGGTGGGCCGCCCCCGGGCGGTGATCAACGGCACGGCCCTGGACTTTTTGGCCGAGTCCTTCATGGCCGGCAACCCCCATGCCGGCGGCGGCTTTATCATCGTCAACGGCCTGGAGTTCGACTCCCGGGGCCGCATCCGCTCCCAGCGCACCCCTTACCCCGGCGGCAACCTCTTCTCCCTGGCCTCGGGGGGCGCCATCTACATCCGGGACCCCTACCAGCAAGTGGTGGATGAGCAGCTGAACGGCGGCGAGATCGTGCCGTTGACCGCCGCCGACTGGGACCTCATCCTGCCGTATCTCCAGGAAAACGAGCGCCTTTTCGGCATCGGGATCGAGGAGGACCTCCTCACCGTGGAAGCGCGCCGCCGGGCCCCGGATCAGGTCTACCGCAAGGTCCAGGCCGTCAAACTGGCGGTCCTCACCCAGATCGAAGACGCCTGGGAATAGGCTTTTGGGGCTATCCGGTTGACTCTCCCGGCCACTATATATGGGATGAACGGAAGCCCGAAATCCCATCAGATCAGCCTGATTCGGAAACTCCCCCTCCCCTGGTGGGAGTGGGTTGGGGGGAGGGGGTGTCTGGGCAACACCCCTGTAGAACATAGCATTCCCACCCCCACCCCCACCCTAACCCTCCCCCATCAAGGGGGAGGGAATAAAGCACTTTGTTAGCGAACTTTTGTTCATTAGCGATTCATTCATGGAGTCGTTAATTAAAAACAACATATAGTGGGTAAGGGAGTCAACCGGATACCCCCACAGGCTTTTTGTCTGGACGTGATAAATCATGCCCTCAGGGCGCGATGAATGGCGCCCTACGTCTAAACCTCGCTCACGGCTGACTGCTGATTGCCGCCTTAAAAAACACCACCCCCAAAGGCGGCAGCGTCAGGTTGAGGGAGTGGAGCCGGCCGTGGCCGGGGATGAGCGCGGCCTCCATGCCCCCCAGGTTGCCGTGGCCGCTGCCCCCGTACTCAAAGGCGTCGCTGTTGAGGACCTCTTTCCAGAACCCGCCCGCCGGCACCCCCACCCGGTAGTTGTGCCGGGGCACCGGGGTGAAGTTGCACGCCACCAGCAGCTTCTCCCCTTCCCGCCCTTTACGGAGGAAGGTGATGACGCTCTGATTCATGTCGTTGCAGTCGATCCACTCAAATCCCGCCGGGGTGAAATCCTGGGTGAACAGGGCCGGCTCCTGGCGGTAGAAGCGGTTCAGGTCCTCGACCCACCTTTGTAAGGCCGCGTGCCGGGGGTCGTTCAGTAGGTGCCAGTCCAGGGAAGCTTCGTGGTACCATTCGGACCACTGCCCGAACTCCCCCCCCATAAAGAGCAGTTTCTTGCCGGGTTGACCGTACATGTATCCGAAGAGCAGCCTGAGATTGGCGAACTTCTGCCAGCCGTCCCCGGGCATCTTGGTCAGGAGCGACCCCTTGCCATAAACCACCTCGTCGTGGGACAGCGGCAGAAGGAAATTTTCCTGGAAGGCATAGAGCATCCGGAAGGTCAGGGTGTTGTGGTGATACTTCCGGAAAACCGGGTCCACCGCCAGGTATTTCAAGGTGTCGTGCATCCAGCCCATATCCCACTTGAGGCCGAAGCCCAGGCCCCCCACGTAGATGGGCCGGGAGACCATGGGCCAGTCCGTAGACTCCTCGGCCGCGGTCTGCACATCCGGAAAGCTCTTATAAACCTCCGAGTTGAACTGGCGCAGAAAGGCGATGGCTTCCAGGTCCTCCCGGCCGCCGTGCTCGTTGGGCAGCCATTCCCCCTCTTCCCGTGAATAATCCAGATAGAGCATTGAGGCCACCGCGTCTACCCGGAGGCCGTCGGCGTGGTAGCGTTCCAGCCAGAACAGGGCGCTGCTCATGAGGAAGCTCCGCACCTCGTTGCGGCCGTAGTTGAAAATGGCGCTGCGCCAGTCGGGATGAAACCCCCGGCGGGGATCGGCGTGCTCATAGAGGTGGGTGCCGTCGAAGAAGCCGGGGCCGTGCTCGTCCGCGGGGAAGTGGGAGGGCACCCAGTCCAGGATGACGCCGATGCCGTGCCGGTGCAGGTAGTCAACCAGAAACATGAAATCCTGGGGGGCGCCGTAGCGGCTGGTGGGGGCGAAATAGCCGGTGGTCTGGTAGCCCCAGGAGCCGTAAAAGGGGTGCTCCATGACCGGCATGAGTTCCACGTGGGTAAAGCCCAGGCGCTGGACGTGCTCGGCTAAGAGGGACGCCAGTTCCCGGTAGGTGAGGAAGCGGTTGCCCTCTTCCGGCACCCGCCGCCAGGAGCCCAGGTGCACCTCGTAGACGGACTGGGGGCCGTCCAGGGCATTGACCCGGCGGCGCCGGGCCATCCAGTCCCCGTCTTCCCAGGCGTAGTCCAGGTCCCAGACGATGGAGGCGGTGCGGGGCGGGCCTTCATAGGAAAAGGCGAAGGGATCGGCCTTGTCCACCCGGTAAGCGCCGTACTTGGAGGCCAGGTGGTACTTGTACAGAGAGCCTGGCCCCAAGCCGGGGATGAACCCCTCCCAGATGCCCGATTGGGCCCGGTGCGATAAGGGGTGGCGGCCCTTGTCCCAGCCGTTGAAGTCGCCGGTGACCCAGACCTGCGCCGCGTCCGGGGCCCACACGGCAAAGTAGGTCCCCGCCGCCTCTTTCTCCTGGAGCACGTGGGCCCCCAGCTTGTGGTACAGGCGGTAGTGATTGCCTTCGTTAAAGAGGTAGATATCTTCATCGGTCAACAGCGAGACGTCATGCCGTATCGGAATCGGGGCGGTCTTGGTCTTTTTATTTGCCATGGGTTTATTTTTCTCGATTCAGACGGTTATTGCAAGGATTAGCTTGCTTAAATAATCATTTAAGCAAGTATTGTGCCGGACCCTACTGCATCAGCTGCTTTAACTAGTTTGTATCCGGAAAGTCTTTAATTCCCTCCCCCTTGATGGGGGAGAGGGGAAAAAGTGGAACCGATTTAATGCCTTATGGTTACTAAACCCAGCGACATCATCTACTCCCTCTCTCCCCGTTTCGGGGGGAGAGGGTTGGGGTGAGGGGGGTGGAACAACCGCATGCAATAGCGGGAAAAACCTTTGGCAATCGCTATATGGCCCACAAATCCATCTTGTCGGGGCAGCAGGAACGACCAAGCCGGGGCCTCAGCCCCGGCTTGGTCGTGTGCGCCTCATCATCTCAAAAGACCGTTCAGCCCCGCCGGCCCCGGTTAATCCGAGGCGCGGCGGCCGGCTAATCTACCAGCAACAGGGGGATGGCCGGGTTAAATGCCCCGAACCCGGCAAAGATCTGGGCGATCCGCATCCGGGTGACGCCGTCGTAGGTGGTGAAGGCGCCGCCGATCCTGGCTTTCCGGATATAGTCATTCCACTGGATGGCATAGACCGGACCATTGGCCCCGGTCCCGGGATTGAAGCGGTTGTCCAGGGAGCCATCCGGATTCATCCGGGCCACGTAGTTCCGGGCCACCCCATTATACGACGTGAATTTCCCCCCGATGAGGATCTTGGCGCCGGGCCGCTGTCTTTGCATGTCATAGACGGAATCGTTGGCCCCGGGATTGCCGACAAAAGTGTTGTCCAGCAATCCATTGGCGGTGAACCGGGCGAGGCGGCCCACCTGGGGCGGGGAACCGGAGCCGTCGATCAATTGGGTAAAATCGCCCCCCACGATGACTTTGCCGTCGGCCTGGTCAGTCCCGCACCTCACTTCCCCGTTAAAGAGATTGACGTGGGGCGCCGGGCCGCCGGAGGGACCGAAGGTGGTATCCAGGGCGCCGGTGCTGGTGAGGCGGGTGTAGAAGCCGCAGTTAGCCCCTTGATACAGGACATATCCCGCCATCGGATACAGGCCGTCCTCTCCCCCCCCGCCGTTGACCCTGATGTTGCTGCCGCCGGGGATGGTGATCTGGGCGTCGAAGGTGGGGTCCAGGGTGCCGTCGGGGTTCAGGCGGGCGAAGGCGGTGCGGGGCTGCATGGCGCGATTGGCATCGGCGATTTGGGCGAAATCTCCCCCGATCATGATCTTCCCGTCGTCACATGACACGTCCAACGTGCAAATATCGGGCATGGCGCCGTCCGCTTTCACCACGAGGGGGAAGAACGACCGATCCAGGGTGCCGTCGGGGTTGAACCGAACCAGGCCGGTGCGGGGGGTATAGCCGTAGACGTTCCCGAAATTGCCGGCAACGAGGATCTTCCCGTCCGGCTGGGTGCGGATACTTTTGACTCTCCCATCCATCTGGCTTTTAAATGAGGGGTCCAGGGTGCCGTCGAAGTTTAACCGGGCCATTCTGGCGTTATATTTGCCGGCATAGCCTGAAAAGTCTCCGCCGATATAGAGTCCCTGGGGGCTGTCCTCAATGACGTAAACCGTCGACCCTCCGGTGCGGGCGATACTGAACGAGCCGTACAGGGGGTTGAGGGCGCCGTTGGCCGCCAGGTTGGCCATACATTGACGGGTGGAGCCGTTGACCGATTGGAAGGCCCCGAAGATCATCCAGGTGTTGTCGCTCCTTTTGAACATGGTCCAGACGCGGTCATTGGCGCCAATACCCCCGGTGTTGAAGGTGGTGTCCAGCGAGCCGTTATAGTTGAGGCGCGCAAAATAGCCGCAGGGGGCGCCGTTAATGGCGGTGAAGTAGCCCGCGATCACGGGTTTATTGCCGCTATCGACCACCACCCGTTGGACATAGCCGTTGGCGCCGCTGCCGAATTGATTAAAGTCGGGGTCCAGGCCCACGTTGGGGAACGGGAGCAGGCGGGCGACGCCATTCATCGGGGTGTTATACACCCGGTCGAAGTTGCCGACGATGACCATCTTGCCGTCGCCCTGGATCCACATCTGGAGAATCATGCCGTTGACGATCTCGTCCCCGAGGCGCGCCAACTCCGTGCTGCCGTTGGCGCCCAAGAGCAGCATGTAATCCAGGTGAGTGGGGTCGGATAGTCGGGGGAAACAACCCAGGAGGCGCACCTGGTTGGGATAGGAGGGATCAGTGCTGGGGTAGGCCTGCACGGAACGCACGAACCCGCCGGGGGCCGAGCGCTTGGGAAACGTGTCATCCACGGTCCCGTTGGCGTTGAGGCGCAGCAGGTAGTAAGTAGTGCCGGAGGTGTCGCCGTTGACCGGCAGGGCATACCCCCCCACTATGATCTTGCCGTCCGATTGCACCCCGAAGCCGCTCATGCCCGGGCAGGGACCAAAGGTGTGGGGGAAGCTGGTGTCCACCGTGCCGTTGGCGTTCAACCGGGCGAGACCATAATATGCGCCGCCGCTGGAGGGGACTTCAAAAGGACCGGCGATAAGCATCTGGCTGTTGGCATCAGCGGGATTCAGCAGGAAGCAACTGTTCACCCACCCGCTGATGACCGGGGAAGTGAAGCTGGTATCCGGGCTGCCGTCGGTTAACAGCCTGGCCACACCCCTGGTGGGGTGGCTCCCTACCGCCGTGAAGGAGCCGGTGATCATTGACTTGCCCAACCCGTCATTATAATGGACTTGAGCCCAGAGTACGGGAATGTTGTGTACCCCGGCGCCGGGGTTAAAGGACGGGTCCAATCCGCCGTCCCCGGCCCAGGCGGGCGCCAGGGTCATCAAGGCAAGACTCAGGACTCCCAGGACAAGCATCATCCGGCGCCAGGACTTACGAAGGGCGGGAAAATGATGCTTGGTTCGGGAAAAATGGGACAGGCCGAAGGACGTTAATGGAAAACCAGCTTTTTTCATAAGCCCCTCCGATTTTTGTGCGCCGGGCCATAATGGTTGAGCTGAGATTATGCCGCCTTGGCCAGCGCACTCCAAAAAATAGTTTTGGGGACCTCTTTCCCCGAGTCCAACACCGAGAAAGTTTCTCTTTTTGTAGCCAAACTGTCTTTTGGGAGGCATGATAGCACAATTTTTAATGAAAATGCAATTTCCCTCAGATTTCGGGCTTACCAATCCCTTGGTGAGGAAATGTCACCTTTCCGGGGAGCCTGCGAACCCCAGGCCAGCAACACCCGGCAATGGTGCGCGAGTGGAAAAGCTAAGGCGAGATGCACATACCACTTCCGGGCATGGAAATGGGCCAGATGCAAAAAATGGGGGGGAAAGAGAAATGCATAGATATTACTCAGGCCATAAAATTGTTCTCACTATCATCAACCGAAGCCACCAAAAAATTAATTTGGGGTGCGCAGGAATGGGAACCATTAATTGACCTCAGTAATAAAGGAATGGCCTATTGACTCTACTCAGCACATAGCTTAACAGCTTAAAATAACAAAGTTTTTAACAAGCTATCCTATGAAGTCATGCTCCTCAAGAAGCGATGAAGCTGACACCTTGGGCACAACGGTTGACCTCCAGTGCCAAAGAGCTTATATCCGGCCCCCACCGTGGGGGATCGGGAAACCCTCGTAAACGTTATCTGACAGAGGTATGATCTCGATTTAATCTTCACTTTTGGGAGCGTCAACCTTTCCATTGTCTACTCAAT
>VGSJ01000098.1 GCA_016875015.1 Deltaproteobacteria bacterium | reverse complement strand
TGGGACCGGTCAGTTGAAGACCAGACGCCGGACTCCAATAGCATGTAGTGCCAACCCTTTTTTGCCATGGCTTAACTTACTGATAATCCAAAACTATTTTTTTACAACTGTCGAAGATGAGTTTGACTACTTGACGCTGCCCAATAGGGCCAGATCGCCTTTATGCCGCAGGGCCAACCTGATGGCGGCGATTTCCTCCTCGGAACAATGGGAGAGATTGGCGATGGTGCGATGCTTGACCTTGCCCTCATGCCGGTATGATTCCCGCAGCAAATATCGGCGATAGGTCTTGCTCCCCTGGTTGGAATAAGCGGCATCGATATACATAGTGAGTACGATACTATTTTAAACTAATTTGAATGTCAAGCTTTTTATCTAATTTATCTATTAGATTAGTGGCTACATATTTTACCAAAAAACACAATATATCAATTATATTCAATCTGTTATATGATTTTAGGTCTGGAACATCCGTTGAAAACAGAGGGAGAGAACCCGCGGCCGGCAAAAATCAGGCCTCTCGCAGCCTATCCCCAAGAATGAGACGGGGTGAAGAACCCGGAGATGCTTCACCGCGCCTTCTGGGAACCGTGGTCCTAATAGTAGTAATTCAGGCCGGCCTGAAAAAAGTTAACGTTAAAGGCGGGGTTTTCCTTGTAAATGCCGGCGTTGGAAGAATGACGGAACCGGTAAGCCACCGACAGGGCCACTTGGGGGGTCAGAGCGATGTCGAAGCCGCCGCCTACCTGGGGGGTGAAGTTGAAGGCATGGGCGATGGCCGGGCTGTTAATACTCTCGGTGATGAGCCCGGCGCCCCCTTCGATATAGGCCAGGACGGAAGGAAAGACGAGGCAGCTGAACTTCACCATGGGGGTGAAACCCAGTTCAAAGCCGACCTCATCGGCCCCGGCGATGCTGGCGATGCCTTCCACCACAAACGAGGCGCCGAAGGGGCCCCATTTTTTGCCCGGGGTCATGAGAAAGATGCCCCAGCGGGGCAGAAAGCTGTAAAGGTGGACTGAGGCCGTCTTGGTGTTTTTCCCGTACGCGAAGCGCAGTCCCACTTCCTGGTTGAACTTGCTGACGTCGAACTCCGCCCCCTTCACCCTTCCCGGCAGCAGCACCAACGCCGCCAGCACCATGACCATCAGGCCATTGCCCCACATACGCCGCACCATTTCCCCCCCCTTTTGATGCAGGCTCGGAATATCTTAACAGCCAAGGCACGATAACATTACCCCCAAAAAATGTCAAAAATAAAAACGGCCGGTAAGACCGCAAATTAACTACCTGCGGCCAATAACAAAGGCTTTTGGGTTGGCCGTGATTGTTCCGTGGAACGTCCGTTATTTCATGGTTAAAGAATGTCACCTCTACACCGAAAACTTTATTACGGACCGGAGGTGAATCGTCGCCTTTCCCGCTCCAGGTTAGTGGTGCGGTTGCGGTGATGCCGGCCTGGAGGAGCGGCCGGAGGGGCTGCCCCTCTCCCCGAGGCCGGGATTTTTAGCTCCGTTTCAGCCAGTACGGGTCTTCCCGGAACCGGGCCGCCGCCCCCAACTCGGCCTCGATGACCAGGAGCCGGTTGTACTTGGCGATGCGTTCGGACCGGGACACGGACCCGGTTTTGATCTGCCCGACGCCGGTGGCCACCGCCAGGTCGGCGATAAAGGTGTCCTCGGTCTCCCCGGAGCGGTGGGAAATGACGGCGCGATAGCCGTGGCGGCGGGCCAGGCCGATGGCGTCCAGGGTCTCGGTGACGGTGCCGATCTGGTTGAGTTTGATGAGGATGGCGTTAGCTGCGCCCACCTCGATGCCGCGCTTTAAATACTGGACGTTGGTGACGAAGAGATCGTCCCCCACCAGTTGCAGCCGGCCGCCCAATTCCTTGGTCAGGTGCACCCAGCCGTCCCAGTCGTCTTCGCCCAGGCCGTCTTCCAGGGAGACGATGGGGTAGCGGGCGGCCAGGTCGCGGTAATACTCCGTCATGGCCGCGGCGGTGCGCCGGGAACCATCCCCTTTCTTGAAGACGTATTCGCCGCTGGCCTTGTCTGAAAACTCCGAGGCCGCGGCATCCAGGGCCAGGACCACGTCTTCCCCGGGACGATACCCCGCCTGTTCCACGGCCGCCACGATCAGGTCCAGGGCGGCCTCATGGGAGGGCAAATCCGGGGCGAAGCCGCCTTCGTCGCCCACGCCCGTAGCCAGCTTGCGGGAAGATAGAACCTTTTTCAAGGTCTGAAACACCTCCGCCGCCATCCGCAGGGCCTCATTAAAGGAGGGGCCGCCCACCGGCATGATCATAAACTCCTGAATATCCAGGTTGTTACCGGCATGGGCCCCGCCGTTGATAACGTTCAGCATGGGCATGGGGAGAGAGGCGGCCCCGGCGCCCCCCAGATACCGGTACAGGGGCAGCCCGGAGACCGCGGCCCCGGCCCTGGCCACCGCCATGGAGACGGCCAGGATGGCGTTGGCCCCCAGCCCGCTCTTGGTGGGGGTGCCGTCCAGTCGGCACATGGTCTGATCGATCCGTGCCTGCTCCAGGGGGTTGACGCCTTTCAGGGCCGGCTGGATGATTTCTTCGACGTGGCTGACGGCCTTGAGCACGCCTTTGCCCAGGTAGCGGGAACCGCCGTCCCGGAGCTCCAGGGCCTCGTTCTCGCCGGTGGAGGCTCCCGAGGGCACCATGGCCTGGGTGCACAGGCCGTTGTCCAGCCGGAGTTCGGCCAGCACGGTGGGCTGGCCCCGGGAGTCCAGGATTTCTTGGGCACGGATGGCTTCGATGCGGAGCATATGTCCTCCTTTGGGGGAAAATGGCTACGGCTCCGCCTGGAGCCGTGGTCAAAGCGGTGGTTGCCCTCACCGTGGCGCGATGAGGCCCAGGCCCCGCCCGGTAAGGGGCAGGACCTGGGGTTACCCGACGTCAGATGGCGTCGTAGCGATTATGGTTGTGGCGGCGGCTGCCTCTTTTTCTCTTCCTTTTTTTGCGGTTGTGGCTGCGGCTGCGGCTGCGGTTGGGGCTGAGGCCGCGGCTGCACCTGAGGCTGAGGCCGGGGCTGAGGCTGCGGCTGCACCTGAGGCTGAGGCCGGGGCTGAGGCTGCGGCCGCACTTGGGGTTGCGGCTGCGGCTGCGGCCTGGGTTGCACCTGGGGTTGGGGCCGCGGCTGCGGTTCAGGCCGGGGTTGGACCTGCGGCTGCGGCCGGGGCTGAGGCTGCGGCTGCACCTGGGGTTGCGGGCGCGGCTGCGGCCTGGGCTGGACCTGCGGCTCGGGCTGGGGCCGCGGCTGGACCCGAGGCGGCGCCTGGGGTTTTACCTGAGGCGGCGCCTGGGGCTGGACCCTAGGCGGGCCTTGGGGCTGCGCCTGGGGCTGGCCAGCCGCGCCGCCGCGCTGCAGCCGCTGGTGTTCTATTTCCTGCTGCCGCCGCTGCTCCGGCGTCAAGCCCTTGTAGCCCTGGGGCAGGGGCGCGCCGCTAGACTTGGCGGCCCCGGGAGTAGCCGGGGTGGTTGGGGTTCCAGGGCGGACACCCGGGCGAAATTCTCCCGGCTTGACCTGACCGGCTGGCGGGCCACCCGGTTGCACCTGGACCGGTTGGCCCGGGGCGCCGACCTGTCCCGGTTTAGGCGTGGCGCCCGGCTGGACCTGTCCCGGTCCGGTGCGAGGGCCGGGTTGGACCTGCCCCGGCTGCCCCGGAACACCCGGCTGCGCCTGCCCGGGTCGGGGGTGAGCCCCCGGCTGGACTTGACCCGGCTGGCCGGGTACGATGGCCTGCCCTGGTCCAGGTTTGACCGGCGCTCCGGGCTGTCCCGGTTGAGCCGGGACGCCGGGTTGAACCTGTCCTGGCCCCGGCTGGGTTGCCGGCGCCGGCGCGCCGTGCGGTTGCGGGGGCAGCTTCTGGATCTGCTGCGTCATCTGGGGGGTCAGGGGCATGGTGGCCCGGGAGGGCAACCCCGTGCCCGGCAGACCCCGGCCCGGCTGTAGCGCCGTGGGCTGGACCCGGGGGATATTGGCGGTGATCCGGGGGACATCTTTGGGCGGCGGCACGAAGTTGGGCCGGTTCAGGTTAACCTGGGCCAGTTTGACATTTGGCGCCAACCGGGGGGGCGGCAGGCGGTGGCCCTGGGCCAGGGCCGGCGGAATAATCTGCTTGACGTAACCATGGCGGTCGATCACCCCACGGGGCGGCACCACATTGTGAATCCGGTGGAAATTGTTGCTGTTTTTAATGATCGTCTGATTGATGATCGTCTGATTGATGTTAGTGACCCGGGAAATGTACGTCACCGAGGGGCCCATGTTATAGTAGCCGGCGCCGAATCGCCGGCCGCCGAAAAAAGCCGGGGGGTAATAGGTCGGGGTGGCGTAAGCCGGGATGAACACCGTCCGGGAAAAGAACACCGGCACATAGGTCGGGGGCACCAGGATCCCGGAGGTCATATAGGAATAGGCCGGCGTGTAGGGCTGCCCGAAACCCAGCAGAAACTGGGCCGCCCTGGCGAAAATCCAGAGAGGCGCGGTCAGGGCATCCGTCACCGGGCTTCCCTGATAATAGGACGCCGGCGCGTAGGACGGCGGCGGCACATAGTTGGGGGGCGGGGTGGGGGCCCAGCCGACATACGAGGTCTCTACCGGCTCGCTTTCGGGACTGGAGCGCCACTCCACCGTGGAGGGGTACCAGGTCCGCCCCGGCACCCAGACCCAGCCGTTGCCCTCGGTGGGCATCCAGTTGCCGTAGTGATAGGTGGCCCAGCCCCACGGTTCCTGGCTCTCGAAGACATTGCCGTCGCTGGTGGGCACCCAGCGGCCGTTGGTATAGGGCCGCCAGTCCTCCGGCACCTGAGTAGGTCGCCATACCGGCCCATATTTCTCATATTCCACCCATTGCCCGTACTGGGACAGGTCGTCGTAAAACATGGCCACATCTTCGGACGCGGCCTCGGCGGCCCCGGTGAATCCGGGACCTAAAACCAGGGCGAACGTCAGGGCCAGGGCGACCATGAACCCCAAAGGCCGTTGTCTTGATGTCATTAACGTAACTCCTTCATGCGTAACGGGGTTAACACTGCAAGGGGCCGCCGGCGGCCTGCCGTGGCTTGACCTGCCGCAGCACGACCGGTCCGAAATGGGTGCTCTGGCCACAACCGGTTACCCGCAGCTTCCCCGGATTACGAAGACCCTGAATATGCCGCTCTCCCGCCTCCCCCCGGGCTCAGGAGGCTCACGTCAGCGACATTATCCCGGGAGCTGCGTTTTACAATATATTAGACATGCGTCCCGTTCAATGTATTAAAATTTTTTTTCAAATTCTTGAAACGGGCCAGGGATAACCGGGAGCCGGAGAAAATATCCGGGCCCGGAAGCGTCAGGGGAGCAGGTCTGCCGACAGGATCAGGTCGCCCCCGGCGATGAGGAGCAGCCGGCCTCCGCGGCCCTCCCTGGCCGCAAGCTTCTGCCAGTTCTCCGAACTGAGGCCATCCTCGATGGTGGTGAGGAGCAGGACGTCCTCCAGCTTCTCGCTGCCCTTGAGCATCAGGAATTGCCGGTGGTTGGTGAAAGCCCAGATAACCTGGCCGTTGGTGAGGAGAAAATTGTACTTGCCGGGGTAACGCTGGAGCAGGTGAACCAGGGCCTCCCGGAGGATAACGTCGAACTGGGTGTGAGGCCGCCGGGGTTCGGCGTCGGCAAAATAATCCCGCAAGAACTCGAAGGTTCGGGCCGAGTCGCTGGCCGCCTCCAACACCGGGGTGTGGGAACTGACGTAGGGCTCGATGGCCGGGGCCTTGCCGTTGTGGGCGAAAATCCAGGACTGGCCCCAAAAAGTGAGGACAAAGGGGTGGGCGTGACACTCGTCCACCTCACCGCTGGTTTTGTACCGGATGTGGGCCAGAATGATGGGACTGTTCACCACCCGGGCCAGCCGCTGGAAGGAGACGTGGAGCCGGCCGAAGGCGAACACCTGGTCGCCGGATTTCTCCACCACCGGGACGCGGTGGCGGAAAAACCCGATACCCCAGCCATGCACGTTTTGCCGCCCCCGGACCGCGAACAGCGGCAGCGAGGTGGCCGCGGTGTAATGCTGCGCCGCGGACAGGGCGAAAAGATCGCACATCAGATCCGGCCCAGGTAGAGGAGGTCGGCCCCGGAAATAATGAGGATCTGGCCGTGCCGCACATCCTCATGGGGGTAGGCGCACCAGTGTTCCGGGTATCTGGTCAGCCCCCCCGACACCGTGGTCAGCACCAGGGATTCGCCCCGGGCCTCCGGCGGGTGGTAGGTGAGGATCTCCCCGTGGTTGAGAAAGGCGAAGAGCACCGTTTCGTTGGCCAGAAAAAAGGCGTATTCTCCGGGATACCGGCTGATCAGCTGCTGGCAGGCCGCCGCCAGGCCCTGGTAGAGACCGTGCTCCGGCGAGGCCCCCTGCAGTGCTTCCAAACCGTCCCGGACGAACTCGAAGACCCGGGCGGCCAGGAGCCGCTCCCGCATCAGGGGCCGGGGGCTGTCATAGCCGTGGCCGGACTCGGACTCCCCTTTAAAGCTAAAAAGCCAGTGATGGTCCAGGAAATGGTCGGTGAGGGGCTGGGCCAGGGATTCCTGCTGATGCCCGGCTTTGGGGCAGCGGATGTGAGAAATGATGATGCGGCTGCCGATCACCCGGGCCAGGCGCTGAAAGCTGTCGTGCACCATGTCCCCTTCGTAGACGCCTTCGCAGGATTTTTCGATGTGCACCTGCCCTTCCCGGAAAAACCCGATACCCCAGCCGCTCATGTTGGCCCGGGCCTTGTCGGCGAACAGCGGCAGGTAGTCCTGGGCCGTGTAGTGCTGGCCCGCCGACATGGCAAAGAGTTCACACATGGCTTAACTCCTCCCGCAGAGGTTAAACATCTACGATTTGATGAATAGCCGGGCTATTTTTAATTCTGCGTATGAAAATTGCTCGCCCAGCATTTCCCGAACGGGGAACAAAGCTGTGCCCCCGGATTTTTGAAATGCGGCTTTGATGGCTTCGAATTGCTCGACCGCCGGCCTTAAATAGTCAATATCAATTTGTTCTCCGGCGCTGACCAACTTTTCAATATGTGACATTATGGTCCAGGCTGAAACACCTCTCAAACTTGCCATTTCCTCAATTGACATTTTTTTAAGAACCATTTGTTGGGTTACCCGATATGTCGGTCCCAGACGATTTGCCCGATGCGGCCTTGCCGTTCTTTTCACGGGAATATTTTTTTCAATGAGATTGTTTTTCCTGGCGTAGGTTTGAATAACCTCCGTAAATATTTTCCCATATTGCTTAAGTTTGGCCTCGCCCACGCCGCTGATTCTTGAAAAGTTCTCTTCGCTTTGCGGCAGGTAAAAAGCCATCTGGCGCAGAGTCAAATCGCTAAAGATGACATACGGGGGAACCACTTGTTCATCCGCGATTTTTTTGCGCAAGACACGCAGTGTCTCAAATAGCTCCCGATCGCAATCGGCTTCAACCGCTTCACTTTGTTGAGATAATCTGGTAATAGCTTGAAGCTTGGGTAGGCGGATTTTTTCCCGCTGCTTCAAAAAATCATTTCCACGCGGAGTTAGTTCAAGAATCGGATAATCATCGCCGCTTTTCACAATCAGCTTTCTGGAAACCAATTGACTGATGATGCGCCTTAAATCTTCCTTGGAAAAATCATCAACAATGCCGTATACCGACAATTCATGATGATCACGCTCAAATATTTTCTTATTCTTTGCCCCGACCAGTACGTCGATAATATAGTTTATCCCGAACCGTTGTCCCGTTCGAATAATAGCCGACATAATTTTTTGGCTGATTATGATTGCATCAAATTCTTCTTTCGGCGAAAGACAAACATCGCATCCGTCGCATTGTTCTTGTTGATAATCTTCTCCAAAATATGTAAGTAAATAATAACGGCGGCAGGTTGCCATCTCGCAATATTCAACCATCTGGTCGAGCTTCCGATCCGCATTTTTCCGCTCGGCCTCATTTTCCATCTGCCGGATAAAATACTGCTGTTTGATTTTATCCGCGTAAGAATAGAAAAGAACGCATTGGCTCGGAAGTCCGTCGCGTCCGGCGCGCCCCGTTTCCTGGTAATAGCCTTCAATTGATTTTGGCAGATGATAGTGAATCACCAAGCGGACATCCGGCTTGTCAATGCCCATCCCGAAAGCAATGGTCGCGACGATAATTTGCGCTTCGTCTCGAATGAATTTCTCTTGATTAGTCCGGCGCTCCTCACTTTCCAGCCCGGCGTGATAAGGCAGCGCCTTTAAACCCTCCTGGCGCAAATCCGCCGCCAGCTGCTCGGTGTCTTTTCTGGAAAAACAATAAATGATCGCGGCTTCATTCCGGTGTTCCCGGAATATATTAATCAGTTGGTCGTAAGAATCTTTTTGGGGAAGCACTGTATACGATAAATTGGGACGGTTGAAGCTGGAGATAAATATTTGCGCGTTCTCGAGAGACAACTGGTGAATGATATCTTCCCGCACCTTCTTCGTGGCAGTGGCGGTAAGAGCCATCGCCGGAACCTCGGGGAAAACATTTCTCAGCATGATAAGATTACGGTAATCGGGACGGAAATCATGCCCCCATTCGCTGATACAGTGGGCTTCGTCAATCGCAATCAGACTGACGTTAATGGTCTTCAAGAACATCTGAAATTCAGGCAAAACCAAACGTTCCGGCGCCGCGTAAAGAATTTTTATTTTTCCCTTTCGCACCTCCGCCTGAATTTTGTCAATTTCCGCGCGAGTTAACGTGCTATTAATGAATTCAGCCGGAATCCCATTAGCCTTGAGGGCGTCCACCTGGTCTTTCATCAGCGCGATGAGAGGTGAAATAACCAGGGTCACCCCCGGCATCTTTAACGCCGGTAATTGAAAACAAAGCGACTTGCCTCCGCCGGTCGGCATCAGCACAAGAGCATCTCTTTGCGACATCACGCAGCCGATAATCTCCTCCTGCAAAGGGCGGAATTGATCAAAGCCGAAATGGGTTTTAAGAAGCAATACATGTTCCATCGGAACACCTGCAACTATGAAAGTCAGTGGGGCGGGCCTCCGTGCCCGCCGCGGCCATAAGCTCATGGTGCGTAGGACGCACCCTGCGTCATGAACACAGGTTGGAAACCTGTGCCACTAAAACCAAAAAACAGAAAACAGGAAACCTTCCTCTACCCCCCCACCACCATCACCTTGGTGCCCACGCAGCTGACCATGAAGTTGTCGGGGAAGGCGATAGCGAGTTTCGTCAGGGCCTGGAAGCCGGTGCAGTGGCCGGCGATGATCAGTTCCGGGTCCAGTTCCTTCAGGCCCTGGATGGTGTGCTTAATCAGTTCATCGCCGCCGGGGGTGAGGTGGAAGCCCCCGATGATGAGGGAGACTTTTTGGACGCCCGTGAGTTTCTGGGCGTATTTCACCATATTGACGATGCCGGGGTGGCTGCAGCCGCCGATCACCACCAGGCCCCGGCCTTCAACCACGGCCACCAGGGCCTGCTCGTCGGGAAAGAGGTCTTGTTCCTCCTGGCCGGCCACCTGGCGCCGGAAGCCGGGCAGCGGTTTTTCGTACACGGTGGTGGTCTCCACCGTGCCGGTGAGGAGGGCCTGGTCCAGGACCAGCTGGGGGCCCTGGTTCTCACAAAGCTCCACGCCCGCGGCTACCAACTGGTTCAGATCCAGGACCCAGGGACCGATGCGCCCCCGGGGCGTAATGAGGATCTTGGGAAGAAACGCGTCCTTGTGGAGATAGACGGGAATGGGGCCGCGGGTGCGTTTGGCCAGGAATTCGACCAGCCCCCCGTAGTGGTCCGGGTGGCCGTGGCTCAGGGCCACCGCGTCAATGTCATTGATGTCGTGTTCCAACGCTTCCAGGTTGTTGAATAGGGGCAGAGGGGCGTTGGCCGCGTCCATCAGGATGCGGCTGAGCTTGCCCCCTCGGTTCAGGGTGATGAGGTAGGCCAGCCCGTGGGCCGCCAACAGCGGTTTCTTGAGGCGGCCGGGGACCACCCGTTCCACGATGCCGGGACGGGAAGGCTCGAAAACGTCGAAGAAGTTGTCTACCAGGATTTCAACGGTAACAGCCTGGAGGGCGGGGATTTTCATGGGTTCCTCCTGTGACGATCAAGAGAACGAGGCGACCTGGCCGCCCGGACCATGCCGCGGCGCGGCCGGCCAGGGCCCGGGGGGCGCCACTTCTGGCGGAACGTCCCTGCCAGCCTGCCGGCGGACAATCCGCGCTTGGCCTTTGGGGAAAAATCTGTTAATAACTATTTAAGGTTTCCTAAAATTAGCGCCCCCGGGGGTGTCTGTCAAGCAATTAGCAAGCCCTGGAAGGAGTGACGCATGCCAACCTATGAGTACAAGTGCAAGGACCACGGTCATATTTTTGAAGTCGAGCAGAAGATGAGCGACCCGCCCCTCACCACCTGCGAAATCTGCAGCGCCGAGGTGGAGCGCCTCGTCGGCATGCCCACCATTTTTTGCAAGGATTCGACTAACAGTCCTTATAAGAAGGACTTCCGCTCCGACATCCACAAGTATGAGGCGGCGTGTGAGGGGGCCTTTGGCGCCACCCAAAAAGATAAAGAAGAAATCAGGAAAAACTGGAACAAAAAACCCAATACCTGGGTGTAGGGGCGCTTCATACAGCCAGCCCAGTTAAGTAATCAGTAATGCCGGAAATTAGCCGATTTTATGGCATTATTATTGCCATGTTTTTCGAAGATCATAATCCGCCGCATTTCCACGCCCGTTATAGCAGCGATCAGGCAGTGATCAAAATAGACGATTTCACGGTGTTATACCGTGTTCCCTTTGAAATGAAACAAACCATCCAGATAACCTATTGATATCTCTTGTAGGGGCGGGTTTCAAACCCGCCCCTACAAAACTAACACGGTGTTAGAAGGTTTTTTGCCACCACGAGCTTTGGGTTTAGTCGTGGAATGGGCCGCAAGACATAAAGCGGAACTCATTTCTGTCCGGTTAACGGATTAAAAAAAGCCCGAAATCTCCTGTGAATCTGTTATAATGTGTTAGCCATAACTCATCAAACAGAAAGGAGATTTCGGACTATGGCCCATTGTAACACAATCTTTCATCAGATGCTTAAACTTATTCCGAGACATGTTTTGGGCAAGCTGGAAACCGAGCACGGCACTGGCCGGAAAGCCCGGTCTTTTA
>VGSJ01000097.1 GCA_016875015.1 Deltaproteobacteria bacterium | reverse complement strand
CCCCAATGGGGGAGAGGGTTAGGGTGAGGGGGAATTAATCACTTTCTCCCTGTCGTTGATAAATGCGTTCCCGGATTTTTTGAAAGCTCGGGTGCTAAGTAAACCGCATTGGATTTAGGGGGATTTGAAGTTTTTCACGATAAAAATCCCGGCGGCCATGGCCCCCCCAAAATTTCACCAACTTCAGCAACGGGTTCCTTGGCTAACTGCTGACTGCTTCCTCAAGCCAGCATCTGCTCCAGGGCGTCCAGGTTTTTCCGCAGGCCCAGGGCGATGAGGGTGTCTCCCGCGAGAATCGGGGTTTCGTGGCTGGGGTTGAAGAGCATCTCGCCGTCGGCCCGCTTAATGGCCACCAGGATGAGGTTCAGTTTTTGCCGAATCCCCGAGTCCGCCAGCGGCACCCCCTGGAGGGGAGAGGCGGGGCCTACGGCGATCTCCTCCATGGTCCAATCCACTCCCTCCTTCATGGCGATCTCCATGAAGGTTACCACCGTGGGGCGCATGATGGTCTGGGCCATTTTTTGCCCGCCCATCTCGTAGGGGGATTCCACCTTGTCGGCCCCGGCCCGGAGCAGCTTTTTTTCCGAACCCGGTTCCTCCCCCCGGGCCACGATAAAGAGACCGGGGTTGAGGCTGCGGGCCGTCAGCACGACGTAGACGTTGGCGGCGTCCGAGGAGACCACGGATATCAGCCCCTTGGCCCGTTCGATGCCCGCCTCCAGCAGGACCTCTTCCCGGGTGGCGTCGCCGTTGATGAAGTAATATCCCGAGGCCTCCAGTCGGCCGAGCAGAGCCGGTTCGCTCTCGACTACCAACAGGGACAGGCCCCGGTCTTTGAGCTGCCGGGCGATAATTTCGCCGATGCGCCCGAAGCCGCAGAGGATGTAATGGTTTTTCAGCCTTTTGATATGCTTGATCAATTTGCGCCTTCCAAAGACCGCATGGAGTTCTCCTTCAATCACCACCCGGGCCAGAGAGCCCACGATATAGAACATGACCCCCATCCCGGTGAGGATCAGCACCATGTTATAGATCCGCCCGATCCGGTCCAGCGGATGGGTCTCGCTGTAGCCCACGGTGGCGAGGGTGGTCACCGTCATGTATAGGGCGTCGAAGAAACTCCACCCTTGCAGCCAGACGAAGCCGAGGCTGCCGATTAACAAAAGGGCCAGCAGGCTGGCGGCCCACTGGGCGATTTTACCAAAGGTTACCATGGGTCGGGAGGGCCTGCAAGTTCAAGAAAATTGATTGACACGATTGGAAGAAACCTCGCAGGAATTTACTCTGGGACCCTCTAAGCATCGCTGCTTTTCCGCTCATTCTTTAGGCTCACTACTCGGCAATTGGGGATAAGATTTCTGCTGTTCTTTGGCAGTGGGTCCTTTATACCGGCGGGCCGCTTTTTTGAAGGTCTTGGGGGGGACCCAGCGGGGATAATCCAATTGTTTCCCGGCAAACAATTCGGCGATGGTGAGGATTTGCAGCCGGGGAAAGCGCTTCTCGGGAAAGAGCTCCGAAGTGTAGAAGTCTGCGGCGGCGGCGGCCTCCCGCATGGGTCGGGTGGGGGGCTTGAGGGTGATCAGACAGCCTATGGTGGCCTTTTCCGTATCCAACACTCCCTGTAAGTCTCTCACCTGGGCCGCGTTCACCGCTCCGCTCTTCACTTGCACGATGATTTTATGATAGGGGCCATCGTCCTTTTCCTGGAAATAGAGGACCCCGTCTATCCCCCGATCCGCCCCCTTTTTCTTGTCCTGGGCCGGGGCCGCGTCGATTCGCCCCAAGGCCCACCACTCGAACTGGTGCCGGTTAACTTCGGCCAGGGCCGCGGCCCCCATGACGTCTGCGGGCTCACCCACAACCTCATAGGGGGACAGTTCTTCCCCAAAGGTGTCGTGCAGGCGCTTTTTGATGAGAGTAATAGCCAGATGGGTGATATCGATCCCCAGCCAGCGGCGTTTCAGGCGCTCAGCCACGCTGATGGTGGTGCCGCAGCCGCAGAAAGGGTCCAGGACAATATCGCCTTCGCTGCTGGAAGCTTTGATAATGCGTTCCAATAAGGCTTCGGGCTTTTGAGTGGGGTAACCCAGGCGTTCTTTGGCCATCATATTGATTACATCTATATCAGTCCAAACCTCCTGGGCTGGAATACCTTTCATTTCATCAAGATATATCTTAATATAAGGCCAAGCACCTTTTTTCTTTGGCCAATATATTTTTCCCTTGGCATCAAGACGTTCAAGTTCATCTATTGTCGTACTCCAATGTCTGCCTTTTGCAGTTGGGTCAATGCCTCTCCATGGTTGCCCGGTAATACCTTTGGAAACCCCTGCGCCTGTTGGATTTTCATGCTTATATCTTCTTCCTTGATTATCAATGTGACGATAATGCGTATTGGTATATTTTGGATCATAATCTTGAAAAACAGTATTCCACTTCATATTTGAAGTCTTGGAATAAAAAAGAATAACATCATGATTGGAACCATAACGTTTTGCTGAACTATGAGCATGACTTCTTTTCCAAATTATTTCATTCTTAAAATTTATTACCCCAAAAATTGCATCCAAAACTAGTTTCAAATAATGACTCGCGGTGGGATCGCAGTGCAGATACAAACTCCCGGTAGGCTTCAGCACCCGGTGCAATTCCATCAGCCGCACCGCCATCATGGTGAGGTATGCCATCATATCGTTTTGGCCCAGGAAGGCCCGCAAGGCTTGGAGCAAGTCCCCCAATTTGGGCCGATCGCCCCGGACCACGTCGTCGTAAGCCGCGGCGGCCTCGGTTCCCCAATGCCAGGTGTCCTCAAAGGCGGTGATCTGGGCCGCAGACTTCTCCCCGCCTTTCTCCGCGAACAGGATGTTATAGCTGGCGTTCGAGTTGAAGGGCGGGTCGAGATAGATCAAATCGACGCTCTCCACGGGGATTCGCCCGCTCCGCAAGATGTCCAGGTTGTCACCGAAAAAGAGCTGGTTTTTCCAGGCGTCCATTCAAGCCCCTCCCAACTCATTGAGGATAGGGATTATATTTATCAATATGTTCAATTGCTGCGATGATATCCCTCTGTCTGGCGCGGTCATCCCTCATAACGGCTCCCCCATTGGGATTAGTCAAACCATAATCTCTCTTGAAATTTTGTTCAAGCATTAACCGAGAGATCCTGAAGACAAAATGCCGGGGGTTGGCCGCTCCCCCCGGACGGGCCACTTTTTCCGGTTGGGAATGGTTAAATGGTTTGGCAGAGGGCGACAGTTTATGGTAATCAGATGACCATGTGGATAAGAAAGTTCACCTCCTGGGGGCTGGTGGCGGTCCTGTGTCTGGTTGGCCAGGCGGCCTGCGCGCCCCGGCTGGCCCCGGCCACCCCGGCGGGGGTGGCGCTGGCGCCCGGCCGCTATCTCACGGCTTATTACCGAGCCCCGGACTTCACCCCGGCCCAGGCGACGTATGTCCTGACGCCCTTCGAGGTATCGACGGCCCAGGGCGTGGCCGGCGACACCTTCCAGGCCCTGTTCATGGAAGAGTTGACCCAGGCCTGGAGGGCCAACGGACTCAAGCTCTCCGGCCAGGGAGACGCCGTCGTCGACGGCGTGGTGCAACGGGTGGCGGTCCGGGGCGCGGCCTTCCGGTTCCTCCGGGGCCGGATCGACGCCGACCTGGTGGTGTCCGGGGCCATCACCCGGGGGGGCGACATTCTGTTTGCCTGCCAGGACCGGATTAGTCTGAGCTCACCGGTCAATCCCGGCCCGCCGGCCCCCAAGGAAGGCGAACTGTTAATGCGGCAGGCGGCCCGGACTTTTGCCATCCACCTGCTCAATGAGATGCTGCTTTACTGGCCGCCCGCGGAAGGCGAATGAATTTCCCCAAAGACCCTGACGATGAGGCGGGGCCGCTCCTTGGAGGTGGTGAACAGCTCGATCAGGCCGGCATAGGGGCCCGACTGCTGGGACTTGTCGCGCACCTCCACGACATACACCTTGTCCGGCACTTCCGGCTTGAGAGTCACCTCGATCTTGTCCGGGATGGTGGTGCGATATCCGGTGATCTTAAAGGGCGTCGGCAGATGTGAGATGAAGCGCACCTGGCCCTGGATATTGTCGCTGGGGGCGCCCCGCAGCCGCACGATATGGCTGGGCTGGATCTCGATGAAGGGTTGGGCCACTCCCGTCAGGACTAGGTTCAGCATGGGCTGGTTCGGGTCGTTGATCCTGACCTTGGTTTCCTTTTTAAACTGATGAATCACCGAAAAGGGTTTGATGGTCAGGGTGATATTTCCCTGGCCGCCGGGGGGGATGCTTTTATCGTAGCTGGGCACGGTGCAGGCGCAATCCGGGTCCACATCCTCGATATTTAAGGGCGCGGCGCCGGTGTTTTGGATCACGAAGGTGTGGGTCAGGGCCCGGTCTTCGTAGATTTTCCCGAAATCAAAGGAGGTTTCCCGGATGGCGGCGTGGGGCGCGGCCCCTGCCGCCGGGATGGGCAGGACGCCCCAGGCGATCGCCCCCGCCCACAGGAGCAGGAGGACGCCGGTGCATCTCAGGTAGCGCGGCGGCCGGGTGGCTTTAAGGTTGTCTGCGTCGATCACGTGAGGTGCGTACTCCCTAATCGCTTTCTTGGGGCTCCTGCCGGTTGGTGAGGCTTTGGGTTGCTCAGGGAACTTGTGGTGGCCCGCCTGACCAGCCCAAACGGAGATCGAAAGAATCTTGCCTGGTATAGTATCATAATCAATTGTCAATGTTGGCGAAAAGATTTATGATGACTGGGTGAGCTTTGGGCTATCATGATGAATTTCAAAGACTTCGAAAGGACAGGGGGTTAAAAGATGCAAGTTGAGAATCGTCTTGCCGGGCTGGCGGTGGCCGCGTTGCTGTTGCTCATCTTGGGAAGCGGCTGCGCCTCGTCTTCGGGCTACAAGAACCCGGATGTTGAAGCCACTAAACAGCGCACCCTGGGAACGCCGGACGAGTTGTCCCCCCTGGCGCCCGTGGGCGGACAAAAGGTGCGAAAAGTCGGCAACCAGTGGACCTGTGAACAAAATGGCCGGGTGATGATTTATAATGACGCCGCCTCTTGCTGGGAACCGCAGAAGTAGCGTCATGCATGATAGATAAGATGAGGGCGGCGGCTCACCGGCGCCGCGAGCACCTGCCCGAACTCGATTTGTCGTGATGTGAGGTGGCCCGGCCCGCCAGACTTTCTGTCCGCAACGCGTTCAGCAGCGCCGCCCATCCCAAGGAGACCACCAGCCATGCCCCTGAGTAAAATCCACCGCCAGACCCGGGAAACGGAAGTCAATCTGGAACTGGAACTGGACGGCCGCGGCCGCGCCGCCATCGACACCGGCATCCCGTTTTTCGACCACATGCTCCACCTGTTCACGGCCCACGGGTATTTTGACTTGACCGTCAAGGCCAAAGGCGACCTGGAGGTGGATCAGCACCACACCGTGGAAGACATCGGCATCTGCCTGGGGCAGGCCTTCAGGGAGGCGCTGGCCCAGCGGCCCGGGGTGCGCCGGTTCGGTTCGGCCCGGGTGCCCATGGACGAAGCCCTGGCCCAGGTGACGGTGGACCTGAGCAACCGCCCCTTCCTCCACCTGGAGGTGGACCTGCCGCCCGGGGGCGCGGGCTTAGACCCCCAGTTGCTCAAGGAGTTTTGGCGGGCCGTGAGCATCCACGGCGGCATGACGCTCCACATCACGGTGCCCTATGGCGAGAACACCCACCACATCCTGGAGGCGGTCTTCAAGGCGGCCGCCCGGGCCTTGGACGTGGCCACCCAGCCGGAACCCCGGGCCACCGGGGCGCCGTCCACCAAGGGGGTGCTTTGAGACGGTTTTCGGTTTTGAGTTTTTGGTTTTTGGCAGCAGTGTCCGGTTTGGTTTTTGTATGAAGGATGCTCGTTATACGTAGTCCAACAGTTCATAAATTCACTAACGCTCTTTTTGCTCCGAGAAGATTGCTTCCCCCTCACCCTCTCTCCCCATTGGGGGAGAGGGGAAAAAGTGGAACCGATTGAATGCCTTATGGTTACCAAACCAGCGACATCATCTACTCCCTCTCCACCCGCTTCGGGGGGATACAAGGGTTGGGGGGTGGGGGGTGGAACAACCGCATGCAATTTCCTAACCGGACAGTGCTGAATTTTTCTGAAAAAATTTTCACCGGACCCTTGTTTTTTCGGAAACGGTGATTAATAATAAAATCGTCAGGACGTTCAGTCTGAGCACCGGTAAAAACGGTTACGGGGAGACGGCCACCAGGCCGCACCCGAACGAGGGGAGGGTCGCCCTCCGGACTGGACTTCACGGCAACCTGCTTTGGATCTGAGCAAACGGCTTCCATCGACCCGCGGTCGTGCAGATGGGTTAGCCGGGCGCTGATTGCCGGAAGCGGCGATAGATGCCCGCTCCGCGGCCGGAGCAGAGAGAGTGGCCACGGAACGTTCCGGACGAAGGTTCGGCGCCTGTCCCTTCGGGTGGCGTGAAAAAGGTTTCGTGGTTCCGGGAAGCCGGGGATTTTCAGAGGAGCTGAAGCCCCGGCTTCTTTTCATTTTACCGCGATATTACCTTCCCTGAGGGTGCGCCTGGCGGATCGCCGATACATGATAGTGACGGGCGTGGCGGCCCGATCGACCACTATTTTATGATTTCGGGTGAGCCAACGGTTTAGCCGCGACTGTTCCGAAAAGTTCCAGGTTTTAAAGTTCAAAGTCAGGGGTATGCCCATCATGAACTTTTCATAATTTACGGGTGGGCCACAGGCCCATGAGGAACTGCCTTGACAAGTTCTTTGAATTGGTGGCACAGGCTTTCCAGCCTGTGTCAAGGAAGCAGGTTAGTCGGGCACAGCCTGGAAAGGCTGTGCTACCAGCCAATACCGGCTTTTTAGGTTTTACGGGTGAGCCACAGGCCCATGAATGACTGTTCCGAAAAGTTTTTGCGTAGCGCGTCTTACGCACCAAGAATGGCGCGTGAGACGCGCCCTACCACTGCACAGGCTGGAAAGCCTGCGCCACCTTTTGACGGCAACCCGGCATCACACCGGCCGGGACACCGCCCGGCTGACGTTCGCAACGATGTCCAGATAGACTTCCGAGTAGTTCAAGCGGCCCTGTCTGAGGGCGTAGAAGGCGTTCAGCATCAGGGACGCCACCATGATATTGGCGAAGAGCAGTTGGGGGGCGCCGGCCGCCATGAGTTCCTCGCAGGACAGCGCCGCGGGATTCCGGTCCTGGGGGCTGGCAATCTCCGGATGATAGCGGGCCAGCGAGGGGGTAATATCCCGGCCCCCCTGACGGACGTAGACCTGGACGTTGCCGTCCTCGTAGTCGTTGCCCCCGGAAATAAGAGTGAGGTCGGCTAAAGAGGCGGCATGGCGGCTGACCAGGTGGCGGGAGGCGTGGTTGTCAACCATCAGGAAGACTACCTCACCGGCGCCGATCAAACGGGCCACGTTGTCTTCCGTGACGTATTCGGGCATCGGCCGGAAGGCGAGGGCCTCGAACTCCCGGGCCAGTTCCCGGGACTTGACCTCAGCCTTGTTGCCCAGGCCGGAGAAAGCCTGGCGGGCGGCATTGCCCCGTTCAAACCGGTCCCCGTCAATGAGGGTGAGCCGGGCCCCTTCGCCGGAATATTGCAGGTAGCGGCACAGAAAGGGGAGCAGGGCGCAGCCGATGCCCCCGATGCCGATGGCCTTGATTTCTAGCATAAAGAGATCTCAGCAGTTAGCAGTTAGCGGTTAGGGGCCAAACTCGATGGGAGGGAGCAGGGGAGTGACTTTCCGGTCCACTTCCCCGATCCATTCCGCCTCCGGCGGCGCCTGCTCCCAGGGGATGGGGTAGGGCGAAAACAGGCGCTCCGGGGGGATCTGGCCCCGACCCCCCTGGACGACTACGGAGCAAGACAGAGTGAGGTCGGTGTCCAGGTTGCCGATGGTGAGGTGAAAGCCGTCTTCAAAGCGTTCGTCCTGGGAGTCTCGTAAAGAGTGAAACGCTTCCACCCCGGCATGGCTGTGGATGGTGCCCAGGCGCATAAGTCCCGCGGGGAACTCCCTGACTTCGTAATCGCAGTGGCCACCCCCCACGGTCTGGTGAGGCACGACCAGTTCATAAGTCCGGGTGGTTTCCCGCCAAGCCAGCAGGGCTACGGCTTCGCTCTCGTAGCGCGCATAAACGGCCCGGAAAAAGGCCACGGCCTGGAGGAGAAGGGCGGCGGGCAGGGGCGGGGCGCCCAGGCGGATTTCTGGCCCCTGGGGCTCAAGCCAGGGAATGCCCGCAGCCGGGACCACGGCCTCAAAGAACGGCGTGCGCTTCACCAGAAATAAGCCATCCCGGGTGAGAAGGTAATAAACGGTGTCTTCGGGTGGGGTGAAATCCCGGTCTTTCAGGTAAATAGGTAACATAGGGCTTTGGGGCCGGATAGGGCTTTAGTTCCGAGTTCACGGGCTCAAGTGGATAACCTTTTGAAAATCATAATTTTTTAGACAGATTTTGTCAATCCTCGAGGGGAGCCTAAAACACCTTCTTGCTGTCCAGGAGCAGTGTGACCGGCCCGTCATTGATGAGGCCCACGTCCATCATCTGGCGAAAGCGGCCGGTGGCCACCCTGAGGCCGTAGCCGGCCATCACCTGGACCAGGTCCTCATAGAGCTTCTCTGCGGTCTCCGGGGTGGCCGCGCCATCAAAGGAGGGTCGCCGCCCCTTGCGGCAATCCCCCAGGAGGGTGAACTGGGATACCAGGAGAACCTCAGCCTGCAGGTCCAGGAGGGAAAGATGCATCAGGCGTCCGTCCCCGGCAAAGATCCGCAGGTGCGCCAGCTTTTGAGCCAGGAAAGCCACGTCTTCGGGGCCGTCAGCGGCCGCCACTCCCACCAAAATCAGCAGGCCGGCGCCAATCCTGGCAACCTCCTCCCCATCCACCCGGACCCAGGCCTCTTTGACCCGTTGAACCACCGCCCGCATACCCGTCCCCCGTGTGATTGCCATTGAAGTATAACCGTAGCGCCGCGGCGGGAGTCGGACGCCGCCCCAGGATGACCTACATCAACCTTGAACTTTGAACTTTTCAAGGCAGGATATATGAAGCTTGACAACGGTGTCAAGCTCGCAACGTTTTCTTTGCAGGTCCGCCGGCGGCGCCGTGACTTGGCGGTCCCCAGGGACCTCATCGGGGTGGCGGCGCCCGGACTCTGTTGAAATCCGGGGGGTGGGAGTTTTTCGGTTATTTCCCGGATCATGAGGCCGCCCGCCATCCCCAGGCCCCTCCCGGGACCGGGGAAATCACTTCCCCGGTGTTAATGGATTGTTTTATCGGTCGTTGGTATGTTAAAGTTTTGTCAGCAAAAATTCTTTAGAGGAAATCGATTACGGCATCATGGCTTCCCGCCCCGATTCGCAAGCCAATTTAACTATTCCCAATCTCATCACCCTATTTCGGATCATCCTGACCCCCCTGTTCATCATCTTTTTGATCCAGGGAAACTATCGTAAGGCCCTGGTGGTGTTTATCTTAGCCGGGGTGAGCGATCTGGCGGACGGCCTCATCGCCCGAACCTGGCAGCAGAAGTCCCGCCTGGGGAGTTACCTCGATCCCCTGGCGGACAAAATCCTGATGGCGGCCAGTTTCGTCACTCTGAGCATCTATCACCAGATTCCCTCCTGGCTTACGGTGGTAGTGCTCAGCCGGGATGTGGCCCTGGCCCTGGGGGTCTTGATCTTCCGGCTGGCGGACATTCCCCTGGTGATCCGGCCCACCCTGTCGGGCAAATGGACCACGACCTTCCAGCTCGTCACGGTGGGTTTCGTGCTGCTGAGCAAGATCTTAACTATTCCCCCGCTGCTTTTGCTGGGGCTTTTTTGGGTTACCGGCGTCTTGACCTCCATTTCCGGGATTCAATACTTTTATAGCGGCATCAAGCAAATGAACAAGTCCCAGGGCAACGGCGCCAAAGACGGCGGTAGTGGCTGAAATTATCAATCTGGAGCGCTTCCGGTCCAAGATCGCCGCGGACCAGGGGTTCCGCTCCTGGCTGGCCCGTTTCCAAGAGCAATTCGGGCCCGACACCCGGCTTCAAGATCTGAGTTCGTCCACCCTCCTGTACCTGGCCACCCCGGGGGAAGAAAATCTTTTTGTTTTCTTCGATCTGGTTATGGGGGCCCAGGGGCTGGGGGGGTCGGTGCGCTTCCGCCTGGATGACCTGGATAATGACCTCAAGATGAAGATCATGGACACCGCTTTTGCCCTGGTAGACCGGGTGCGGTTTGAAGTCATGCGCCGCCTGAAGTGGGTGGCGGCGATGCCGGAGGCGGAGGCCCCCATTATCGATTTGCTGCGGCAGGCCTGGCGTCTGGGGGCCGGGTCGGGCCAGGAGTCCCCGGTCCTGGCGCCGGAGCATCCGGATTACCCGGCCTATGCCAGGCTCAACCCCATGGACCGCGTGGTTTTCCTGCGCCGGCTCATCCCCCGAGCGGTGACTTGCTTTAGGGACCAGGTGGCCACCCCTGCCCCGGATTAGCACCACTATGTCATAAATTGTTTACAAAAACTTGCAAATTATGCGTATGCTGGCTGCATGACCAATGCACTCTTGCCCAATATCGAGGCCAGGTTTCGCGCGTATGCGGAAAAGCTGTCCACCGCGTTGGGTCATGCAGACCGGGTGGAACCTTTTCAGGCGCATGGCACGGGCCTGTTGTTGCCTGTTGAGCGCCAAGGGGTGGGCGCCGGGCATCGTCATGATTGGCGTAGCGACCGCCCCCCGGAAGAATGGTTGCTGATGGAGCGGCCCGAGGGAGAATCGGAACCCACAAAATATTGGCTCTCCAACCTTGATGCAGCCGTTTCGCTGGAAGAGTTGACAACTACGGTAAAGCTGCGGTGGCGCATTGAACGCGACTACCAGGAACTCAAACAGGAAATCGGCCTGGGTCATTTTGAGGGCCGAGGCTGGCGGGGATTCCACCATCATGCCACCCTGTGCATTGCCGCCTACGGGTTCCTGGTGGCCGAGCGAAGTTCTTTTCCCCCTCCGGTCCTGACATCCGGTCAGCCTTTATTAATCTTCGACAGTTGTAAAAAAATAGTTTTGGATTATCAGTAAGTTAAGCCATGGCAAAAAAGGGTTGGCACTACATGCTATTGGAGTCCGGCGTCTGGTCTTCAACTGACCGGTCCCAGAGGGGTGACCGCCGACGGCGGCCGCACCCCGGCGGCGGCGAAGGCGTGGTGGGCCGAACCCACCAGGTCGGTGCGCAGTTGATAA
>VGSJ01000096.1 GCA_016875015.1 Deltaproteobacteria bacterium | reverse complement strand
GAGCGTGCCCCCCCTCACCCCAGCCCTCTCCCCCCGCCGGGGGGAGAGGGAGAATTACCGGATATCCTTCTTTATTCCCTCTCCCCCAATGGGGGAGAGGGTTAGGGTGAGGGGGAATTAATCACTTTCTCCCTGTCGTTGATAAATGCGTTCCCGGATTTTTTGAAAGCTCGGGTGCTAAGTGAACAGCATTGACCCTAAATCCCCCTTTAGGAAAGGGGGACTTTAAAAGAACTTTTGGGCGGTCCGGGCAAAATAATTGCCATACGCTTTATGAAGCATGACCCGCGTCGCCCATCATCAGCTTGAACCAAAGGCAATCATGGTGCACGAAACCCCGGAACCCGACCCCCTGGCCCTCCTGACCGAAGGCGCTTTGGCCCTGGGCCTGGAACTGGCCCCCGCCACCCTGGAGCACCTGCAAATCTATCTGGAAGAGCTCAAGCTCTGGAACGCCAAGACCAATTTAACCGCGCTCAAGACCGACCGGGACATCGTTATCAAGCACTTCCTGGACTCCCTGGCGGTGCTGCCGTTTCTGGACGGCTCGCCTTCCCTGGCGGACCTGGGCAGCGGCGCCGGCTTCCCCGGGCTGGTGCTGAAGCTGGCCCGCCCCCACCTGGCCCTCACCCTGGTGGAGGCCCGACAGAGAAAAGCCGCGTTTCTGGAGTATCTGGCCGCCAGACTCAGATTGACCGGCGTCCAGGTGGTCCAAACCCATCTGACCCCCCACCTGGCCCGGAAGTGGGAGCCGAAGGTCGCGGCCGTGGTCTCCCGGGCGGCCTTTATCCTCCCCCGCTTGCTGGAGTTGGCCGCGCCGCTCTTGGCCCCGGGAGGCGTGGTGTTGGCCCTTAAGGGCGTGCGCCTGGCCCTCGGTGAACTGGAGACGGCCGGGTCTGCCGCTCAGCTGCTGGGCCTGGGTCCCCTGGAAAAACATAAATACTCTCTCCCCATCAGCGGCGAGCCCCGCCTCCTGGTCATGGCCCGTAAGCTGTAAGCCAGGTCTGCCAAGATGCGAGAAAAATTAGCTTGCTTTCCCCGGGGTGACTTTATACCCTCAAAAAATGACTCCCATCTTATCGGCCCCCGGTCTTGGGGAGAAAAGGTTAGGTGCGGCGGTGGCCTCCGGCCGGGGTCTTGGCTGACTGCCGCAAGCTGACCGCTAACTGCTGAATCGGAAGGTTATGTCTTTCATTTCCTGGCAGTATTTCATCTTTCTGCCCGTCATCATCATCTCGTACTGGCTCCTGCCGGCAAGACGGCGACTGTTGTTGTTGCTGGCGGGCAGCTATTTCTTCTACGGCTGTTGGGACGTCAGATTCCTGGCCCTGGTGCTGGCCACCACGGTCATCGACTACAGTTGCGGCCTGGCCATCGCCGGCCGGAAAAAAGGCCCCTGGCAGGTCCTGGGCCTGGCCCTCCTGCCCGCGGCCTGGTGTCTGGGTTGTTATGTCTGGCTGCCCGCGTCCGGCATCTCCAACCCCCTCTTGCTGGTCAGCGCCGCCATGGGGTTGGCATTTTTCGGCGGCCATGAAGCCATCGGGCTCCTGGCCCGGGACCGGCGCCCCAAATATTACCTGATCTTGAGCGTGGTCTTTTGCCTGGCCATTTTAGGATTCTTCAAATACTTCAACTTTTTTATCGGTTCATTCCAGTCGCTCCTGGGAACGGTGGGCGTAAACGCTAACTGGAGCATGCTGAAAATCATTCTGCCCGTGGGCATCTCCTTTTACACCTTCCAATCTCTGGGTTACGTCATTGATGTTTATCGGGGCCAGAGCCCGGCGTGTTCGGATCTGCTCACCTTTGCCACCTTTGACGCCTTTTTTCCCCAGATGGTGTCGGGGCCCATCGAAAGGGGCAGGAATCTTATCCCGCAGCTTGAAAAAGGGGCCAGTTTCCGGGATTCCCATGTCCAGGACGGCCTGCGTTTGATGCTGGTGGGGTTCTTTAAAAAAGTTTTTGTGGCGGATAACTGCGCCATCCTGGCCAACTATGCCTTTGATCCCAACACCAGCCTCAACGGCTACTGGGCGGTGATGGGGGTGGTGGCCTTCGCCTTCCAGATTTACGCCGATTTTTCCGGTTACACCGATATCGCCCGGGGGTCCGCCAAGCTGCTGGGCATCGATCTCATGGAGAATTTCAGGTTTCCCTATTTTTCCCGGACGCCCTCGGAATTTTGGAGCAGGTGGCACATTTCGCTGTCCACCTGGTTCCGAGACTACCTGTACATCCCTTTGGGCGGCAATCGCGGCGCCAGGTGGGAGACCCTGCGGAACTTGGCCATCGTCATGCTACTGGCCGGTCTGTGGCACGGGGCCAACTGGGTCTTTGTCCTCTGGGGGGCGTATCACGGCGCCCTGCTTATTCTCTATCGGGTGGTGCCGTCTTTTAACCGCTTGCCGGCCAAAGACGGGGCCTGGACCTGGCGCGATGCACTAATGGCGCCCCTGATGCTGGTCTTTACCCTGGTGGGCTGGGCCATTTTTCGCAGCCCCAGCCTGTCCCATCTGGGCGCCTGGTTCGGGGCCCTGGGGAACTGGGACGCCTCCCTGGGACTCCCCTGGCAATCCTCCTCCCTCTGGCTGCTGATCCATATCCTCCCCTTGATTCTGCTCCAGGTCTTGACCTGGAAATACCGGGATGAAGCCACCCTGGAACACGTCCCCTGGGTGGCCCGAGGGCTGGTTTACGCGGTGATGATTCTGTTGATCGTATCCTCCGGGGAGCAGGATAAAGAGTTTATCTATTTTCAATTCTGATGAAACGGCTGCTCACTTCCGCTTGCCTTGTGGTTGTCTGCCTGTTGGTCCTGGCGGAGGTGGGGGCCCGCGTCTTTTTTGCCCAGGATATTTCCGGGCGCTTTGACTACGGCTACAATCCCCAGGCGGGCTTCGCCGAGCGTGGTAACGGCACGGTGGAACTCTTCCGGGCCGGGGGGCGGCGCTTCCACCCCCAGACCTTTCAGCGCCATCGGCCCCCGGGAACCTTCCGCATCTTTGTGGTGGGCGACTCCGTCCCCCGGGGGCCCAGCTTCAAAACGGCCTACCCCTGGTTCCTGGGCGATGAATTGCGCCGGCGCGATATTGCCGCCGAGTCCATCAATCTGGCCCTTCCCGGGTATGGGCCTCGCCGCTGTCAGGTGGTGCTGAAAAAAATCATGGAGTACGAACCCAGCCTCATCGTCCTGCACATCAACGACACCAACAAGTGGGAGGATGAGCGGGAGTGGCGCCGCAGCCAGGAATTCCAGGGGTGGCATCCCCGGCACTGGCTGATGAAAGTCTTTATTTTCCGGCGGCTGTACGAGGCCAAGCTCGAGAAGGTATTCTGGCCCCTGGTGCCCGAGGCGATCCGCCTGAAATACGCCGCCAACGACGCCGACGCTCAGGTGGCCGCGGCCCAAGACCCCCGGGAGATCGCGGCCCGCATCCGGCTGGCGGAGGAGACCGCGGCGGAAAATGTGGCCATGCTGCGCCAACGGCAGATTTCCATCATCCTCGTCACCCAATGCCGGCTGGAAGAAGACCCCAGGCATGGCCTTTACCTCAGCGACCACGGTTTGGACCCCCTGGGGGCAACCCTGGTGGGCCCGGGGATTTATCATGTCTCTATGAAGGATGTCTTCTCCCGGAGAGATTTCCGGGCGCTGTTCGCTAATTTCAGCGGCCACCTGCACCCGGAAGGCCACCGGGTTTTGGCTCACGCCATCTTCGCGAAAATCGAGCCGGAGCGGGCCGCGTTGGGACTCCCCGGGCCTAAGGTCGCGGCGGCTGGAAGACCCCCGGATCCTCCCATGGTGGCCCCTGACCCCCAACCCGCCGTCCCTAAACCCTAGTGTCATGTTTCAGAAGTAGCTTTAATAAGTTATGGTCTTAAAATTCCCCCTCCCCTGGTGGGAGGGGGATAAGGCTTTGTATCTGTTCATGGTTTTGTCACCCCCACCCTAACCCTCCCCCATCAAGGGGGAGGGAATAAAGACGAGCATTTTTAAAGGTACTTCCGGGACACAACACTAGTCCTGGCGGCAGGGCTCTACGAGTTGAGGATAGAGGCCAACAACTAACCAAAAGGCCTCAGAGGAGACGCATGGAACAGGTCTTGGGAATGATTTACGGTCTGGCATTAGGGGATGCCCTCGGGTCGCCGGTGGAATTCTGGGAATTGAAAGGGATTCGGGAACGCTACGGCCCGGACGGTATCCAGGAACTGCCGGAGCTGGCCTTATTTACCGATGACACCCAGATGACTCTGGCGGTGGCCGAGGCCCTGATCGCCGCAGGCCATCAGGACCTGGGAACCATTATGGCGGCCATTTCCCGAGAGTTTGTCGCTTGGCTGCGCTCTCCGGAGAATGACCGCTCGCCGGGCGGCGCCTGCCTCTATGGGGCGCGGCAGCTCGAGGCGGGGGTCCCCTGGTGGAAGAGCGGCAAACCCAATTCCAAGGGCTGCGGGGCGGCCATGCGGGTGGCGCCCATCGGCTATCTCTATCAGCATGACCTGCCCAGGTTGCGCCAGGTGGCTGCGGCTTCGGCCCTGGTCACCCACCATCATTCCACCGCCCAGTTGGGCGCGGTGGCCGCAGCCTTTCTGGTGAAACTGGCCCTGGACCGCCTGCCCCCGGAGGAGATGCTCATGGCCCTGGAATTGGAGACCCACGGCCAGGTTCGGGATTTCGACCAGGCCCTGGACCGCCTGGAGGAGGCCCTGGAAATGACCTCCCCGGACGCGGCCCTGGCTCATATCGGCGAGGGCTGGGTGGCGGAGGAAGCGGTCCCCATGGCCCTCTATTGTTTCCTCAAATCTCCGGATGACTTTCTGGCCACGATCCGCCGGGGGGCCAACACCCAGGGCGATTCGGACTCCATTGCCTGCATCGCCGGCGGCATCAGCGGCGCCTACCTGGGCAGCCGGGCCCTGCCGCCGGCATGGATCGCGCGCCTGGAAAAGGCCACGTACCTGGCGGACGTCGCCCACCGTCTGGCCGCGGTGCGGCGCCGGAGTTGAACCAGCCGGCCGGCCCGCCGGGACCCACATTAAAGAATATTACGCTTATGGTCGTTGCTCCTAAAACAAGCTATAATTTGCTAAAATAATTAGCTAAATGGAGCAAATATTGTGCAACAAACAACCTGAGTCTCCCGGTAATTTGGAAGAAGGGACTCGTGGCTCATTAATCAGCAAAACATCTGTCAAACAATCTGTCTCAATGCCCCTGCTGTCATCGGACTAACAGCCAATGAGATCAGTTGATGGCGCAGCAGTGCTAAGAAGGAACCATGGGCCCCAACCTAATCGAGCAACCCTGCGCCTGCGGGTGCGGGGTGTCCTTCACGCCGAAACGCCGCAACCAACGGTTCGCCACCCGGCCATGCCGGTACAATTACCATAACTCCCGGAAGGCGGCGCCTGAGAAAACCTGTCCGCATTATGGAAGGCCGATTTAAGGAAAACCGTGTTGACTAAGCTACACCCTTCTGATTATAATCTCCATATGTCATGGACAGTTCGCCAAAACCGCAAGAACTGGTACATCGACCTGCATTGGAAGGGTGAACGCATCCGCTTGTTTTCCGACCGGGATGGGAACCCGCTTTACTCCCGGCGACAAGCTGAGAGGTTGCTTGAACGCATCCGGTCATAAATTGGCTACCAAGACTTCGCCCCCAAGAACTACGTCAGTCGTGAACTTAAAGCCCGGCAATGGGCCAATTACCTGGACGCATGGATGGAGCGCCAAAAGGCCCGGCGGGAAGCGGGGATAATCGCAAGAGAGTATGTAAGGATGATTGAATCCCTGGCCCGCAACCACATCAAGGGAATGTTTGGCAGCCGGAGTATCCGAGACCTCGGCAAGGGCTCGCTTGACGACGGTTTTATGAACCTCCCCAAGCACCGCTCTACTAAGACGAAATATAACATCCAAGGGTTATCTCTAAATTACTCAGGGGCGCGTTCGGCCGGGAGGACATTGGCAGGTCCCCAAGATGACGACGATACAAGTTGCAGACCCCCGGACAATCTTCATTGAAGAAGACCAGGAAAGGATTCTGGCCGAAGTCCATCACCCGGTAATGCAAGTTTTTTTCCGGTGTTGTATGTTGCACGGTTGTAGGCCGGGGGAGGCAAGAGCCTTGA
The DNA here is from genome assembly GCA_016875015.1 of Deltaproteobacteria bacterium. GTDB lineage: Bacteria > Desulfobacterota > Desulfobaccia > Desulfobaccales > 0-14-0-80-60-11 > 0-14-0-80-60-11. The sequence continues at coordinate 5,247 of VGSJ01000096.1, read as the reverse complement.
AGCAGAAAGTTTACGCCCCTTGATTGAGCGTCAGCGAACTGTCAGCAATTGGATTTATGATAAAGGTAACTTGATGAAACTAAAAGGTTAATAGCAGTTACAGTGCTGGTTTGAATCCAATACAGCCCATAAAATGCGTCCCCATCGTCTAGTCTGGTCCAGGACACCGGCCTTTCACGCCGGCGACCGGGGTTCAAATCCCCGTGGGGACGCCATCTTATAACTACCTGTTTTTACTATTTATTCTTGCAGCAACCCACCTCAAAAAGCTATTTTCAGACTGTCCCCAGTGTTATGCGGCTCAGGTAAGTCCTTGTCTTTTTAGGGAAAATCACCTAAAATTAAAGTTCGATTTTGCGAGCAGTAGCCTACGGACTTAGCGTCTCCTTCCCTGACGCGTTGCCAAGGTGTGCCATGATGGATTTCAAGACGTTGCTTCTCAAGCATCAGGCCTTACTCTCTGAGAACAAGGCATTGAAAGAAGAGAACCTATCCTTGAAGGCCCGGCTGGGTCTGGCCGAACCCACGGAAAGCCGGTCTTCTGATGAGGAAAGGGTTCAGCAGGATGCCTCCCCATCGGAACCGTCGTTCCCCCTCAAAGCTGGGGCGAATCCCACGGAAAAAATCCGACTCTTCATGTCCTTGTTCAAGGGGCGGAACGATCTATATGCGAAAAGATGGGAGAGCAAGGAAGGCAGGGCCGGATACGCGCCTGTCTGCCTGAATGAATGGAAACCTGGCTTTTGCGGTAAGCCTGAAGTCAAGTGCGCTTCCTGCGCCCATAGGTTATATGCCACTCTGGATGAAAAGGTCATAGAAGCCCATCTGCGGGGAAAACTCGTTGCCGGCATCTACCCCCTGCGCCAGGATGAAAAGTGCCATTTTCTGGCCATCGACTTCGATAAAGATGGCTGGCAGCAGGATGTGGCCACTCTCAAAGATGTTTGCACGGCCTTTGATGTGCCGGCGGCGATTGAGCGTTCGCGCTCCGGTCATGGCGCCCACGCCTGGTTCTTCTTCGCTGACCCGGTTGCCGCGAGTCTGGCACGAAAATTCGGTTCGGCGTTGCTTACCTTCGCCATGAGCCAGCGGCATCAAATCAAATTCAAATCCTACGACCGATTCTTCCCCAATCAGGACACAATGCCCAGGGGTGGATTTGGCAATCTTATTGCCCTGCCGTTACAGAAGGCAGCGCGGAAAAATGACAACAGCGTTTTTATCGATGAGCTTTCCCATCCCTATGAGGACCAATGGGGATTCTTGGCTCAAATCAGGAGACTTTCCGAAGACGAAATCGGTGCTCTGATTTCGAAACTTTGTCATGGAAGCGAGCTCGGTGAGCTGAAGCAAGACGATGAAGAGGCCACAAAACCCTGGGAGACGAGCCGGAGCATACTCTCACGGCCTGAGTTTCCGAACGTAATGCAGTTGGTCAAAGCCAATATGCTCTACATAGGCAAATCCGGCATTTCCCAGAGGGCGTTGAACACATTGAAAAGGCTGGCCGCATTCAAGAATCCTGAGTTTTCCCGGGCGCAGGCCATGCGCATGTCGACCTACGGAAAACCGCGCATCATCTCCTGCGCTGAGGAAACGCCTGAGTACCTTTGCCTGCCGAGAGGGTGCGAAGTGGATCTCGCGACCTTGCTTGGAGAAGCAGGTGTTGAGGTCGAATGGTCCGACAAGACCCAGCCGGGAAGACACATCGAGGTTGCTTTCACCGGGGTGTTGAGGGAGGATCAGCAGCTTGCTGTGGAGGCAATGCTGAAGCATGATTGCGGTGTCCTTTCGGCGGCAACGGCCTTCGGGAAAACGGTTATCGCTGCCAGGCTGATTGCCGAGCGAAAGACCAGCACGCTTATCTTGACACACCGGCAGCAACTTCTATCGCAGTGGATGGCGAAGCTGGCCCAGTTTCTGGAAATCGATGCGGAACTTCCCGTGGCGACGACCAAGCGAGGACGAAAACCGCAACAGAGCCTCATCGGGCAGATCGGTGCAGGAAGAGTGAATCCTGGCGGTATTATCGATGTGGCGATCATGCAGTCCCTGGCGAGTGGTGGGGAGGTGAAGGAGTTTATCAGGAATTATGGCATGGTGATTGTTGATGAATGCCATCATGTCCCGGCCTTCAGCTTCGAGCAGATCCTCAAGCGGGTCCAGGCCAGATACATCTATGGTTTGACGGCAACACCAGCCCGGCGTGACGGGCATCATCCGATTATTTTCATGCACTGCGGCCCGGTAAGGTACCGGGCGGACGCCCGTAAGGAGGCGGAGAAACGACCCTTCGAGCACTATGTCATTCCACGGTTTACCGGTTTTAGGGCGCCATTTGACCGGGAAGAAAAGGATATGTCGATCCAGGAGTTCTACTCAATGATCGCCACGGACGAATGGCGTAATCAGCAGATTACAGATGATGTAATCAGATCTCATGAAAACGGCAGAAACGCTCTCATCCTTACCGAAAGAACCGCCCAGGTGGAATTACTGGCCGGGAAGCTGGGCGAGAAAATCCCCGAAGTGATTACCCTCACCGGCGGGAGGGGAGCGAAAGAGACCAGAAATGTCTTGGCAAGAATCGCCGCAACGCCGGCCGGCGGGCAATTGACGTTGGTGGCCACCGGCAGATATATCGGCGAGGGCTTTGACGAACCCCGGCTGGATACTTTGTTTTTGGCTATGCCCATATCCTGGAGAGGGACGCTGCAGCAATACGCGGGCAGACTGCACCGATTATGCGAGAACAAGAAAGAGGTCCAGATCTATGACTACGTGGATATCCACGTCGGAACCCTGGAAAAGATGTACCGGAAAAGGCTGGCCGGATATGCCGCCAGCGGCTATCGGGCCAAGGCGGAAAGCATAGCTGCGGAACCCGCAAATATCATCTTCGATAACACCAACTTCCTCCCCGTGTTCCATAGCGACCTGATGAACGCGGCCCGGGAGGCGGTGATTGTCAGCCCCTTCGTTACCAGGAGGCGAGCCTGGCAAATGCTGCCGAACCTGGAAGCGGCATTGGCAAAGAGGGTTGCCGTGGTCGTGGTCACCAGGCCAACAGATGCCTACAAAGATAAGGACCGGCCAGCCTTGGAGGTAACTCTCGCCTCGCTGCAAGACGCGGGCGTGTGCCTGCTGTTCAAAGCCAACATCCATCAAAAATTCGCGGTTATCGACCAGAAAATCGTGTGGTACGGCAGCATCAATCTTCTCAGCTACGGGAGTGCGCAAGAAAGCATCATGCGGCTGGAAAGCCCAAATATCGCCCAGGAATTGATAAAGACCTTGGAAAACCATGACGGGGTTCCTAACCGCCCATGAATGGATATTCCGCAACCCCACGACCTTTTATATGACATTCACAGCTTTTACCGTTGCCTTTGAAAACCTCAAGATCAGCTTATCGCCGCTAACCCCTTACGATCAAATAAGCCACTGGGGGACACTCTCTTGACATATCCTTTTTCAGTGTGTATAGTTACACATGGACAGTCGGGAGATCATCCGTCGCCTGGAGGCGGCTGGTTGGTATCGAGTGGCTCACCGAGGGTCTCATGTGCAATTCAAGCACCCGGCGAAGCCCGGTCGCGTGACTGTACCTCACCCGGAAAAGGATATTCCCGCCAAGACGCTGAGGAGCATTGAACGGCAGTCAGGCGTCAGGTTGAGATAGGAGAAGTATCCATGCCCAATTACATTGCCGTGGTCCACAAAGAGCCTGCCAGCGATTACGGGGTGTCGTTTCCCGACTTCCCCGGCTGCATCACCGCCGGAAAGACCATCGACGAAGCCAAGGACCTGGCCTATGAGGCGCTGCTGCTTCATTGGGAAGGTCTGCGGGAAGATGGGGAACCGCTGCCTACCCCCACGAATCTGGAAGATATTGTTGCCGATCCCGAGAACGCCGATGCGATGGCCTTCCTGGTAGTTTCAGTGCCCGATGCCCAGGGGAAGGCGAAGAGAATTAACATCACCATCCCCGAGGAGACCCTTCGGCGGGTGGACGCGGCGGCGAAACGCCGGGGCTTGAGCCGTTCTTCATTCCTTACCCGGGCAGCCCAGGAAGTCATGTGGCAGGAAGGCCACAATCATAGAGCCTAAAGCTATTGTATGCATGTAACCATGCAATTGTGGTTACTGCGTAAATCTATATGCAGAAATTGCAGAAATTATGCCGCACCGGGCTCAATTAAAAACCTGCCTCGGCAAGAGCAGGGGGAAGTTTTGAAATGTCTGGGGCGGTGAGGCAGAAAGTTCGAAAATCGTCTATGAAGGTACGCCAAACGATATCAACGGGTTAGGTCAAATGATCTAACCCTTATTTTTTTGTTCCCAGCAATATTCCCAGCAGCCTAAACAGGGAGAGGACTTTTTTCGGTTGTCATCAGCAAACGTCAAGACCGATTGCCCTGTTGTCCCATCCAGGCCGGGATGTCGCAAGCCATGTCGTGAGCCTGTCGCAAGTTGTGTCGCAAGATTGTCGCAAGTTAAGTGGCCGACCGGCAGCGGGAGTGACGCCAGGCGGGCGGGCTGCGGTAACCCCCGGCCGGCTCCACGGAGAAAGGAAAGATGACAGAGGCAAGGCAGCCTTCAGCCAACCCATGGGTGCCCAAGGCGGTTTTTTTGACTAAGGGGGTGGGGGTTCACTCAGAAAGACTCAACTCTTTTGAAGAAGCCCTGCGGGACGCCAAGATATCCTCCTTAAACCTGGTCATGGTTTCATCCATCGTTCCCCCCAGGTGTGTGCTTTTGGACATTAAACCGGGGCTGATACAACTTTCCCCCGGCCAGATTACCTTTTGTGTGATGTCCAGGTGCGATTGCAACGAAGAGGGCAGATTAATGGCCGCCTCCGTCGCCCTCCTTCTGCCGGAGGACCCGAATGATTACGGATACATCAGTGAATTTCACGGATATGGCATGGAATCCGAGGAAGTGGAGGATTGGGTCTGCGACCAGGCCGCCGAGCTCTATGCCTCCGCCAAGGGTTTGAAAATTAATTGGAAAAGGGCCTGGTCGCCGGAAGATGAAAAATATACCCTGGCAGAGCGCATTTTCTCCCCAAAGTATGTAGTCTCCATGGCGAAAGGAAAAAAGGGGAAATGGGTTACAACTGTAGCCGCGGCGGTATTCATCCTTTAAAACGGAAGTTCCAGCTAAGAAAGGATAAAAAAGTAGGTTATCATATGGAAAACACAAACTAAATAGGATTAGCTGGGTCAATTATTACTGGGTACG
>VGSJ01000095.1 GCA_016875015.1 Deltaproteobacteria bacterium | reverse complement strand
TCTATCATTTGCCTTACGATCCCGACTATCCGCAGGTCTGTATGGATGAAACCTGCAAACAGTTAATCGGAGAAGTCCAGGCCCCCCTGGCTTGTGCGCCGGGAAGGCCGGCGCGGGTCGACCATGAATACGTCGCGACGGCCACAGCCCCCCCTATAACGGAGCCGTCACCTGAACAACTTTTCGGAACAGTCGCTCATGGGCCTTCTAATATCACCCCTCATGGCGCCCCCTGCCTCAGCCCGGGGCCCGGGTGACCTTGTCCCAAAACGACCAGGATTTCAGGTCTTTTCCCAGGTGGTAGCGGAGAAAGGCCTTGAAGATCTTCAGGCTTTGATCCCGCTGTTGGGGCGGGAAGCGGAGGCGGGAGAGTTTGTCCCGGGGCAGGTCCTGGGCCAGGCGCAGGAGTTTCCAGGCGCCGGGGGACAACGGCAGCATGGGCCCGGGGACCTCGCCCTTGCAAGCCCCACAGAACATGCCGCCTCGCGGGAGGCTGAAGAAAAGGGGCGGGGTGGGTTCGGCGCCGCAGACCCCGCATTGATGGAGGCGGGGCCGGTAGCCCCCCAGACCCAGGAGGTGGAGCAGGAAGGCGGGCAGCAGGGAATCGGGAGGCGAACCCTGGTCCAACAGACTTAGGGCCTCCTCCAGGGCGGCGAAAATCTCCTGATAGGCCTCCGGGGGGCCGGCCAGGAGACCCGCCACCTCGGCCAGCACCGCGGCCGCGCCCAGCCGCTTCAGGTCCCGGCGCAGGGACGGGAAAGATTTTACCAGCTCGCCCTTCTGGAGAAATTCCAGGTCCCGGCCGGGACGGGGAGACAGGAAAAACACCACCCGGCTCAGGGGTTCCAGGCAGTGGGCGAAGCGGCGGCGGCTTTTCCGGGCGTGCTTGGCGATGCCGGTGAGGAGACCATAGCCCGGGGTGAGGAACTTCACCAGCAGGTCCGCCTCGCCGTATTCCCGCACGGTCAACACGATAGCCGGGGTCTGCCGCTCAGCCATGCCGGGTCATTCCAGACGATACTTGTCCCGCAGGCGGTGCGAGACCTCCCGCAGCCAGGCATAGGCCTGGGCCACGGTTTTCTCCCGGTCCGGGTTGATGAGGCAGCAAGTGGCGGGGCTCAGCAAACTCTGGGCCAGGAGTTGGTCCCGGTCAATGCCGGCTGCCGCGAGGGCGGCCCAAACGCCCTCCAGGTGGGTGATGAGATGATCCTGGGACTCCTGGGTAAACGCCTCGAAGCCGGTGGGGACCAGGCCCCAGGCCAGCACCCCGCCCCGCTCCAGAAACCGGCGGATAGCCTGGCCGTAGCACCGGAAGATTTCGGCGTTGGTGTAGATATCCATGGACAGGATGTCCAAATCCCGATTGAGGAGAAACTCCCAATCGGGATTGCCGCACAGGTGGATGCCCCGGGGCCGCTCGATCTGGGCCAGAAACCGGTCCAGGTCTTCTTTGGCCCTCATGTCCGGGTAGCCGGAGACGGAGCTGAAGATGAACTGCAGCCCCGGCTCATCGATGAACATAAAGGCCCGGGGGTGTTTGGCCTTGAGGCGGTTCAGCTGGGAGGAGACCCGGCGGGCCATGAAGTCCATCAGGGTGGGCCGCACGTCGTCGTTGAAGATCACCGGCCGGTCGTGTTCATCCAGGACCTTCAAGCCGAAACTGATGGGGCCTTCCAGCTGCCCCCGGATGGCGACATAGCCGCTCAAGTCCAACTCCAGAAAGCGATGATAGACCACGGAATATTGGGGGGAGATGTCAAAATAGTCCAGGTCGTCCCAATGCTCCAGGAGCTCGGGCAGACCCTCGAGGAATTTCTCCGTATCGAATCGGATACGGTTTTCTGCCGGGAAGAGCAGGATGCCGGGGAAATGCTCCGCCGCCTGGACATACATGTCTTCATAATAGCTCAGGTGGGGCAGTTGGGGCCAGAAGGGGATGTCCAGAGAGAGGGCGAGTTCAAGGGCCGGCTCCGCCTGTTCGTGGGGCAGGATGGCCATGGCGGTGGTGTGCAAATTACCGGGGATCAATGCGGGCATCACGAGGCTTTCCTGCCATCGGGGGTAGCTGACGTCTTGTCGTCCGGTTCAGGTAATTACCGAGAGAATTTTCCCTACTTCCCTCGGCGGATATAAGCATATTTACCCACAACATTTATAAAGCATGTTAAGATTAAACCATATTATACAATAATATTATTATGTTATGCATGTAAAGCCTGTATACCTGTATAATTGAGATAGCTGGCAAACCATTCGAAACACTCTTTCAAAACACTCATTTCAGCAAGTCGATCAGGCCGGGTAGATGTGCTTGCCGGCGATCCCCTTAAAGGCGTTGCGGGTGTCCACGATCAGGCGGGCCTGGGAAGCGATCCAGGCATAGTCATAGGTCGAGTGGTCCGTCACCAGCAACACCAGGTCAGGCTCTCTTAGGGTCTCGGGGGTGAGAGGCGTTGAGGACATATCGAAGCCGGGGTAACGCCGCATGCCCGTGCATCTGGGGATGTGAGGGTCGCTATAACTGACTTCGGCCCCCTCCTGCTTGAGCAGGTCCATGATCTTGAGGGCCGGAGATTCCCGGTTATCATCCACATCTTTTTTATAAGCGATCCCCAATACCAGGATCCTGGCGCCGTTCAGGGCCCGGTTGTGGTCGCTCAGGGCCCGGGCCACCCGCTGCACCACGAAATAGGGCATCGAGATGTTGATCTCGCCGGCCAGTTCGATAAACCGGGTGGAAAAATCATATTCCCTGGCCTTCCAGGTCAGGTAAAAGGGGTCGATGGGGATGCAATGCCCCCCCAGGCCCGGACCGGGATAAAAGGCCTGGAACCCGAAGGGCTTGGTCTTGGAGGCCTCGATGACTTCAAAAATATCCACCCCCATTTTCAGGCACAGCATCTTGAGTTCATTGACCAGGGCGATGTTCACCGCCCGGTAGATGTTTTCCAGGAGCTTGCTCATTTCCGCCGCCTGGGTGGAGGAAACGGGAATCACCCGGTCGATCACCTGGGAGTAGAGCGCCACCCCGTGGGCCAGGCACGCGGGCGTCACGCCGCCCACCACCTTGGGAATGGTGTTCACCTGGAACGTCGGGTTGCCCGGGTCTTCCCGTTCGGGAGAAAAGACCAGGTAGAAATCCTCCCCCACCCGGTGCTTCTGGCCCAGGACGGGCAACAGCAATTCCGCGGTGGTGCCGGGGTAGGTGGTGGATTCTAAAGAGACCATCTGACCGGGGCGCAGGCAGGCGGCAATCTCCCGGGAGGTGTCCGCTACATAGCTCAGGTCCGGCTCCCGCTTCGAGGTCAGGGGGGTGGGCACGCAGATGAGCAGGACATCCGGTTCGCCCAAACGGCCCAGGTCGTGGGTGGCGGCAAACTGCCCGGCGCCCTCCCGGGGCTCCCGCAAGGCCGCCAGCCGGGAGGACGGAATGTGCTTGATATAGGACTCCCCCCGGTTCAGGCGTTCCACTTTGCCGGCATCCGTGTCAAAGCCCAGAACCTTAAATCCCACCTCGCAGAAGCGCAACACCAACGGTAGCCCCACATAGCCCAAACCGATGATGCCCACAATCGCCTGTTTCGTCTTGATCTTGCTCAGCAAATCCATACGGTCCATCCTCTCTGGCGCGCTGCACGCTGCCACTATGGTGACGCTTGACAATTACTATGGCAATCAAAATTGGGGGGGGTCTTCCCCCCTTTTCTAAAGGGGGGTAAGGGGGGATTAAATAAGCGCTTAATACTCCCCCTCAATCCCCCTTTAAAAAAAGGGGGACTTAAAACCCCCGGTCTTCAAGATGGCTCGTTTTATACCAGACAATTTGTGAAGCACAACCCTAGCCGCGCGGCAGGCGGTGATAATCAAAATACCATTGGATAAAGCGGGGAATCCCCGCGTCAATAGGGGTGAGCGGCTTAAAACCCAGCTTAGTCCTGGCCCGGTCAATATCCGCATAGGTGGCCGGGACATCCCCGGGTTGGATGGGCAAGAGCTGCTGCTCCGCCTTGAGCTGCAGTTCGCTCTCCAGGATGCCGATCACCCGCTGGAGTTCTTCGGCCCGGTGGTTCCCCAGGTTGATGATCTCATATACGTCCAGGCCCGGCGCCATCAGCGCCGCCACCACCCCCTGGACAATGTCGTCGATATAGGTGAAATCCCGCTGCATCTTGCCGTAATTAAAGACTTTAATGGTTTGCCCCTTAAGCATGGCCTCGGTAAACAGCCACATGGCCATGTCCGGCCGGCCCCAGGGGCCGTACACCGTAAAAAACCTCAACCCCACGGTGGGGAGGCCAAACAGGTGAGAGTAGGCATGGGCCATGAGCTCGTTGGCCTTTTTGGTGGCCGCATAGAGGCTGATGGGCGTGTCCACCCGCTGGGTCTCGCTGAAGGGCATTTCCGTCAGGCCGGCATAGACGCTGGAGCTGGAGGCGTAAACCAGGCGCTCCGGCGGGAAGCGTTTGGCCAGTTCCAGGAGATTGAGGAATCCCTCCAGGTTGGACTTCTGGTAGGCAAACGGGTTGACCAGGGAATATCGCACCCCCGCCTGGGCCGCCAGATGGCAGATTTTCTGGGGCCGGTGGGCGAGAAACAAAGCTTCCAGGGCCGGCAGATCGGCCAGGTCGGCCGCAACAGAGACAAAATTGGGGCGCCGGCGCAGCTCCCGGTCCCGGTCATGCTTCAAGGCCGGGGAGTAGTAATCGTTGAAGTTGTCCAGCCCCACCACCCGGGCCCCGTGGTCCAGCAAGGCCTGGGCCACATGATACCCGATGAACCCGGCGCTGCCGGTCACCAGAAACGAATAGTTCTTGATTTCAGAGGTGTTATCCGTCATAAGCATATTTTTTATATTATCATAAGTTGAGGAGGCGGGCACCCTCCGGTGACGGGCCGAAAATTCGCCCAGACCTTGCCTGACTACCAGTAGTCTTGCTGATGTTCCCGGTAATAAGCCACGGTAAGCTCAATGCCGTGCTTCAGGGTGGTTTGGGGCCGCCAGCCCGAGGCCGCGGTGATCCGGGTGAGATCGCTGCGATAATCCCCGGTTTCCACGAAATACCGGTCCTGGGGCCACTCCACCTGCCGCACTTCGGTTCCGGGGACCGCCTCGGCCACCAGGCCCGCCATCTCGATAAACGGCACCCCGGTGCCGGCGCCCAGGTTGTAGACCCGGCCTTCGGTTCCCGGGCTCAGCATGAGAGCCACACAGGCTTCGGCCAGATCTTCGTTGAAGATATAATCCCGGCGCTGCTGCCCGTCGCCGAACACCGTCAACGGCTGCCCCATCAGGGCCAGGCGGACAAACCAGTTGAGAATCCCATATTTGCTGTGTTTCATCTGCTGCCGGGGCCCGTAAGGGTTGGCAATGCGCACGCTCACGGTCTTTAAACCGTAGGCCTCTTGATAGAAGCGATAATATTTCTCCCCCGCCAGCTTGTGGATGCCATAGATGCTCAAGCAGTTAAACGGGTGGTTTTCATCCACCGGATTGTATTCGATCCGGCCATAGACAAACCGGGAACTGGCAAAGAGCAGCCTGGCCTGGGTGTTCTCCAAGCGGCAGGCCTCAAGCACCTGGAGGTGCCCCTTGCAGTTGATATCCAGGTCCAGGAGAGGGTCGGTGTTGCTGTCCACGTAACTCACCTGGCCGGCCAGATTGAAAATATAATCGTAGCCGGGCACCACCCGCCGCATCAAATCCAGATTCCGGATATCGCCCTCAATGAACTGGATTTCATCGAGAATACCCCGGAGATTTACCAGGTTGCCCCCGTAGAGGGGCAGCATGGCGTCCAGGATGCCGACCCGGGCCCCCAGGGCCACCGCCAGATGGGCGATGGTGCTGCCGATCATGCCGGCGCCGCCGGTGATCAGCACCCGCGCGCCTTTGAGTCTCCCTAAGTCAGGAATAACGCACCTCTGTTCCTGAAAAGTTCTTTAAATCGGTGGCACAGGCTTTCCAGCCTGTGCCAAGGAAGCAGGTTAGTCGTGCACAGCCTGGAAAGGCTGTGCCACCATCCAATACCAGTTTTTCAGGTTTTACTGGTGGGCTAAAGGCCCATGAATGACTTTGCCACTTTATCACGGAATCGGGAAAAACCGGCCACCCTTTACCACCCCGGCCCCACCGGCCACGCTCCTCCTTTACCCACTCGCCTTGAAACGGGACCATCGCCGGGGATGCCAGGCGGCCGGCAGCAACGGCAGTTCCCGCACGGTCCGGCGCCAGAGATACAGGGCCACCCAGATAAACAGGAAATTGGACAGCCAGGGCGCCAGCCCCGGATCGATCCGGGCGTTGACGGCCAGGCGCCAGGAAGCGGTAAATATTATATAATACACTAAAAATATCACCAGGCCCAGGACCAGGCCCCAGGTGCGCCCGTGCTGGCGGGGGCTCAAGCCCAGCGGCATGGCCAGCAGACAGAGCAGCACCGCCCCCACCGGCATGGCAAACCGCTGGTTCAGTTCCACCAGGGCCCGGTTGGAGAGGTCCGATCCCCGGGGGTGCCCCTTGATGGTCGCCCGCAATTCCCCCAGGGACATTTCCGTCTCGGATTTGGCCCCCTTCAGGGCAAAGCTGAAGACCTGCAGGGGCAGTTGATAGGTCTTGAACTCCAGGGTTTGCCAACGGTCCGGCGCCTTCCCCCACCGGATGACGCGGCCGTCATAGAGCTTCATAAACATGGTTTCCTGGTCCCGGTCGTAACTCAGATCCCCTCTCTCGGCATAAACGGTCAAAGGGTTCTCCGCATCCCGGAGATCGTAGACGAACACCCCTTCCAGGTGGCCGCTCTTGGGGGCGACCTGATTCACAAACAGGGTCATGCCGTTGAAGTCGGTATTAAACGTCTGGTCTTTAATGCCCAGGTCGGCCCGCCGCTTGACCACGTCCTTCAGCAGGTCTTTGGTCGCCTGCTGCCCCCAGGGGCTGGCAAAGACCGTAAGCCCCAGGGTGAGCAGCCCCACCGTCAGGGCAAACCCCAGGACCGGCGGCAGCAGCTGGGCATAGCTCAACCCCGCGGTCTTCATGGCGATCATCTCCTGATCCACCGTCAGCCGGGTCATGGCCAGCAAGATGCCCACCGTGGCCGCCATGGGGAGGGTGAACACCAGCAGATAGGGCAACAGAAAGACGCACGTCTTCAGGACGTCGATGAGCCCCACTCCTTTGACCACGATCATCTGGGTGACCTTCATCATACGGCCCAGAAACACGATGGAGGTGAAACCCAGGAGGCTCACCCCGAAGGGCGGCAGGATTTCCAGGATTATATAGCGGTAGAGGATACGGGGCATGACGGATTGAGTTCCGGGACAAAGCTGGGTGGCGATTTCGCGACTGCCTTATTTTCCCTCATAGGCCGTTAAAATACAATCCTTATGCGAAGCCACCGGGCGGAATTTTCCCGGCAGCCCCTGGGCAAGCCAGGGGAGATCGTGGACCTTCAGGAAAAAGAAGGTCACCGGATGCGCCGCGGTGAAGGCCGGCAAGGCCCCTTTATCAACCAGACCTAAACCTTTCTCCGGGCGCAATAGCTGGCCGAAGTTAAGTTCCGTCCGGCCGCCCAAAAGATGAAAAACCTGCCCGCTATAAAAACTCAGCCCCTGGGCATAGAGACTCACCCCTACCAGGGCCGCTCCGGGCTGCCAGCGCGACTTGAGGGCCAGTCCCATGTCCTTAAACGACCGCCCCAGGCTCACCTGGTCTATGCCCCGGGGCACCAGGGCCGAGAGCAGCAGCGCCCCCAGCAACAGCGCCCCCAGGTGCCGCCAGATCAGGGCGGCCAGGGGGGTCAAGGCCCAGATCAGAGAGACCGCCAGGAGGAAGGAAAATGAGAGGTTTGACCGGGCCATGGCCTGGGCCAGGGGCGCGGGAGGCCAAAAATTGAGCGCCACCAGCAACACGCCGGTGACCGCCCAGACGAGCAGGCTGGTCTTGAGCAACCGGCTGTTGAAGGACAAACGCCCCGCCCCGGTGAGCCGGGCCAGCCCGTGTCCCACCAGGAGCGCCAGAGGTAAGAGCGCCGGCAGGATGTAGGGCGCGAGCTTTCCCCGGGACAGGGAGAAAAAGACCAGGATCACGGCCGCCCAGATCACCAGGAACCGATAGTCCGGGTCCCGCCACCGGCCCCCGGACGCCAGCGTCCAGGGCAGCAGCCAGGTCCAGGGCAACAGCAGCCCCAAGAACACGGGGACGTAGTAATAGAGGGGCTCGGGGTGGATGGCCGGGGTCAAAAACCGGAGCAGGTGATGCTCCAGGATAAAAAACCGGAAGAACTCCGGGTAGCGCCACTGCACGTAAAAAAACCACGGCAAGGTGATAACCGCCAGCAGCGCCCAGCCCCGGATTTGGATGAGGGGCCGGAGAGCCTGGCGGCTTACCACCACCCAGATGACCCAGACCAGCCCCGCCAACACCAGGGCCACCGGTCCTTTGGTGAGGACCGCCAGGGCCAGGGCCAGGTAAGCCCAGGGCCACAGCCGGGCCTGGCCCCGGCTCAGGGCCAGGTACCCCAGGCCGATCCCCAGGTTCAGGCACAGGGCGAACATCATGTCCAGGGTGAGGATGCGGCCCAGGGCCACGTAACCGGCGGCGCTCGCCAGCACCAGGGCGCCCAGGACCCCCGGCCCCGGCCCCCACAGGGCCCGGCCCAGCCCGTAGGCCAGGAACACCCCGGCCAGGGCGCTCACCGCCGACGGCAGGCGGGCCGCCGCCTCGGTGTAACCGAAAACCTTGAAGCCGAGCGCCGTGAGCCAATAGACCAGGGGCGGCTTCTCCAGGTAGGGCAGCAGGTTGAGGTGGGGGATGAGCCAATCCCTCTGGACGAAAAACTCCCGGGCGATCTCGGCATACCTCCCCTCATCCGGGTCCATGAGTCCCGGGGCCCCCAGACGGTGGAAAAACAGCACCAGCCCCACCAGGGTCAATCCCATGAGGAAGGGCCAGTCCGAAAGAAAGGGGTTTCGGGTTTCGGGTTTCGGTCTTCGGTTGGTGGAATTTTGGTCATCATGAAGCATGAAATGTTCTCACCCAGACGCTAAGAAAATATTTAGAACAGCCGCCCCTGACTGTTCTTTTCCGTGTAGGGCGGGCACTGCCCGCCAAATAAATGATGGTGGGCAATGCCCACCCTGACATTTTTCCTGATTATTCCGAATTCGGCAATTTCGGATAAGATTTCTCCTGCTCCTGCGGAGTCGGCCCCTTGTACCGGCGGACCGCCTTTTTGAAGGTCTTGGAGGGCACCCAGCGGGGATACTCCAGTTGCCGCCCGGCGAACAGTTCGGTGATGGTGAGGATTTGCAGCCGGGGAAAGCGCAACTCGGGAAACATCTCGGGTTTATAGAACTCCGCGGCCGCCGCGGCTTCCCGCATGGGTCGCGTCGGCGGCTGGAGCGTCAAAAGCGCGGCGATTTTCGCCTGTTCCTGTTTGCGGGTCCCTTCCAGTTCCCGCACCGTGGCGGCATTGACCTTGCCGCTCTTCACCTGCACGATGATCTTGTGGTACGGTCCGTCGTCTTTTTCCTGGAAATAAAGGACCCCGTCCACCCCTCGATCCGCCCCCTTCTTCTTGTCCTGGGCCGGGGCCGCGTCCACCATCCCCAGGGCCCACCATTCGAACTGATGGCGATTCTCCTCTGCCAGGGCCGCGGCGCTTTTGGCATCCGCGGGCTCGCCGATGACCTCAAAGTCCTCCAACTCTTCGGGGCCGAAGGTGTCGTGCAGCCGCTTCTTAATCAACGTGATGGCCAGGTGCGTGATATCAATGCCGATCCAGCGCCGCTTCAACCGCTCGGCCACGGTGACGGTGGTGCCGCAGCCGCAGAAGGGGTCCAGGACGATATCGCCTTTTTTGCTGGAGGCGTTGATAATCCTTTCTAATAAAGCCTCAGGTTTCTGGGTGGGATAGCCGAGTCTCTCTGGATCATTTGCATTTAATATACTAATCGGCCACCAATCCTCAGGCACTTTCCCCAGAGGATGAGGTTTATAAATTTTACTCGTACCTTTATGCCTACCCCACATAGAGTCATCAGTTCTATTAATTCCTTCTGCCTGATAAGGAATTCTGATTGTATCTGGGTAAAAATTATAATGATTACTATTTGAATATCTAAAAATAACATCATGTCTTCTTGGAAAATCTTTTTTAGATGAGCCACCACCTTTGTAAGCCCAAATTATTTCATTGCGAAAGTTTTTAAAATCAAAAATCGCATCCAAAACCATTTTCAAATAATGACTTGCCGTCGGATCGCAATGCAAATACAAAGAACCCGTGGGCTTCAGGACCCGGTGCAGTTCCACCAGGCGCACCGCCATCATGGTGAGGTAGGCCATCATGTCGTTCCGCCCCAGGAAGGCCATGAGGGCCTGGAGCAGGTCCGCCAGCTTGGGCCGGTCGCCTCGGATCACGTCGTCATAGGCCGCCATGGCCTCCGGCCCCCAGTGCCAGGTGTCATCGAACGCGGTGATCTGGGCCGCGGACTTCTCCCCGCCTTTTTCGGCGAACAGGATATTGTAGGTGGCGTTGGAGTTGAACGGCGGGTCGAGATAAATCAGGTCCACGCTCCCCACGGGGATGCACCCGCTCCGGAGAATATCCAGGTTGTCCCCGAAAAAAAGCTGGTTTTTCCAGGCGTCCATTTATGCCCCACCCAGTTCCTTGAGGAGTTCCTCCACTTGACGTTTGAGCACCGGCAGATCAAGTTCGACGATATTCCAGACTTCATCCAAATCTATGTCAAAATAATCATTCACCAGGACATTGCGAAACCCCGCAATTCCAGTCCATTCCCCCTCAGGTTTCTTGGCCTTGAGAGAGTCGGAAAGCCGCTTAGTCGACTCGGCCATAACTTGCAAATTCCTGAGCACCGCGCCTTGAATAAGATCGGAAGCCATGAAAGATTCTTTGCCGCCAAAGACGAATCGCTCGATGCGCCCTATGCACTCGCTAATGTGTATCAGATAAAGGCGATCATCTTTCATAATGGCCTGGCCTCCTTGAGGACCCGTTCACGTATGTACCAATGGACTGCCTTTTCGGTGACCACATGAACCTTACAGCCGAGTAACTCCTCAAGGTCCACTAAGAGGCCGCCAGGGAAAAATGGGGTGCGATGGGGGCCGGCATCCACTAGAAAATCTACGTCGCTTTCCGGCCCCGCCTCGCCCCGGGCCGCGGAGCCGAAGATGCGGACATTATGCGCCCCGTGTTTGGCGGCGATTTTTAAGATTTCTTGCCGCTTTTCCCGCAACAATTCGGTAAGGCCCATGAGCGTTTTCCTCCTGCCCAAGTATCCGGGTATAATATCACAAATTTCTGTTGGCGGCTGATTCGATTTGACCGATCGACATAGGTAGGCCCTTGCGGGCTTTCCCTGTCACACCACCGGGCGTACGGGTCCGTACCCGGCGGTTCGGATGGTTAAGCTATCTTTCTGGTGCTAAAGTTGGGAGGCCAAGCGAGATA
>VGSJ01000094.1 GCA_016875015.1 Deltaproteobacteria bacterium | reverse complement strand
GGAGAGGGCTGGGGTGAGGGGGGGCATCCTCGCCCCAGCAACCCATCGAAATAGCCAAACCTTAAGTGAACAGCATTGGGTTTAAATCTTCTTGTCAGGGGGCCGGGAATCTGATATGACCGAGTGGTCATGCGTGAAGAACCGCCCTTCGCCACCTTTCGGCACCTGCCCCCGGACAAGCAGGAACGGGTGCTGACTGCCGCCCTGGCGGAGTTTGCCGACCAGGGCTATCATCAGGCCTCCCTGAACCGCATGGTGGCCCGGGCGGGGATCGCCAAGGGATCGCTGTACCAGTATTTTCCCAACAAAGAGGGGATTTTTGCCTATATCTTCCAGTACGCCCTCAAGGTGGTGCGCCGCACCCTGACCACGGTCAAGGAAGAGACCCTGGAAGAGAATTTTTTTGTCAGGCTGGAGAAATCCCTGTTAGCCGGGGTGCGCTTTCTGAGGGAGCATCCCCGGATTTTCAGCCTCTATCTCAAGATTCAATTCGATAGAAATGTGCCATTCCGGGAGGCATTCCTGGCCGCGGTGCGAGGCCACGCCACGGAATATTTCGCCTCCCTGGTGCGCCGGGCCCAGGGCCGGGGAGAACTGCGCCCCGGCGTCCCCGAAGCCGCGGTGCTCTTTCTCCTGGACGCCATGTTTGACCGGTTCCTCCAGGCCGTGGCGGTCCCGGCCCTGGACGTCACCCTGGGCCTGCACCAGGCCACGGACGCGGCCATCCATCAACACATCCGGGAACTCATCAGCCTCCTCAAAGAGGGGTTGATGGCATGAGCAGGGGTCAGGGGTCGGTAAAGACTAAATGAAGATAATAACTGACCGCGCTTGACTGTTCGCCACCAAAGGCGGCGGGCACGGAGGCCCGCCCCACCAGACTTTTCATAATTTATGGGTGGGCCAACGGCCCATGAGGGACTGCCTTGAAAAGATTTGCGTAGGGTGCGCACTGCGCACCACCGCCGGGCGGGACGCCCGCCCTGTTCCGAAATTTTTTTGCAATTCACATGACCAGGCGGTCATAAAGGAGGTAGGCTCATGGTTTGGGCAGGTATAAAGGACCCGGCGCTGCAACCCGTGTATGACAAGGTGGCGGCGGGCCAGCGCCTGAATCGGGAAGACGGCTGCACCCTGTTCGAGAGCCCCGACTTGTTGGGGGTGGGGCGCCTGGCCCACATGGTGCGGGAGCGCCTCCACGGCCGCAAGGCCTACTTCATCTACAATCAGCATCTAAACTACTCCAACATCTGCGTCAATGGCTGCAAATTTTGCGCCTTCGGGCGCAAGGCCGGGGAACCCGGGGCCTATGAGATGAGCCTCCCGGAGATCTTTGGCAGGGTGGAGGCCAGAGCCCACGAGCCCATTACGGAGATTCACATCGTGGGCGGCTGCCACCCCGATCTGCCGTTTGCCTACTATCTGGACATGCTCCGGGGAATCAAGGCCCGGCGGCCGGAGGTCCACCTCCAGGCCTTTACCGCGGTGGAGGTGGCCCACCTGGCCCAAAAAGCCGACCTGAGCGTGGCCGATACCCTGACGGCCCTGAAAGAGGCGGGCCTGGGGTCGCTCCCCGGCGGCGGCGCCGAAGTCTTCAGTCCCCGGGTGCGCCAAAGCCTCTGCCCGGAAAAGCTCTCCCCCGAGGGCTGGGTGGAGGTGGCCCAGGAGGCGCACCGGCTGGACCTCAACACCAACGCCACGATGCTTTACGGCCACATGGAGACCGTGGCGGAGCGGGTAGATCATCTGGTAAGACTGCGAGACGCGCAGGATGAAACCCAGGGCTTTCTGGCCTTCATTCCCCTGGCCTTCCACCCCGCCAACACCGGCTTGAGCGATCTGGCCGGCCCCAGCGCCATCGACGACCTCAAGACCCTGGCCATCTCCCGGCTGATGCTGGACAATTTTCCCCACATCAAGGCTTTTTGGGTGATGCTGGGGCCCAAGCTTGCCCAGATCTCCCTGTGCTTCGGGGTGGACGACGTAGACGGCACAGTGATGGAGGAGCGCATCACCCACATGGCTGGGGCTCAAACCCCCCAGGGCCTGACCAGGGCTCAGTTGCAGTCCCTGATCCGGGAGGCGGGCTGCGAGCCGGTGGAACGGGATACCTTGTACCGGGTTATAGGTCAGCAGTCAGTGACCAGTGGTCAGTGGTCAGTGCCCGGATGATAGAGACTTACCGGGGATTAAAAAGTCTTGCTGTTTTCCTCTCCCCCAGTGTGGGTGAGGGGGAAGTGAACGAAGGTTTGCGATGAAAAGTCTCTTAGAAGAGAGCAGACGTCTCGATCCTACCGAGGCGCAGAAATTGTGGGACCTGGACCTCCTGACCTTGGGGGCCGCGGCCGATCAGTCGCGCCGGCGTCTCAATCCCGGCAACCGGGTCACCTTCGTCATCGACCGGAATATCAACTACACCAACATCTGCATGTCGGGCTGCCGTTTCTGCGCCTTCTACCGGTCTCCCGGGGCCGAGGACGGCTACGTCCTTGATTGGGACAGCCTGGCGGCCAAGCTCACGGAACTCAAGGCCCACGGCGGCAGCGGGGTCTTGCTCCAGGGGGGCCTCAACCCGGAGCTGAATCTGGATTATTATCTGGAACTGGTTGACTTCATCCGGGGCTTCGGCCTGGCCGTCCACGGCTTCTCGCCGCCGGAGATTTTTTATATGGCCGGAAAAAACGCGCTTAGCCTGGAAGAACTGATCCGCCGCCTGATGGACGCGGGGCTCGGTTCCATCCCCGGAGGCGGGGCCGAGATCCTGGTGGACCGGGTGCGGAACCAGATTTCGCCGCATAAATGCTCGGCTGGCCAGTGGCTGGCGGTCATGGCCGCGGCCCACCGCCAGGGATTGAAGACCAGCGCCACCATGATGTTCGGCCACCTGGAGACCCGGGCGGAGCGGGTCGAACACCTTGTCAAAATTCGGGAACTCCAGGACGAAACCGGGGGCTTCACCGCGTTCATTCCCTGGACCTACCAGCCCGGCGGCACCCACCTGACGGGCGAGGCCCTGGGCGCGGTGGAGTACTTGAAGATGCTGGCCATCTCTCGCCTGGTGCTGGATAACGTGCCCCACCTCCAGGTTTCCTGGGTGACCCAGGGACCCAAGGTGGCCCAGGCGGCCCTGAAATTCGGGGCCGATGACTTCGGCTCCACCATGCTGGAAGAAAACGTGGTGGCTGCCACCGGGGTGGGCTTCCGCTTGACGCGGGCCGAAATCGACACGCTGATCCGTCAGTGCGGCTATGAGCCGCAGGTAAGGGATCATAGATATAGAACTTTTGAGGGGCCAAGGCACCAGGAACAATAGAGTTGACCATGGATAGAAAAATGAAAACCCCGTAAGTCTCTTCTGAGATAGCAACTGTCAGTATTTATTCCCCCTCCCGTGGTGGGAGGGGGTGTTTCCGAATCAGCTGATCTGATGGAATTTCGGGCTTCCGTTCATCCCATATATAGTGGCCGGGAGAGTCAACCGGATAGCCCCAAAAAGTAATTCTACAAGAAGAACGGCAAAAGAATGAAACCAGAAGTAGCCATCATTGCCCGGGTGGGGGCGCATAAGGCCTTGGAGGCGGTGGGGCTGAGGCCGCACCGCACCGAGGTTTTTTCGACCCCGTATGGGGACAGTCGGCCGGTGCATTGGTTCCGACAGGGTGGGATTGATTTTGTGGTCCTGTCCCGGCACGGGGAGGCGGGTTACGAGATTTCGGCGCCGTTTATCAATGCCCGGGCCAATCTCTACGCCTTGAAGGCGTTGGGGGTCGCCAAGATCCTGGGCTGGGTGGCGCCCGGGTCGCTCAGGCAGGAGTTGGCTCCGGGAGACCTGGTGGCGCCCCACGACGTGCTGGACGAAGGCAAAGGCGGGCCACACACCTTCTATCCCGGGACGGGGTGGGGTTTCATCCGGCACCACCCCCTGTTCTGCCCGGAGTTGAGGGCGGCGATGCTGGGGGCGCTGGTAGATGTGCCTTTTGTGGTGCACGGCCGGGCGGTCTACGTAGCTACGACGGGTCCGCGCCTTGAGACCGCGGCGGAAATCCGCAAGTTTGGCCTCCTGGGGGGTGACCTGGTGGGCCAGACCCTGGCGCCCGAGGTTTTCATGGCCCGGGAACTGGAGTTTTGTTATACGGCCCTGACCTACGTGGTGAATTATGCGGAAGGGTTGGTGGACCGGCCGTATGAGCCCGGGGTGCTGTTTGAAGGGCTGGCCACCCCGGAGGAAGTGGAGCGGGTGCGGGCGGTGGAAGCGGCCTTTCCGGAATTGATCGTGCTGCTGCTGCCGGCCCTGGCCGCAACCTCCCGCCGGTGCCCCTGCCCCCGGCTCATGGAGCGCTACCGCCTGAGGGGCGACATCGGTGATGACTGGCGCACCTGGGTAAGATGAGGGCGGAAGTTTGTTATGGGTTGTTTTCGGGGAAACAAAAATGTAGGGGCGGGTTTTAAACCCGCCCCTACGCAAAACAGATGATTAAAGACTAAATGCCAATGATCGCGCATGTGAGTAGCTGGGTCCTGCCGGTGAGCGGGCCTCCCATCCGGGATGGGGCGGTGGTGGTGCAAGGCGACCGGATTGCCGCGGTGGGCCCGGCGGCTGAAGTTTTGACCGGCTTTACCGGTCTGATCTGCGAACACGGCGGCGGCGCCATCCTCCCCGGGGTGGTGAACTGCCACGTCCACCTGGAGTTTTCCGGCCTGGCCGGAAAGGTGCCGCCCCAGGCGCGCTGGGAGGACTGGCTGGAGGCGACGTTGACGGCGTATGGGGCGCTTTCTCCAGAAGAGATAGAGGCCGGCATCGCCCAGGCCATGGAGGCTTTATGGCAGAGCGGCGCGGTGCTGGCGGGGGAAGTGACCAACACCGGGGCCTCCTGGCCGCACCTGGAATCCGGCCCGCTCTCGTACCACCTGTTCTATGAATGTCTGGGGTTCGACCTCCTTAAAAAGTTCAACCTTCCGGAGCTCTTCCCCTGGTTCGGCCGGCCTGAGGTCGCGGGCACGGCATGGGTCTCCGCCGCGGCCCATGCCCCTTATTCCGTTTCCGCCGCCTTGTTCCGGGCCATAGCCGAGTGGAACGCCGCCCGGTCTGGGCTTCAGATGGTGCACCTGGCAGAATCTCAGGCGGAAATTGACTTTTTGGCGGGTGGCAATGGCTTCTTTGAGGGCCTACTGCAACGGCGGGGACGCTGGGTTCCGGATTATCAGGCGCCCCGATTGAGTCCCCCGGCCTACCTCCACCGCCTGGGATTCCTGGGGCCCCGGACCCTCACGGTCCACGGAACCCAGTTGACCGCGTCGGATTGCGACCTCCTGGCCGAAACCAAGACCTGGCTGGTGCTGTGCCCCCGGGCCAACCGCTTCACCGGCGCCGGGGCGCCGCCGGTGCCGGACCTGCTGCAGGCCGGGGTGAACCTGGCCCTGGGCACCGACTCCCTGGCGGGCAACTGGGACCTGAATCTCTTTGGGGAGATGCTCTGGCTCTACCAGAATTTTCCCGCCTGTCCCGGGTCTCTCTGGCTGCGCCAGGGGACCCTGAACGGCGCCCGGGCCCTGGGCCGGGACCGGGAGTTCGGCAGTCTTACGCCCGGCAAGAAGGCGGCCCTGGGATTCATTCCCCTGGGGGGAAGCCGGGATTTCTGGGGAGAACTCTTTACCGCCGGGGCGGCGGGGAAGTGGCGCTGGCTGGAGCTGGCTGATGTACCCGGGAACTGAGGCTGTAGGGGCGGGTTTTAAACCCGCCCCTACCGAAGCAGGGATCGATTTGTTAGCGGCTATATGGTCGAACCATAGATAGAGGGAGATTGTCATGATGGCCAAGGCCCGGCTGGGGCGCATTGCCTATCTCAACGTGCTGCCCATCTATTTCGCCATGGAAAACATCTTCGCGGAAAACGGTTTCCATCTGGTGCGGGGCACGCCGGCGGAACTCAACGCCTTGATGCGCCGGGGCGAGGTGGACCTGGGCTCCATCTCCGCCCTGGAATATGGCCGGGCGTTTCGAGATTATCTGCTCCTGTCCGACCTGTCCATCAGTTCGAAGGGGGCGGTGGGCAGCGTCCTTCTGTTCAGCCGGGTGCCGTTTTCCCGGCTGGACGGACGCCGCATCCGGGTCAGCGCCGCCTCGGCCAGCGGCGCGGCGCTGGTCAAAATCCTGATGGCCAAGCTTTTTCAAGTGCAGCCCCGTTACCAAACGGGTCAACTGGCGGGCGTGCCCCCGAAGGAGGTAGCCGCGGTCCTGGCCATCGGCGACGAGGCCCTGCGCCTGTCCGCCTCGGGGGCCATGCCCTTTGAACTGGACCTGGGGCAGGCCT
Source organism: Deltaproteobacteria bacterium (assembly GCA_016875015.1). Lineage (GTDB taxonomy): Bacteria > Desulfobacterota > Desulfobaccia > Desulfobaccales > 0-14-0-80-60-11 > 0-14-0-80-60-11. The sequence goes on along the minus strand of VGSJ01000094.1, from coordinate 5,425 downwards.
GGCAGGAACTCACCGGCCTGCCGTTCGTCTTCGGGGTCTGGGCAGTGCGCCGGGACTTTGCCGAAGCCCGGCCCGAGGCCACTGCGGCCCTGCACCGGCTGCTGCTCCGGTCCCGGGATTGGGGCCTGGGGTCTTTACCGGAGTTGAGCCGGATCGCCGCGGCCTTTTTCAGCCTGAGCCCGGCCCAGATTCTGACGTATTTCCGCCGGCTCGATTACTCCCTGGACCCGGAACACGAGGACGGTCTGGCTACTTTCTTCAATTATTTGTATAACCTGGGAGAACTGCCGGAAGAGCCGGAGTTGGAGTATTTTGGAGGTTAGCTTTCAGCTTTCAGCTATCAGCGGTCAGCTTTAAGCTAAAGACAGCAAGCTGACTGTCTTGAAAAGTTTGTCGTAGGGTGCGTTCTACGCACCGGTTGCTGGCCGGAAACGGCGGGCAATGCCCGCCCTACATATCTTTTCATGCCTTACGGGTGGGCCAAAGGCCCATGAGGGACTCTAAAAATGATGGTTGGGGCGGGAGGTTTGAGATGCGAGACAAGAATGCAATTATTATATGTGCTCTAATCTGCGCAACATTTATCATTTGTGGTGTGCTTTTCTGGCCGACACTTTATCGCTATGATAAAATTGGAGGGAAATTGCCAGTTAGGATAAACCGTCTGACCGGATATACCGAGATATTATATGGTTCAGGATGGAAGAGAGTAGTAAGTGAAAAAGAATATCAATCAATGCCAAAAGAAGAAATTGCCAAGATTGAAACCAGAGGTAACTTTGATGGTACAGAGGATTATAAGTTTAACATTTATAATGGAACCGATTGGACTATAAAAAAAATAAAATTATCAATTGGACTAAACGACGGGAATGGCAAAAATATTTGGAGGAGAATATATGAGACAACGGCTGATATTCGGCCATACCGCACTAGTTCCTGTTCTATAAAGCTTATGGATTATGCTTCTAGAATCGGGCTGTTTGATGAGTTTTTACCCGTTGATAACTCGCAAAAAAGAGTATCTGAGGTCAGGCTTGAAGGGGCTTTTGGTTATAAAAGTAAATGAAGGCGGCACAGAATTTTTAAAAAGCTGACTGCTGATAGCTGAAAGCTGACCGCTTCTCCGAAGGAGAATACATGGGTTATCGGAACTTACAAGAGTTTATCGCCCGGCTGGAGCAGGCCGGGGAGTTGGTGCGCATCAAGGAGCCGGTGAGCCCTTACTTGGAGATCACCGAAATCACCGACCGGGTCTGCAAGGCCGGCGGCCCGGCCCTGTTGTTTGAAGAGGTAGTGGGCTACGGCATGCCGGTGTTGATGAACGCCTTCGGGTCCATGTGGCGCATGTGCCTGGCGTTGGAGGTGGAGTCCCTGGACGACATCGCCACGGACCTCCTGAGCTTCATGGAGGCGGAGGCCAACACCCTGATCAAGAAGCTCAAGCTGCTTCCCAAGCTGGCCCGCCTGGGCCGGATGTTCCCCAAGGAGGTGTCCAAAGCCCCGTGTCAGGAGGTCATCCTCCGGGGCGAGGACGCGGACCTGGGCCAGGTGCCGATCCTGACCTGCTGGCCCGAGGACGGCGGCCCCTTTATCACCCTGCCGGTGGTGTTTACGCATCACCCGGAGACGGGGAAGCGCAACGTGGGCATGTACCGTCTCCAGGTCTATGACGCCCGGACCACGGGCATGCACTGGCACGCCCACAAGGGCGGGGCCCAGCATTACCGGATCGCGGAGGCCCGGGGCGAGGCCCTGCCGGTGGCGGTGGCCATCGGCCCCGACCCCGCGGTGACCTATGCGGCCACCGCGCCCCTGCCGGAAGATATCGATGAGATCCTCTTTGCCGGGTTTCTCCGGAATGAGCCGGTGGAGATGGTGCCGTGCGTGACCCAGCCCCTGAGCGTGCCGGCGGAATCCCAGATCGTCCTGGAAGGTTATGTGGCGCCGGGGGAGAGGCGGACCGAAGGCCCGTTCGGCGACCACACCGGCTATTACTCCCTGGCGGACGACTACCCGGTGTTCCACCTCACCGCCATCACCCGGAGGCGGAACCCCGTGTATCCGGCCACCATTGTGGGGCGCCCCCCCATGGAAGACTGCTTCATGGCCAAGGCCACGGAGCGCATCTTCTTCCCCCTGATGCGAAAAACCCTGCCGGAGATGGTGGACATGAACCTGCCGGTGGAGGGGGTCTTCCACAACCTGGCCTTTATCTCCATCGACAAACGCTATCCCGGCCACGCCCGCAAGGTGATGCACGCCATCTGGGGGATGGGGCAGATGATGTTCACCAAGATCATTATTGTTTTCGACAAGGAAATTGACGTGCAGGACCTGTCCCAGGTGCTGTGGCGCCTGGGAAACAACGTGGACCCGCGGCGGGACGTGGTGTTCGCCGACGGGCCGGTGGATGCCCTGGACCATGCCTCGCCCCTGCCCCGTTACGGCTCCAAGATGGGGATCGACGCCACCCGGCCCTGGCCCGAGGAAGGGTTCACCCGGCCCTGGCCCGAGGTGATCCACATGGACCCGGAAGTCAAACGCAAGGTGGATGAGCTATGGCCGCGCCTGGGGCTGACATGAACCGCTACGTGGTGGCCATCACCGGGGCCTCGGGCATGATCTATGCCCGGGAGTTGTTGGCCTATTTCGGCGGCCGCCCGGATCTGGAATTGCACGCGGTGATCTCCAGGGCCGGGGAGCAGGTGTTGAAACTGGAGTTGGAACTCGCCCCCGCGGCTCTGGCCCCCGGGGCTATCTGGCACCGGGTGGACGACTTCACCGCGGCCCTGGCCAGCGGCTCGTTTCGGGCCCGGGCCATGGTGGTGATCCCCTGCTCCATGGGATCCCTGGGTGCCATCGCCACCGGGGTGGGCCGCAACCTTATCCACCGGGCCGGGGAGGTCTTTCTCAAGGAGCGGCGGCCCCTGATCCTGGTGGTGCGGGAGACGCCCTTGAGCCTCATCCACCTGCGGAACCTGGCCCGGGCCGCGGAGGCGGGGGCCACCATTTTCCCGGCCTGTCCCGGGTTCTACCACCGGCCCCAGAATCTGGATGAACTGGCCCGCCAGTTTGCCGGGCGCGTCCTGGACCACCTGGGGCTTTCGCATAACCTGACCCGGCGCTGGGGCGAATAAATAATCGTTTTTCGTTTTGGGTGAAAAAGCTAAAACATCCACTCGTTCCCAAGTTGCACTTGGGAACGACAAACGAGTGCCAAGTTAAGCTTGGCTGGTAAAACGTTCCCAAGCGCAGCTTGGGAACGAGGCTAACGAAAAACGAAGCACGAAAAACGAGAATCCAACTGATGCGGCGATTTTTTCACAACCTCTTTGAACTGTTAGAGATGATCAAGATCGGCCACAGCGTTCTGGCCCTGCCCTTCGCCTTCATGGGGGCCTTGCTGGCGGCTCGGGGTTTGCCGGACGCCCGGACCATTTTCTTCATCCTGGTGGCCATGGTGGGGGCCAGGAGCGCGGCCATGGCCTTCAATCGCCTGGCGGATGCCCGCATCGACGCCGCCAATCCCCGCACCGCCGGCCGGGCCCTGCCCGCCGGCAAGATCAGTCGCCGGGCCACCCTCCTGTTTATCGGGGTGAGCGCGGTCCTCTTTATGGGTGCGGCAGCGCAACTCAACCGGATCTGCTTCGCCCTGTCTCCCGTGGCCCTCTTGGTGATCCTGGGGTATTCCCTCACCAAGCGGTTTACCAGTGCGACCCACCTGGTTCTGGGGCTGAGCCTGGGTCTGGCCCCGCTGGGGGGCTGGCTGGCGGTCCGGGGTGACCTGGGCCTTTCAGTCCTGGTTTTGGCCGGGGCGGTGCTCTTCTGGGTGGCGGGTTTCGATATCCTCTATGCCCTTCAGGACGAGGAGTTTGACCGGCGGGCGGGGCTTTTTTCCCTGCCGGCCCGGGTCGGGCCGACCTGGGCCCGCCGCCTGGCGGCTCTCTGCCACCTGGCGGCAGCCCTGGGGTTTGCCGTCACCGGCCGGCTGGCCGGTTTGGGTCCCATCTATGCCGGGGCCGTGGCGCTAAGTTCCCTGATACTCCTGGCGCAGCACCTGCTGTTGTCCGTCCGGGGGCCGCTGCGCCTGCCTCTCGCCTTCTTTACCCTCAACGGCCTGGTGGGCCTCGGCCTGGGATTGGCCACCTGGATCAGCCTGGCTATCTGAACGAAAGATTTTTTTTACCAACTTAAAGATTTTCTCCTTGACAAAGATTTTTCTTGCAACTTATAATGAAGTCGCCCTCAATGGGGTGACAAGACTGGTCTTGAATAGCGAGGAAGGAGGGGAACGGGTAGCAAAACTTCGTCCGATTCAAGGTCAACAACCATGTTTTAAAAAAATTAAGGGGGGGACCAATCATGAAGAAAAAGATGTGCGTGTTGGGTGTGGCGGCGCTGATGGCGGCGCTGCTGGCTATGTCAGGGGTGGCCCAGTCTGCCATGTGGGTCGGCGCTCAACTTGGTGGGAATTTCCCGTTGTCTACGAACCTTGACATCAATGTTCCTGGAGTGGCGACTGCAAGGGTGACCAACGTAGATCTCCAGCCATCGGTAATCGGCGGGGCGATCATCGGCTACGATTTCGTCAATAGCGGCTTTGGGGCGTATGCCTGGCCCGACTGGATGAAATATTTCAGTTTTGCCACGGATTTCACCTATAACCGCTTATCCGTCCGTGGCGATCAAACCGTTGGTTTTACCTTCAACAATGTAAATTTTGGTCGTCACAATTCCCCCTTCCCCAATCTAAGGTTGGACGGGTACCAATTGACCTGGGCTTTCCTGTTCAGGGCCCAGTATGGCTTCATGCCTGATTCCGAGACGCCGGGGGGCCGGATTAATCCCTACATCGGGATAGGTCCTGCCATACTGTTTAGCGGGTTTCAGGGGAACACCGCCGTGAACGTCGCCCTGGTCGTCGAACCCGGCATCCGGTGGATGTGCTTCAAGAACGTTTCCGTCGATACCGCCATGCGGTATCGCTATGCCCAACCTTCTTGGGACAGCGATATCTTAAACACCAACTTTACGGTCAAGGCTAATCCGCTGCACCAGTTATCCTTCTTGGTTCGGGCTAACTTACACTTCTAATCCTTCTAACCTGATACTGCTTAAACGGCGGCCTTCGGGCCGCCGTTTTTATTGACGGTTTTTCCCACGTTGATTTTCCGGCGTTCCGCCCGGTTCTCCCCGCTTCATGCCGCTAATACCGTGTTCGTTTTGTAGGGGCGGGTTTGAAACCCGCCCCTACGAGAGATATCAATAGGTTATCTGGATGGTTTGTTTCATTTCAAACTCATTTTCGACAGTTGTAAGCCCAGATATAGGTATAAGTCATTGAAATTGTTAGGTGGCATAGATGGGAAGGGCGGAAATGTAGTGCCAACCCATGCATCAATAAGCCTCTAAAAAGACTTGA
>VGSJ01000093.1 GCA_016875015.1 Deltaproteobacteria bacterium | reverse complement strand
ATTTTATCTCGCTTGGCCTCCCAACTTTAGCACCAGAAAGATAGCTTAACCATCCGAACCGCCGGGTACGGACCCGTACGCCCGGTGGTGTGACAGGGAAAGCCCGCAAGGGCCTACCTATGTCGATTCCACGGCTTATGGTCTTTTCACCAAAAACCAAAAACTAAAAACCAAAAACCGTCTCTACTTAGCCGCTTTCACCTTATCGTTGGCCTTAAAGGGGCCGCCGCTCAACGCCAGCCCCACGGCGCCGCTGTTCCCCAGAAGTTCCGTCACCTTGATCTCGCCCTGGGGATTATCCGCGGTGTAACCCAGGACCGAGTGGGTCTTGGGGTTGACCACCGCTTTGCCCGGTTCCACCACCTTGAGGCGGTCGCCCACCTTGAGGCCCGAGTTCTGGCCCAGGCTCAGGTAAACTTTGCCTTCCTTGACAAACTCCACCCGCCCGAACCAGGCAATTCTGGTGAGGTCGCCGGCCACCCGCAGGGCATTGTCCTGGGCGAACTTGGTGACGTCCTGGGGCTTCAGTCCGCCCGCGCCGCCGGGGGCTACGATGGCATTTTCCTGGAGGCCGGTGAAGGTGTCATAAACTTGCAGGACCATGGCGCCCTGAGTGCCGCCTTCCGGGGGCATTATCCCGGTCAGGACGATCCCCTGGACCCCCAGGGCATCACCCAGGGCCTTGATATTGGGGGCGAGGGTCAGTTTGCCCGCCACCTCGGCCTTGCGCAAGGCCTCTTGCACCGATTCCGGGGCGCTCACCTTGAGGTCTTTGGTCTTCCCCATGGCGTTGCCCAGGGCCATGGCCAGGGTGCGGTTCAACCCGTCATAGCTCCGGGGCGTATCCAGAGCGGGGATGACCGCCACGGCCCGGCCCACCACCGCCGACCCCGAGGCCCCCGGACCCTGGGAGACAAACCCTCCCAGCCCCTGCTCCCTCAGGATGCGGTCCACCTCGGCCCGCACCATTTCCTGGAGCTTATCCGGGGGGATGGTCTTGCCCGCGGCCTTGGCCTGCTCCCGGCCCATGGCCTTGGCCAGGGAATTGAGCAGGTGCTGCTGGGCCCCCACGAACTCCGTGCCCTTTTCCACATAGAGATACTCGGGCGTGTTCGGGTAGGTGAGCCAGTAGGGGTTCTTACTGCGGACGTAGGGCTTGCCGTCAATCATGACCGTCTCCTGCTGGGCCTCGGGGGGGGCCGTTTCTTCATCTTCGTCTTTGGTCCCATAGCCCGCCCACTTCTTCATTGAGTCCACCGTGGCGCATCCCCCCGACAGCAGGGCGGCGGACACGAGCAGCAGGAGCCCCAATCGCAATATCAACGCGAGTTTCTTTGGCATTCCGAACTCCGGTTATAGTTTTTAGTTTTTAGTTTTTGGTTTTTAGTTTTTGGTATTAATAATAAAATCTCTTAGTTATTTAGACAGGCTCATAGACAACTTCTTAAGCATTTTCATGATAATTTCCAGACTGCCTGATAGTGCATTAAATTCTGAGATGGGTAAGTAATTTACTTGATTAGCAATAATTAATTGGGTTTCCAGCTCCGCCGCCGAACCGAGGGCAATGGAGAGAAATTGCTTGAATTCTTTAGTGGAATTCCTGAATTGCCCTTCAGCGATATTGGATGGAATTGAAACCGCCGCCCTTCTTATTTGCTGCACCAGTCCGAAATTTTCTGCGGGGGGGAACTGAGACGTTGCTTCATAAATATCTTTTACCAAGGCTATAGAACGTTTCCAGACGTCCAGGTCCCGATACGACCGTGATTTTTCAACTCCCGTCATCCCTTCCCCTTCCCCTTAACCAAAAACTAAAAACCAAAAACTAAAAACCAAAAACTAAAAACTAAAAAAAAGCCCACAGGCATACTACCCTGTGGGCTCGTTGAAGTCAACCGATATTGAGGTTAGAAGTAGAAGAACCCGACGAACTCCACCCGGTGGCTGTCGCCGAAATTGCTCCGGTTAACGGTATTAGCCGGGGCCGCAGGAACAAGTGCGGGTCGAGCCGTGGGAAGGATATATTGGTAATAGTGGGCCGCGGCATAGGAATACTGCAAGCCGAACTTGAAGGCCTGAATGGGACGGTACCACAGGGTCACGCTGGCCTGCTGGATCGTATGGGCATTATCCCCCATACCCCACTCCATACTATTGAGACCGTTTATCCCGGCAATCCAGTTATACCGGGCCCGAGACACGCCGTAAGCCTTGCTGACGGCATAGAGGGCGTTGACGAACCACTGGTTGTTAAAGTAGTACTGGCCCTCGACAAAACCGCCGAACTTTTTCAGCAGATAGGCGTCGTAGGTCCACTTTTGGTTAAGATTGTTGTTGAACTTGTAGAGGTTGCTGGCCACGCCGGAGAACCCAAAGACCTCCACGCCCTGGCCGATCCACCACTGGGTGAGGATGGAGGCGGTCCCGGCCAGATTGGCGGTGTGAGTCGGGATGACCGGAATGAACAAGGAGCCCATGACCATCCAGGGGTTGAGATACTGGTTCTGGGAATTGAAGTTAGCATTGGCGGATAGGGCATTTTCAACTACGGCGCCAACACTGTTTATATTAGTCCCTAAGGTGTTCAGTGCGAAGTTTTGCTGCCGCAGGACATTGCGCTGCCAGCCGGCCACGACCTGGGCCGTAAAGGGGATGGGCCTGCCGTAATACGCGGCCTTACCCCAGAAGTCATGTTGGTACTGCACTTTCCCCTGGACCTGGGGGGATTCCGCCGCCCGGCCGTTGTTGATTGCGTTCTCAGGAACGTTATAATAAGCAGTAGCAGGTAACGTAGCCTGGTTCGGGTCGCCGATCAGGGCGGCCACAGTCCAGTCGCTCATAAACTTCTGGGTGAACCGGACCTGGGCCAGGCGGGCGGTGGGCGTGCCGGTCATCATCAACGGGCCGTCTTCCGCCGACTCAGCATACCATTCACAGAACATGGACCAGAACTGGCCGAACAGCAACTCGGAGGTGGGCCAGTTGAACCGGAACATGGCGTGGCGCAGGCGAGGCGTGTAGGAGCGGGAAGCGCCGCCAAACGCAATGCTATTGACCCCTTCTTGAGCCGCATCAAAGTCCATTTCCAGGAAGCCGCTGGTCTTGGCGCTCCAGAGGTCCGGGCCCTTGATGGTGAAGCTGAACCGGGAGCCCTGGGCCGTGAACATCAGCCGCCCATGCTTCACGTTGCTGTCATTATTGCGAGCCGGAGGCCTAAAAAGATTTTTGTGAACTGAGCTGTCGGAATCCCACATGGCGTCCAGTTTAATGAAGCCGCCCAGGGAAAATTCCGTCGCCGCGAACGCGGCCGCCGGGACCAGTAAGGCCAAAACTACCGCAAAAACTATAATCTTTTTCATTGTTCCCCCCTTAAAGTTAGGAAAGTGGTTACCAGATTCTCCTTTCCGTTTTCACCTAACTGCCGATTATCGTTGGTTTCTCTCCCACCTCCTTTCCGTTACCGATTTTATCCACGGCCATATTAAATTGGGGTAAAGCTTTTGTCAACAAAAAATTTCAAAAAAATGCATGGCCGCCGGGATTATTCTCCTGGCGGTTTCGGGCAGTTTTCCCCCGGATGGCCGGGGTTCGCGTATTAAAAAAATGGCCTATTGACTCAACTCAACAAATCCGCTGTTTCGGAAAAGCTCTTTAAATTGGTAGCACAGGCTTTCCAGCCTGTGTCAAGGAAGCAGGTTAGTCGTGCACAGCCTGGAAAGGCTGTGCCACCAGCCAATACCAGCTTTTCATGTTTTACGGGCGGGCCGAAGGCCCATGAGCAACTGGTCTGAAAAGTAGGGTGCGTCTTACGCACCAAATAATTCAGAAAAATTCGAGGCTGCCACCCCTGGCGGGCAATGCCCGCCCTACATTTCTCAACAAATCCGCTGTTTCGGAAAAGTTCTTTAAATTGGTGGCACGGGCTTTCCAGCCTGTGTCAAGGAAGCAGGTTAGTCGTGCACAGCCTGGAAAGGCTGTGCCACCAGCCAATACCAGCTTTTCATGTTTTACGGGCGGGCCGAAGGCCCATGAGCAACTGGTCTGAAAAGTAGGGTGCGTCTTACGCACCAAATAATTCAGAAAAATTCGAGGCTGCCACCCCTGGCGGGCAATGCCCGCCCTACATTTCTATTATTATTTGTCATTCTGAGCGGAGCGAAGAATCTCTCTTTTTAAGCCGCCGAGATTCTTAACGAAGCTACGCTCCGTTCAGAATGACATGAATATTCAGTGTTTTTTGACTGCAACTTGGCATAACCCCATCCCCGGCTCAAAAAATCACGTTATAGGGGTCCCAGATAAAGGCCAGGACCCCGGCCAGGATCATGTTGCCTTCCACCAGGGACTCCAGCATGAGGCTCGACTCCATCATTCCCTGGTGGTAGAGGATAAGATAGCCCAGCATATAGAGGCCGGACAGGCTCAGGGTGTAGCCCAGGGAAGGGATGACGCCCGCCCAGGCGGCCCCCAGCAGCATGGCCACAAAGGCCAGGGAGCCGAAGACCAGCAGGGTGAAGGTGCGTTCTTTGCCCAGGGCGATGGCCAGGGTTTCCTTGCCCACCACCCGGTCCCCTTCGATGGCCATGATCTCAAAGAGGCCGGAGCGGATAAAGATCATGCCCGCCACGAAGAAAAACGCGATGGCCGTGGCGCCGGAGATTTCCTGGTCGGAGCACACCACCGGAATGAGCGCGGCCAGCACGCCCCAGGCCACGGCGGTGAACATGGTTTTGGACCCGGGGATCTCTTTAAGCCGGTAAATGCCGGTAAGCTGGGCCAGGCGCTCCGGGATGATCTTGAAGCCGTACATCAGGCCGATGCCGCTCATGACCAGGACAAAGATAAAGGGCCACGGCCCCAGGTAGGCCCCCAGACCCAGGGCGATCAAGGCGGAGAGGAACCCGGTGACCAGAAGAAAGCGCCGGTGGCGGCCGTAAAACATGGTCTGGACCGGATCGTTGAGTTTGGAGGCCTTGTCGGTAAAATGGTTGAGCAGATGCATGGCGTAAACGTAGAAAAACGCCACGAAAAAATAGGTGAACTGGGGCTCCACCTGTTGCAGTAAGGATGAGGTGTAGCTCAGGGACCCGGCGCCGATGGCCACATAGAGGTTGGATTTGAGGAAAAAGCGCCAGGCGCGGTACAGGTAGTTGGTCCAGGAACCGGGGCGGAAGGCCCAGGCGTGCTTCAAGGTGTTCACCACGTTGCCGATGAGCCAGTTGGGGGTGGAGGCGCCGGCGGTCACCGCCACGGTCTGGTACCGGCTGATTTCCACCAGATCCAACTCCTGCTCGGTCTCCACATGGTAGGTGGGGATACCGGTCCCCTGGGAGATCTCCACCAGCCTCTGGGTATTGCCGCTGTTGCGCCCCCCCACCACCACCAGGGCTTCCGCCTGCCGGGACAGTTCCTGGACCTCGGCCTGGCGGGAGGCGGTGGCATCGCAGATGGTATTGAAAATCTGCGCCTGGGGAAACCGGGCGGCAATTTCCCGGACCCGGGCCTCGAACTGGGACTCGCTCTGGGTGGTTTGGGCCACCACGATCAACTCGTCAAGGTCAGGCAATTCCGTCACATCCCGGGAGGTGGACACCACGTAACCCCGATCCTCGGTATAGCCCATCAGGCCCCGAACCTCCGGATGGTCGGCGTCCCCCACGATCAGGGTGTCGCTCCCTTTGGCGGCCCAGCGCCGGATGATGGCCTGGACCTTGGCCACCCGGGGGCAGGTGGCGTCGATGATGCGCCCGCCGGCCTGCTCCAGCAGGCGCCGTTCCTGGGGCGGGATGCCGTGGGCCCGGATCACCACCAGTCCCGCGGGGACGGCTTCCCCGGGCTGCAGAATCGTAATCCCCCGTTCCCGCAACAATTCCAGGACCTGGGGGTTATGGATCAGCGGTCCATAGGTGTAAATCTTGGGCTGGTTTTCGTTGATGGCCTTCAAGACCATTTCCAACGCCCGTCTGACGCCGATGCAAAACCCGGCGGTGCTGGCCAAAACTACCTTCACCGCGAACTTCCTCCCCAGGCGGCGGGGCGCGAACCGTGCTCCTCTAATACCAGGCTGCTCTCAGAAAAGCATTTTCGGGTCTGGAGAATGGTTTCCCAAGGCACTGAAATCCGTAGGGCGCGTCTCACGCGCCATTCTTGGTGCGTGAGACGCACCCTACGAAGGAAAATTACCTTATTTTTGAGCGCAGATCGGTATAAGACCCCCACCGGATATTTTGATTTCATTGTATCACAGAGTTAGGGGTAAATCAGCCGCCCCCGGGCCGGGCTCAGGACCAGGGAACCGGGAGGATATCCGCCGCGCCGCCGCGTGGTTGCAGGGAGGGCAGGTTAGGGGGTTTGGGCGCTCCGGCGGCTTTCACTCCCCGCGGATTGACCGTAAAACCGGCTTTGTGATATAATTTTAGGTTAAGGGTGCGTAGAACGCACCCTTACGAAAAATACGAAAACTTGGCGGAGCAGCGGATATGGCCCACTTTTTGTGGCTCCTGGCCGGCACCATCTGGCTGAGGCCCTATGTGTTCATCTTTTTGGGGGCTTACCTGCTGATCGCCATCTGGCACCTGGGGGCCGGCCGGGCCCTGGCCTTCCTGGTTCTGGGCTATATCATCTCCTGGGCGGCGGAGTTCGCCTCCATTCACTGGGGCTTTCCCTTTGGCGAGTACGTCTATATCCCCGCCACGGTGGACCAGGAACTCTGGGTGGCCGGGGTGCCCTTCATGGATTCCCTGTCCTATGTCTTCCTGGCCTATGCCAGCTATTCCCTGGCGCTGCTGGCGTTGACCCCGGGGCGCTGGGAGGGGAGACGCTTCTTTCTGGAAGGGGAGGCGGCCTTAAAGGGGTCGCGGCGTGCGCTCATCCTGGGGGCGGTCTTGATGGTGACCCTGGATATCGTCATCGACCCCCTGGCTCTCCGGGGTTACCGCTGGTTCCTGGGGCAAATTTATGGCTACCCCGAGCCCGGGGTCTATTTCGGCGTCACCCTGAGCAACTTCGGCGGCTGGTTCCTGGTGTCCTTAGGACTCATCCGGGTCTTGCAGCTGATAATTACCCGGGCGCCCGCGTCCCCCTGGTGGGATTGGGGCCGGCGGCAGTTTCCTTCCCAGGCCCTCCTGGGCCCCGCTCTTTACCTGGGCATCCTGGGTTTTAACCTGGCCATGACCTTCTTCATCGGGGAGACCTGCCTGGGCTGGGTGGGGATCTTTATCTACCTCCCCTTCCTGAGCTGGCTGGCTCTCAAGCTCGCCCCCGGCCGCCAGCAGTAAAGGCCCCAGGACCGTCAAGGCCATGGCCAGCTTACCTGCGGCGCGGCGGCTCCGGCGCCAGAGGTAAAGGAGGTCAGGAAGCCGCCTAACATCGGCCGCCAGCCACCTGAGGGCCGCCCGAACCCCCACGGCCGCCCCCTGGTCCCCGGCAGCATGGAGAAATCCCGGGATCTCGTCTGCGGCCGCGTCGGTAATGGCCCTGAGGCTCAAAAAGGCCAGACCCCGAGCCGCGGCCATTTCTGCCAGGGCGCCGGTTTCCAGGTCCAGAACCGGCCGCGGCAAACCGGCCAGGGGCTTTCCCTGACGTTCCTTGTGAATGATGCGGCTGGTGGTGACCACACTGCCGGTGACGGCGGCGAGCCCCGCCTGGTGGAGGGCGGCGCAGAGGAAAGGTAAGGGCCAGGGAGAAGCCGGCTGCGGGCCCGCCTGGAGTTCCCGGGTGTCGGGGTTATAGCGCCAGAAGGTCTCTCCCAGGACCAGGTCTCCGGCAGCCAACCCCGGGGTCAGGGCGCCCCCGAACCCGACGGAGACCAGGAGTTCGGGGCGACAGCGACCCATGAGGGTCTCCCCGGCTCGGCGGGCGAGAGCCTCGCCCATCCCGGACAGGGCCACCACCGCAACTCCCGCCTCCCATTCCCAGGCCGGCGGCCCCAGATCCCGGCGAGCCCTCGCCTTGACCCGGCGCAAAAAAGGCCGCACTTCCCGGGGCAGTGCAGCCATTATGAGGATCCGGCCGGCGGGGGTCTCGCTGCCAGTGTTATGCTTCATAAATTGTAGGGTAATTATTTTGCCCGGACCTCCCAAAAGCTCTTTTAAAGTCCCCCTTTCCTAAAGGGGGATTCAGGGGGATTATCAAACGGTTATATAATCCCCCCTGCCCCCCTTTAAAAAAGGGGGGTAAAATACTGGCCTTAATTGGGGCTTTTTTCTTAAGAGGAAAACCATGGTATTTATGAAGCGTCACCCTATCGCCCCGGCCCGCAGACGTCGGGGACATCAGGGTTTGGGCATCGGCAGGTGGTCCGGGTTGGCAGGCTCCGGAGAATACAACTCCTTCTGGGCGGGGGCCGTCCCCACCTGCTTGGGGCCCCGCCAACGCCGCCCCTTCACCAGGAGATTGCCGTTCTTGTGGAGCACGGTCTGGTCATCCAGGATAATCAAGCCGTGTTTGGCGGAAATATCAGAATAATATTGGTACTGCATATGCTTATGGTTGAGACGGTACTTAAAAAAGAGGAAGAACATCATATAGATGACTACGATGACGCCCAGTCCGGCCAGCACATAACTCAGGAAGCGGAAGGCGTTATAGCCCAGGGAACCCAGCCAGGCCATGATATGGTTCAGGTTATAGAGGGCGAAAATGGTCACCAGCAACAGAAATAAAAGGCTCAGGTAGGGCAGGCGCTTGATCTGACTGATCACGGCGTCCATCTGATTGACGGGAATTCCCCCGCTCTCCGCCGTATCTTCCGATTCACCTCCCAGGAAATAGTTGAATCCGGTGATGATCACCCCCATGAGAAAGGTGAAGACAATGGGGAAGGCAAAGGCCACAAAGACATACTCCCGCCAGGGGAAGGCGGATGGCACCCGGTGGTATTTATCGTCGGAAGCCCACAGGACCACCACCATAAAAATGATGATTTCGAGGATCCCCACAAGCTTGAGATAGTCGAAAAATAGCTTCTTGCGGTCAGTCCTAGTGAAGTAATTGGCAAGTTTGGACATAACGGACGCCCCCCGGGGCAGAGCATTCTTGTGCCACAAAATAACAATAAAAGCGACCCCGGTCAACCCCCTTTATGGCGACCAGGCCCCGGAGAGCGGGTGAAAGCAGGGATGTCAGGGGCTCATGGGGAGGACAGGGCCCAACCCGCCGGTCCTTTGAGCCTGGCCGGGAGGAGGCAACGCCGGAGGAACGGGGCCGCGGCAGCGCGGCCCGCCACAGGCTGGTTAAGGAACCAAGCTCCAGGGGCCTTGGACCCCTGGAGCCGCAAACCGTTACCCCCTAACGTCCAATCTTGACGACGTTCTGGGCCTGGAGTCCTTTAGCGCCCTGGGTCACCTCAAACTCAACCGCCTCGTTTTCCTGGAGAGACTTGAACCCTTCCCCCTGGATGGCGGAATGATGCACAAAGACATCGGTGCCGTCCTCTTGGGAAAGGAATCCATAACCCTTAGCATCATTAAACCACTTTACCGTACCCTTCACTTTCATGCTGAATCAAACCTCCTGAAAATTGCCACCCTGCCGGTGGCGGCACAGCCGTGAACCAGCAGTCAGAAAAAAGGAACGGTGCGTGCCTCCCGTTCCGATTCGGGTCCAGGGCCCAGCCCTGGCTTCATTCTGACATGCCTAATCGTCTTTTTAGTGATCTAGGCTGCCGATGTCAAGGTAAAATCACGGCCAGGGCATCATTTCTGCAAATCTTCCTGACCATAGCCCTGGCCCCGGGCCGGCGCCCCGCCCAAAAAACGGGGGCAGGAGCCTGTAATGAGCCTCCTGCCCCTGCTTAGGCGCGGCCTCCTCTTCTGACCGCAAAGGGCTGAGAGGGCCATCAACCGGTAAGCGCATCCTCCCGGCCGGGATCAACGCGGCGGTAAAGACATCACAAAATTGGCTCCGCCTTTTTTCGGTTCATACCAGATGTCGCCGCCGTAGTTTCGGATGACGTCACGGCTCAGGGAGAGCCCGACCCCCAGACCCCGGCTACATTTCTTGGACTGCGGCAGACTCCGGCCATACGAAAACAGCATGGCGCGGCAGTCTTCAGGGACAGTCGGCCCGGTGTTGTACACATTCAAACGGGAGGCGGACCCCTGGGTCTCTAAATCGACCACGATGGTGCACCCGCGGCCGCCGTATTTTATGCCGTTATTGATGAGATTCCGGAACACGCCCTTCAGCCACAATTTGCCGCCCTTGACCGGAACCTTGCCTTTCCCATGATTATGCAACCGGTTAACCAGAGTTATCCGGTGGTCCTGGATTTCAGCGGCCAGTTCGGCCAGGACCGGTTCGACAACATCTTCGGCCAAATTGAGGAAGTCTCCATCTGCGGCTGAAGCGCGGTCCGCCAGGGACCTGCCGAGGGAATCCTCAAGCAGTTGAATCGTATTTTCGATCCGGCCGGCGGCTTCATGGAGTTTTGCCCTGGCTGGCTCGCTCAGTTCCCCATACGTGCCCCGGGCCATGAGCTTCAACGACGCCGCGGTGGCTACCATGGATCCCCTGACATCATGGGTCATGAGCATCATCTGCGGTCCAGCCGCAGCAGTCCTGGAACTTGCCGCCGAACCCCGCACCGGCTGGAGGTCCAGCACCTCCCGGTTCTCCAGGCAGTGGCTCACCCGCCGCCACAACTCCGGGGGGCTCATCGGCATCAGGAGGTAATCATCGACTTCAAGCTCATAGGCTTCCGGGGGAAAGAGGGCATCGTGATTGCCGCCGACTACCATGATCTTGACTTCAGGATTGAGCCGCCTGGCCCGCTGCAAGATGTCCAAGCTCTCCTTGTCAGCCATGGTGAGCTTGCCCATGACCAGGTCATAGTTTTTCTTCACCATGGCTTCCAGGGCGGCCTCCGGGCTGGCCGTCACCTTGACCGCAAAACCTTTATAGTCCAAAACCCAGCCCATCGTCTCAAGGAGGTTAGTGCCGTCGCCGATCAAGAGAATGTCGTACTTAGCCATGTGCGTGCTCCTCGTCGTCCCCCGGTTTGGTGTGAAGTCCCCGTGCGCCAAGTGAAAAAGGATTCAGCGATGGGCTATTTAACTCCCATGCGCGGAACAAGGTCAATCCGCGTAACTACCTATTTCCCCTTAGGTAAAACTACCTATCCGTTGTCCCGACCGCACCGGCCAGGCCCGGTGGCCGTCGGCGCCGCAATTCGGGGAGAATTTTCCCCCGGGGCCTGGGGCGGTAAATAGATTTTTCCCTGGCGAATTGCGGTAATGGCCCGAGCGATTTGTCCCGCCACATATTGTTTCGGCAAGACCCCGGCCGCACCGGCCGCCAGTCCGTGGATCAGGTATTCATTTCCCTGGTCCATGACCATGAGCAGGACCTTGATTTCAGGGTAGCGCCGGGTAATGAGTTGAGTTCCTTTCCCGGCCTGCAGATCGGGCATGGACATATCCAGGATCACCAGTTTCGGCGGCGATTGCCGCAACAGTGCGAACAGTTCGCGGCGATTGCCGGCTTCGCCCGTGACTTTGACGCCGGGCATCTCTTCCAGGACCTTTCTCACTTCCCGGCGAAACCCGGCATGGTCATCGGCCAACAGAATGTAATAGGGGCGGTCCATGGTTTTCTGCTCCACGCGGCTGCGCTTGTGCCCGGCGTTCAGGCCGGATGAACCGCTGTCTCGAAGCGTAGCGCATCGCGGTGGGAAAGGTAATGGGCACTATTACCTAATTCCCCATGGGCAAAAATACCTAGTGGGACGTTTCACAATTAATATGGCAATTAAAGTTGGGGGGGTCCCCCCCTTTTCTAAAGGGGGGTCAGGGGGGATTAAATAAGTGCCTGATAATCCCCCTAAATCCAAAGCTGTTCACTTAGCACCCGAGCTTTCAAAAAATCCGGGAACGCATTTATCAACGACAGGGAGAAAGTGATTAATTCCCCCTCACCCTAACCCTCTCCCCCATTGGGGGAGAGGGAATAAAGAAGGATATCCGGTAATTCTCCCTCTCCCCCCGGCGGGGGGAGAGGGCTGGGGTGAGGGGGGGCACGCTC
>VGSJ01000092.1 GCA_016875015.1 Deltaproteobacteria bacterium | reverse complement strand
CCCGCCCTCCCCCCCCCCCTCCCCCCCCGGGGGGGGGGGGGGGGGGGGGGGGGGGGGGGGGGGGGGGCGGAACAACCGGACACTGCTGGTTTAACTTGAGAACAAACAACCTACAAGGAGTAAAAAAGTTTGGCGGACCATGTGCCTTATGTAGCAGAAGACGACTGCATTGCCTGCGGGGCCTGCGAAGAAATCTGCCCCGAGGTCTTTACCGTGAACGAAAGCCTGGGATTCGCCCAGGTCATGAACCCCTCGGCCGCGCCGGCGGCCAAGATCCAGGAGGCCGTGGACGCCTGCCCGGTCAACTGCATCCACTGGGCCGATGAAGCGGCCTAGTCCGGGGTTAATTGCGGGGCCACCCATGAAAAGGAGTCTTTATGAAAAAAATGAAAAAGATCAATCTCTATGAGGCCGGGGAGTTTGGCGACAAAGGCTTAAAAAAGCTGCTGGTGCACGACTCCCCTTACTTTAAAATCATCAATTTTAATTTCAAAGCCGGCCAGGAACTGCCGGTGCATGCCCACGACATCGAAGGTCAGTTGAGTCTGGTGATCATCGAAGGGGAAGGGGAGTTTCTGGGCAAGGATGGCGCCTCCTTTCCGGCCAAGCCGGGAGATGTGGTCATCTCTGACATCGCTGAACCTCATGGCCTGAGGGCCAGGACCGATTTACGCCTCCTGGTCACCATCGCGCCGCCGATTTGACGCGAACAACCATGACCATATCTGGGCTACAACCAACTATGAAAATTAGTCGTCGCGGTGGGGCGGCCGTCCCTGGCCGCCATATCGGTTGGCGGGCGGGGACGCCCGCCCCACTGCACGGAGGCCCGCCCCACCAGGTTTTTTTCATATAAAGGTAGCAATGCGATTACGCTTTACCGAGAAACCCCAAATCCCCCTTAATAAAGGGGGACTTTAAAACCCCCCTTTGGAAAAGGGGGGTAGGGGGGATTTTGCCTCCCCGGGGGTGAGACACCGGTGGTTTATAGACGTTTAGCCAAGAGAGGATTAATCATGGCCAACAAGATTCCGGTGATCGACACCGAGACCTGCATCGCCTGCGGCAACTGCGAGGCGGTCTGTCCCGCCGTGTTCCGCCTCAGCGAGTCTTTGGGGCATTCCGAGGTCATCAACCCCACGGGGGCCCCGGAAGACCAGATCCAGCCGGCCATGGACCAGTGTCCGGCCCAGTGCATCAGTTGGCAGGAGGCGGCGGACTGAGGCCCAGACGCCTCATTCTCGCCCTTAACCACATCGCGGCAGAGCAGTAGGGCGGGAAAGCGAAGCGCATCCCGCCTTCAGCCCTTATTCAAGCTTTCACCGTTACGTACGATGCGTTATTTACAACCATGAGTGGGCGGCAGATGATGACGTTCGGCGTCTGGAGATAGAATGAATCGAAAGGCGGGATGCGCTTCGCTTTCCCGCCCTACAGACCTCCATGACCCGGGTCGGCAGGTCCGATGACACCCGTGATTCCACTCCCATCCTTGCCTCAGGTAGTGATATTTACCGCAAATTATGGTAGAAAATGGGCATCAGTTGCCAAGGATCAATCTGAGCTGACTGGAGCTACGCAAGCATGACGGACACACGTAAACTTTTCGGCACCGACGGCGTGCGGGGGGTGGCCAATGTCTACCCCATGACCGCCGAGGTGGCGCTGCAATTAGGCAGGGCCCTGGCCTATGTCATCAAGTTCGGACCAGGCCGGCACCGCATCGTCGTGGGCAAGGACACCCGGGTCTCGGGCTACCTCCTGGAATACGCCACGGTGGCGGGCATCTGCTCCATGGGGGTGGACGCCTTGCTGCTGGGGCCGTTTCCCACCCCCGGGATTGCCTTTATCACCTCCTCCATGCGGGCCGACGCCGGGGTGGTCATTTCCGCCTCCCACAATCCCTACCAGGATAACGGCATCAAGTTCTTTTCCGGCAACGGCTTCAAGCTCCCCGACGAGTTGGAGGCCAGGATCGAGGTCCTGATGACCCAACCAGAGGTGGAGGGGGCCTGTCCCACCGCCACCGAAGTGGGCCAGGCCTTTCGCATGGACGATGCCCGGGGCCGTTATATCTCGTTTTTGAAAAGCACCTTCCCCAAGGAAATGGAGCTGGATGGGTTAAAAATCGTGGTGGACTGCGCCCACGGGGCCACCTACCGGATCGCCCCGGAGATCTTCACCGAATTGGGGGCCGAGGTGATCCCCATGGGGGTCAGGCCCAACGGCAGAAACATCAATCACAAGTGCGGCGCCACTTCTCCGGAAACCATGGCCACCCTGGTAAAACGCCACGGGGCCGACCTGGGCATCGCCTTTGACGGGGACGGCGACCGCGTCATCATGGTGGACCATCGGGGCAAGATCGTGGACGGCGACCACATCATGGGGATCTGCGCCCTGGATATGCTGGAACGGGAAAGCTTGCGGCGCAAGACCGTGGTGGGCACCGTCATGTCCAACCTGGGGCTGGAACTGGCCTTGAAGGACCGGGGGATTCGCCTCCTCCGGGCCCCCGTGGGGGACCGCTACGTGGTGGAAGCCATGCTCAAGGGCGGCTATAATTTAGGGGGCGAGCAGTCCGGCCACGTGCTCTTTCTGAACTACACCACCACGGGGGACGGCATTCTCACGGCGCTCCGGCTGCTGTCCGTGATGCTCAGGAAGAACAAGCCGCTGGCCGACCTGGCCAGCTTCCTCCAAAAATGTCCCCAGATCCTCATCAACGTGGAGGTCAAGGAGAAAAAGGATTTGAAGACCTTGCCCCGAGCCCGCCACGCCATCCTGGAGGCGGAAAAACGCCTCGGGACCCGGGGACGGCTGCTGGTGCGCTACTCCGGGACGGAGCCCAAACTGCGCGTCATGACCGAAGGCGAGGACGAGTCGCTGATCCGGCAGGTGGCCCAGGATCTGGCCCAGGGGCTGAAGACCATGTTGAACTGAGAGGGAGGCGTGCCCATGCTGCTGGTGATGGACGTAGGGAATACCAACACGGTGATTGGGGTCTATCAGGATAACCAAATCTTGAGCGACTGGCGTATCCGGACCGAGAAAGACGCCACCGTGGACGAGTTCGGCATCCTGCTGCGGAATCTCTTTCAGGCCCAGGATCTTACCCTGGAGCCGGGCACCGACCTGATCATCTCCTGCGTCGTCCCCCCCATGAACAACACCCTGGATGGTTTCGCCCAGCGTTATTTGAAAGTCCGCCCCATGTGGGTGGGCCCCGGGATCAAGACCGGCATGCCCATTCACTATGACAATCCCCGGGAAGTGGGGGCCGACCGCATCGTCAACGCGGTGGCGGCCTACGAGCAAGTCCACGGCGCCGTGGTGGTGGTGGATTTCGGCACCGCCACCACCTTTGACGTGGTATCCCGCCAGGGCGAGTATCTGGGCGGGGTGATCGCCCCGGGGGTAATGATCTCGTGCGAAGCTCTTTTCATCAAGGCCTCCAAGCTGCCCCGGGTGGAGATCTTCGCCAAGCCCAAGAGCATCATTGCCAAGGACACCATCAGCAGCATGAACGCCGGGATCATCTATGGCTATGTCGGCCTGGTGGACGGCATCGTCAGCCGCATCAAGGAGGCCCTGGGCGATAGGCCCCGGGTGATCGCCACCGGCGGCCTGGCCTGCCTCATCGCCTCGGAAACCAAAAGCATCGATACGGTGGACGATTACCTGACCCTGAAGGGCTTGAAGATCATCTACGACAGAAACCGCCCCCGTCGGGAAGAACGGGGTAAGGGGGGGATGGCATGAACCAGCCGGAAACGGGGATTGCCCGCCGCTACCTTGAACAGACGCGCTATAGCCGGCGAGCCATGGGGGAAAAATCTTTGGCCTACCCCCGGCCCCCCCTGTACAAAGAGTATCCGGACGCAGCCCAGCGCCTCAGCCTGGACCCCGATAGCGGCCGCCGGGGCGCCGACCTGTGGCAGTGCCTGGCCCGGCGGCGCTCCCAGCGCAACTATCTGGACCGGCCCCTGACCCAGGCGGAATTGGCCGCCCTGCTCTGGGCCACGCAAGGAATCACTGCGGCCATGGGCGGGTATCAGTTCCGGGCCTCACCCTCGGCCGGGGCCCTGTACCCGGTGGAAACCTACCTGGCGGTGCACCGCGTCGAAGGGGTGACGTCGGGGATCTGGCATTTCCAGGCGCTGGATTTTGCTTTAGAATTACTGGCCGCCGGCGACTTCCGCCAACCCCTGGCGGCCGCCGGACTCTCCCAGAGCTTCCTGGGAGAGGCGGGGGCGGTGTTTATCTGGACCGGGGTGCTGAACCGGGCAAGGTGGAAATACCGCGAGCGGGCCGTGCGCTACCTGTTCCTGGACGCCGGCCACATCTGCCAGAATCTCATGCTGGCCGCCACGGCCCTGGGGCTGGGGGTCTGCCCGGTGGGGGCCTTCTTCGACGAGGAAGTGGAGAGCATGGTCGGCGCGGATCAAAAAGAAGAAGTGGCCCTGTATCTGGCCTCCGTGGGGCCGCTATAGGATTATTGCTGGGAGATCAAACACCAAGATTCTCCCCTTGAGTTTTATAACCATAAGAACAGGTTTTCTCGGAACCGATAAACCTAAGATTATTTATTGTAAAGGGGACTGGTCATGGAAGAACAGGAAAAGTTAGAGATTATCGATGAAATTAAAAGGATCGAAAGGGAACTCTATGTGAAAAAGAGCCGGCTTGCGGCAAGCGAAGCCAACAATCTCTTTGTCAGTATAGGCCTTAATTATATTCAGCGCGAACCTTTGAAATTAAGCTCTAAGTTGATAAAAGAATTCACAGAACTATTGGAAAATATCCGTTTATGTTCTAGTGGCGGAAGTAGCATTGAAGACATTCAAAAAGAAAGAGAGAGAGTTAAATGAAACTAGTCATTGACAGCAATATTTTTGTCAGCAGTCTCGACCCAAGCGATATGTTTCACAATGAATGTTGGCCAATTTTTCAAAAGCTACTAAAATATGAATTAGAAGCCTTATGCCCTACACTTGTATTAATTGAGACAATATGTGTTATACGCAGAAGAACAAATAATAATGTGCTGTCTATTAAAGTTTATCAAAATTTAATTAAAATACCAAGCATTAATTGGTTGGATATAACTATTGATGTTGCAGTAAGGGCTTGCATGTTGGGTAGCTTGACAGGGTTAAAAGGTGGAGACACAGTAGTATTGCAAGTGGCAGAGCAATATGGAATCCCGTTATTAACCAAGGATAAAGAAATCAAAAAAAAATCACCTGGTGAAATATTAATTTTCGAGCCAGCAGACTTGTCATTTTAAGGGAGAACAGATTATGAAGCGATGGATGGTTATAACGCTGGTAATGATTGGCCTGGCCCTGGGCGCCGGTATCCAGGGGTTCGCCGACAGCGGCGCCGACAAAGTTAGGGCGGCGAATTTGCGGGCGGCCCAGGATTACTATAAATACGGGCTCATTCTGGCGGGAGAAGGCCGGGAGGCCGAAGCCGCGCAAGCCTTTCGCCAGGCGCTCGGCATCAGGCCGGATTGGGCTGAGGTCCACAGCCTGCTGGGCAGCGCCCTGGCCCGGGCCGGCAACTTCGTCGAGGCGGAAGCCGAACTGCGCCAGGCCGTCACCCTGAAGCCCGACTACGCTGAAGGCTGGAATTTTCTGGGAGAATTCCTCAAAGAGCGGGGCAAGGAAACGGCAGCCCAGGAGGCCTTTAAGAAGGCCCAGCAATACGCCCGTTGACCAGGTCGGCGGGGCCGGCCAGGAAGGGAGGGCGGGGCTGGGAATCTTTAAGCCGCAATGGCCCCACCTCCACCCGGACCAACAGTCATTTCCTTACGGGCGCCGCGCAGCATGAGAATCTATCACCGCCGCCCCCGGCTGTCCATGGGCAGGCGAGGGCGGCGGCCCTGCACTTTCATCTAAACGTTACGTCCCGGCCTTAACCTGGCGCGAAGCCCGGAGACCTCGCCTCTGCTTCATTTACGTTCGGGCCGGTCCGTTGCCCCGGCTGGCGTTGGCGGGCTGCAGAAAGCGATCCCGTTCACTGAAGATGCAGCCGCAGTATTGCTGCTTGTAGAGGCCCATTTTCTTTGACTGCGCCATGCCTGTCGCCCACCCTTTGCGGAAGTCGACGTAATAAAATGGCACTCCCACCTCCTGCACCACCTGTTGGCCCAACTCCCGGATCACCTCATGGGTCTGGAATTTGCTGTAGAGGAGGGTGGAGGTGAAGGCGTCGAACTTGCCGGTTTTGGCCGCCCGGGCCGTGACCTTCAGCCTCAGGTAGTAACAGAACCGGCACCGATCCTGCTCCCGGAATACGATAGTCCGCAAAAACTCTTCCAGATGATAACTGCGGTCCCAGATAATGGGGAGGCGGGTTTTCGCCGCATAGTCTTCCAGGGTGGACATCCGGCGGGCGAACTCCTGATACGGGTGAATGTTGGGATTATAGAAAAAGCCCCGCACCTGGTGCCCCGAGGCGGACAGGTTTTGCGCCGGATAAACCGCACAAGGGGCGCAGCAGATGTGGAGCAGGAGCTTCATAGTTCAGGCGCGAGACCCCATTAAAGTCTTGGCCGCCCGTCCCAGTTCCCCGATATTAGCCACCACGGTGACCCCGGCATTGGTGAGCGCGGCCATCTTGTCAGAGGCCTTGCCGCTGCCGCCGGAGATGATGGCCCCGGCATGGCCCATGCGTTTGCCCGGAGGCGCGGTCTGCCCCGCAATGAAGCTCACCACCGGCTTCGACACGTGCTGGACGATGAAGGCCGCGGCCTCTTCCTCGGCGGCGCCGCCGATCTCGCCGATGAGCACGATGCCCTCGGTCTGGGGGTCGGACTCAAAGAGTTGCAGCATATCGATGAAGTTGGTGCCGATAATCGGGTCCCCGCCGATGCCCACGCAGGTGCTCTGACCGATCCCCAGCAGGGTGAGCTGATGCACCGCTTCGTAGGTCAGGGTGCCGCTCCGGGAGACCAGGCCCATGGGGCCGGGCCGGTGGATGTGGCCGGGCATGATGCCTACCTTGGCCTGGCCCGGGGAGATGATGCCCGGACAGTTGGGGCCGATGAGGCGGCAGCCCGAATCCTTCAGCGCGGCCATCACCCGCACCATGTCCAGGGTGGGGATGCCCTCGGTGATGCACACCGCCACCTTGACCCCCGCCGCGGCGGACTCCAGAATGGCGTCCGCGGCAAAGGCCGGGGGCACGAAGATCAGGGAAGTGTTGGCCCCCGTCCCGGCCACCGCCTGGGCCACGGTGTTGAACACCGGGACCTCGTCCATCTTCTGGCCGCCTTTGCCCGGGGTCACCCCGGCCACCACCTTGGTGCCGTATTCGGCGCAGGCCCGGGCATGGAACGAGCCTTCCTTGCCGGTAATCCCCTGCACCACCACTCTCGTGTCGTTATTTACCAGAACGCTCATATGTCACCTTTCATCCGCATAATTTCATTTTGACCGGAAAATCTCGTTGCATACCAGATTGCAGTCAAAAGGTGGCACAGGCTTTCCAGCCTGTGCCGGCGCAGGCTAAAGCCTGCGGCTACAGAAAATAGCCTTTTGAGCGCAACTTGATATCAGGCGGTCAGCATTGACCGGAACCAATTCTCCCGGGCGCCGGTCCCGACCGCAACGGCCCAACCCCGGGAACGCTTTGAGTTTCGCATATCCCCGGAACTTGGTACAGTGGTTCATAAATACGGCAACGTATTTCTTAACTCCGTGAAGATCACTTCCCCCTCACCCTGACCCTCTCCCCCATTGGGGGAGAGGGGAAAAGACGGGACCGATTTAATGCTCCGCCATCATAAAAAACCCGGCGACCTAACCTACCCCCTCTCCCTCCGCTTCTAGTGTTGTGTCCCGGAAGTACCTTTAAAAATGCTCGTCTTTATTCCCTCCCCCGTGATGGGGGAGGGTTAGGGTGGGGGTGACAAAACCATGAACAGATACAAAGCCTTATCCCCCTCCCCCTGACCCCCTCCCACCAGGGGAGGGGGAATTTTAAGACCATAACTTATTAAAGCTACTTCTGAAACATGACACTAGCCGTTACCCACAAATATATTCGTGTGCGGGGTTTCGACTTTTCCCCCTCTCCCCCCGCTTCGGGGGGAGAGGGTTGGGGTGAGGGGGGCGACATATGACGTTAGCGTATTTATGAATTCCTGTACTCAGGCTACCAGGGCCGCCACTTGCTTCGCCGCGTCCAGCATGTCGGTGGCCACGGTGAAGGTGAGGCCGGACTTGGCCAGAATCTCCCGGCCCTGCTCCACGTTGGTGCCTTCCAGACGCACGATGATGGGCACCTGGACCTTAACCTGTTGCACCGCCTCCACCACCCCGTTGGCCAGGACGTCGCACCGCAGGATGCCGCCGAAGATGTTGATGAGCACCCCCTTGACATTGGGGTCGCCCAGGATGATGCGGAAGCCGTTGGCCACCATTTCGGCGGAGGCCCCGCCGCCCACGTCCAGAAAGTTGGCGGGGTCGGCCCCGGCGGCCTTGATCAGGTCCATGGTGGCCATGGCCAGACCGGCGCCGTTCACCATGGCCCCCACGTTGCCGGTGAGGCGGATGTAGTTCAGGTGGTGCTTCCGAGCCTCGTGCTCCATCGGGTCCATTTCGTCCGGGTCCTCCATGGCCGCCAGGTCATGGTGCCGGAACATGGCGTTGTCGTCCAGATCGAGCTTGGCGTCCAGGGCCAGCATGGCCCCGCCCTTGGTGACCACCAGGGGGTTGATCTCCGCCAGGGAGCAGTCCAGGGAGATAAACAGGCGGTAGAGATTCTCGATGAAACTCGTGGCCGGGCGGATCAGGGCGGGCCCCAGCCCGATCCCGAAGGCCAGGTTCCGGGCCTGGTAGGGGAAGAAGCCCGCGGCCGGGTCTATGGTCTCTTTGAAAATCCGCTCCGGGGTGCGGGCCGCCACTTCCTCGATCTCCATGCCGCCCTCGGCGCTCATCATGATCACCGGCCTGCTGGAGGCGCGGTCCACCACCATCCCCAGGTAAAGCTCCTGGGCGATGTCCTGGGCCTGCTCCACCAGGACCTTGTTGACCACCTTGCCTTCGGGGCCGGTCTGGGGCGTGATTAGGGTCATGCCCAGAATCTGGTCGGCCATTTGCTCCACTTCCTCAAAGGTGGCGGCGACCTTGATGCCCCCGCCCTTGCCCCGGCCCCCGGCGTGAATCTGGGCCTTGACCACAAAGGGGCCTTCGGCCAGTTCTTCCGCCGCCTGCCGGGCTTCCCGGGAGGTCGCGGCCACGTTGCCCTGGGGCGCCGGCACGTTGAATTTCTTCAGTAAATCTTTCGCCTGATATTCGTGAATTTTCATGGGAGGTCCTTTTTGAGAAATTTCTGCATCAGGGTTATCTCTAGGAAAGCTCTGGGAAAAGCCATTTCGTCATCCTGAGCGAACAATCACGACCTTAAGGTCACAACCAACGAGGAAAATTAGTCGCGTTGGTGGGGCGGCCGTCCCTGGCCGCCATATCGGTTGGCGGGCGGGGACGCCCGCCCCACTGCACGGAGG
This sequence comes from Deltaproteobacteria bacterium, assembly GCA_016875015.1. Lineage (GTDB taxonomy): Bacteria > Desulfobacterota > Desulfobaccia > Desulfobaccales > 0-14-0-80-60-11 > 0-14-0-80-60-11. The sequence goes on along the minus strand of VGSJ01000092.1, from coordinate 2,538 downwards.
CCCGCCCCACCGGGTTATTTTCATATAAAGCGAAGGATCTCGTATCTGGAGATTCTCCGGTCGCTTCGCTCCCTCAGAATGACCGAAAGAGGGACTTTCGCCGAGGTCTCCTTAATAATTAAACCAGACCAGACGGTTTATCAATGGAAAACCGTCCGGCTTTCGTCTTCCCCCCTTAATACCGAGTTGCCATCAGAAAACTGTTTTTTTAGCCCCAGGCTTTTACCGTGAAAATCCAAATCCCCCTGAATCCCCCTTTGCTAAAGGGGGACTTTAAAACCCCCCTTTGAAAAAGGGGGGCAGGGGGGATTTTTCATTCCCGGCGGGTGAGACACCTGTGGTTCATGGACGTTTAGCCTGGACCGCTGGTTTGACGGCAATCCGGTGCAAGCGCTGCAAAAAAGCCCTCGGCGGTGCGCCCGGGGGCTTTAGTTCGGGAAGTCATACGAAGTTGAGACCACTGGAAAAGTAATTTTGTCATCCTGAGCGGAGCGAAGGATCTCGTTTTTCCTTGTAGTTATGAGATTCTTCGGTCGCTGTGCTCCCTCAGAATGACAGGTGAGCGGGCTTTCACAGAGGGCTCTTTTTGGTATTGCGGCCCGGCCCACTTAGTCCCGGCGGACCGGGGCGCACATAAAAAACCCCGCGCCGGGAGAAGGCGCGGGGCCGGGTTGCTACCCGTAAATTGGTTTAGCTGGTTTTCCTTCTTTTCCAGCCCAGACCCACCAGGCCCAGGATACCGGTGCCCAGCAGCAGGACCGAGGGCGGCAGGGGGACGACGTCGGGCCGGCAAAACTCCAGGTTGTCAATGACGATCCCGGCGCCACCTTGTACGGAGAACGCCTCGATGGTCACGTACTTGATCTTGAGGGTGTCGAAACTGAACTCCGCATAGGCCGCGTCATTCATGTAATTATTAGCTGAATAGGGGTTACCGCCGAAGATCCCGCTGTCGAAAGTGCCCAGGAGGACGTTGGCGGCACTGTAAGCCTTGGCAACGAAATGGTCCAGGTCATTCCCGGCATCGCCTCCGAAGAAGGCCACATAACCCCGGCCGGTGTCGAAGGTGAGGGTCATAAGGTTATTTACCAGAAAACCTTCGTTGGTAACGACCTTGAAGGGAGTGAGCCAGCCCCAACTCAACTGGTTCCCGTCTGCGACATACGTGCTGGCGTCGGCGGAGGTGATGGTAACTCCATCGGGCCACGTCCCCAGGTGGTTGCCATCGATGTTGCCCAATGCCAGATTGTCAAAACCCATGTATACCGCCCCCGCGATTCCCGGAAGCCCTACCAGCAGCATGATCAGGGCGGCGCCCAACAAGAGCCTGCTTTTCGTTCTCATAAGCCCTTTCTCCTTAAGGTTATTTCATAATCTCCCCGAGAGTGAGGTCGCCTGCCCAGAAAACGCCCGGGGTTGAACGGGCCAAAGTCCTTAGCCCGTTGCGGGGCAATGCCGGGTTACTTCCTCATTCTCCAGCCTGCGCCCACCAGTCCCAGGAGCCCGGAGCCCAGCAGCAGGACCGAGGGCGGCAAGGGCACCGGGTTGCACTGCTGCACGTTATCGATGAGGATCCCGGCATTGGCGGCATTGCGGACCACCACGTACGCCATGTTGGCATAATTCAGGTTGACCAGGTAGTTATCCACCATGACGTTGTTCGGGTCTATTGGGTTCCCGCCAAAAAATCCGGTGTCAAGGGTGCCCAGAAGCACATTAGCGGAGTTATAGGCGTCGACAAAGAACCGGTCAGTATCGCCGCCGGCGTCCCCGCCAATAAAGGCAAAGCTGTTTTGGGGGGTGGCGAACGTCATGGTTAGAGTATTACCTGTCAGGTACCCGGAAGTACTTATGGTCATATCCGGGGAAATATACCCGTAGCCATATCGATTACCAAGGAACACCTGAGCGCTGCCGTCGCTGGAGGTATAGGTTACCCCGAAGTAAGTATTTCCCTCAATAGAAGTTCCCGCCGCCAGGTTATCGAAACCGTACACCGCGGCGCCTGCGGACCCTGAGGCCAGGGCCACGCATCCCACCAGGAGCAAAGCGCAAACGCTTTTGATGACACTCTTCATGATTGCCTCCTTATGCAAAAAAGTTGTTTATGTTGCACAGCCAACGTTACCTAAGCCCTGAAATTGAGTCCCCCCGAATCATCACCTCCTTTAATTATCATGGACGCTGGACCTCCAGACTCAGAAAGAAAAATAGTCTTAATTACCTTTCCTTTGGGCAACCCGGCTGTCTCGCACCATGTGAGACCCGGGGCTTTCCGTCCCCGCCTCGCGGCGGGTTTGGCTTTATCCGAACTTATTCTGCAAAAATTATTCCTAAATCTTTTGAGGCACGCTCTTAACAAATTTTAAGAAGGATATCTTTATGTTATCCTTTCAGAAGTTTAAGGCAAAATGCCTATTGACTTAGCTCATAAAGATTTCTGGGTTGTCAGTTGATGATATGTGACAGTTTCAGTTGATATACAAGCCTTGACCAGGCGATCAAAAAGCTCATTTTCCCAAAAGCGACGATTAAAAC
>VGSJ01000091.1 GCA_016875015.1 Deltaproteobacteria bacterium | reverse complement strand
TACTGAACTTGAGTTTCTGGTTTTTTCAACAAGATTTAGCCTGTATCCTGATGATTTTACAAAGTAATTAGGTCATTTTTTCAGTTTGGTTGCGGCCATAGGCCGCGATGTGCCACCAAAGACAGCGGGCACGGAGGCCCGCTCCACTGAACTTTTCATGCTTTACGGGTGGGCCGAAGGCTCATGAGCAACTGCTCCGAGTAATATATCAATGACTTTTTACGAGTTCACCAACCCTGCACCCCAATCGATTGAGGCCGGCGGGCCTCATCCAGATGCCGCGTCCTCGGCCCGGCAGCGGGGCAGGGAGAAATAAAAACAGGCCCCGCCGTTGACCTGGCCTTCGGCCCAGACGCGGCCGCCGTGACGCTGGACGATGCGCCGCACCAGGGCCAGCCCCACCCCGGTGCCTTCAAAGTCTTCATAGCGGTGCAGCCGTTGAAACACCCCGAATAATTTGGGGGCATACTGCATGTCAAAGCCCACGCCGTTGTCCTTGAGGTAATAGACATCTTCGGGCGCGGTGCTCCGGGAGCCCACGCAAATGACCGCGGTCGCCCTGGGGCGGGTGAATTTGAGGGCGTTGTCCAGGAGATTGACCCAGACCTGGTGCATCAAGGCGCGGTCGGCCCGGGTCGCGGGGAGGGACTCGAGGTCCCACTGCACGGTTCGGTCCCCCAGAGTGTCTTGCAGGTCCCTCACCACGTCCTGGACCAGCGTCCCCATGTCCAGGTCGGCCACCTTCACCTCCCGGCGGCCCAGTCGCGAGAAGGCCAGGAGGTCGTCAATGAGCTGGCCCATGTTCCGGGTGTTGGCCCGGATGATAGCCAATAACCGTTGCCCTTCGGTATCCAGGCGGTCGGCATGATCTTTCAGAAGAATCCGGGAGAAGCCGTCAATGGCCCTGAGGGGCGCCCGCAGGTCATGGGAGACGGAATAGGAAAAACTTTCCAGCTCCTGGTTGGCCTCCTCCAACTGGGCCGTGCGTCTTTCCACCCGCCGTTCCAGCTCTTCATTGAGCTGAAGGACTTCTTCCTCGGCCTTTTTCCGTTCGGTAATGTCTATGCCCAACTCGAGGATCATGGGGGCGCCGTCACTGTCGGCAAAGGGATAGACATGGGAGTGGTAGGTCCGGCCCCCCCGGTGGACCCACTCCCGCTCGTGGGGTTTGTGAGTGGCCAGGACCTGCATGGCCTGGCATTCTTTACAGGGGGCCGCGAATCCGTGCAACACCTGATAGCATGGCCGGTCGCCGGGGTCCCCGATTCTTTCCCGGAAAAACCGGTTGGCAAACTTGATGGAATAATCCGGGGCCTTCAGATAAACGTAGGCGGGCAACTCCTCCAGGAGGGACAGGAGGCGCCGCCGTTCCGCCTCCAGGGCCAGTTCGGCCCGGCGCAGGGCGGTAATGTCCCGGATCGCCCAGATGACCCCCAGGGGCCGGCCTTGGGGATCGGTGATGAGAGAGGCGTTGACCAATACCGGGACCTTCCGCTGATCTTTGGTCAAGAGGTCGCCCTCCAGGTCCCGGGCGTAGCCCTGTTCCAGGCAGGCGGCGAGGGCGGGCAGGAGCTTGGGGCCATCGCGGTCCATCGCCAGCTTCGTGGCCAGTTCTCCCAGCACTTCCCGGCCCCAGCCGAAATATTCCGTCAGGGCCTTATTGGCGTGGGTAATGCGCCCCCTGAGGTCGGTGATGATCACCCCGTCCAGCATGCCGTCAACGGTCTGGACCGCCATGGCGGCGGAGGCGGCGGCTTCCTGGGCCTCCATGGCTTCGGCGGCGCTCACGCGGATTTGCCGCCCCGCCAGGACGATTCCCGCTACCCCCAGCATCCAGAGCGCCACATGTCCCAGAGTGAGAGACCAGGTATGCGAGGCCTTGGTCATTATGGGATACATGGGGACCGACACGCTGATGCCCCCCCGGATGTCGCCCACTTTATATCCCTGCTCCTCATGGCAGGTGAGGCAGCTAAGATCGATACGGAAGGGTCGCATCAGGCGCATGTAGGGCTGGCCGTCAATTGAGACCACTCCGCTGACTTCTTCTGCGCCGTGCTCAAATGCCTCCAGCGCCTTCTTTTCCCAGGAATCCGGGGCGTTTTGGGGCCGGAGGGGCTTCAAACTGGTGAGGTGCCCCCGGGGGAGACCTGCCTCTTGGGCCAGGGTATAGACCTGGCGGGTCATGTAGGCCGGGTTTATCAAGGTGAGCCGGCGGCCCGAGGGCGTGATCAGGTCCCGTTCCGCGGTCTTGGCCAGGTAAGGGGTGGGAGGGGTGTCGGGAGTTACCGGGACATAAACGCCCCCGTGGGCCGAGGCCCAGCGCCGGTAGAGCACGTCCCGCTCATAATTGGTCAACGCAATATGACGGGCCACCCGTAAATTCTCTTCCCGGTCTTGAAGCAGATTCCACCCCAGGGACCCCGCCGCCACCAGGGTCCATACCATTATCAGGATCCACCCATAGTGCTTCAGGGGGATCGAGAGCGCCTTTTTACCCGTGTCAATGTGCATAACGGCTCCAAATACCCGCGCCTTCCCAGGACTCTGGCGAAATCCAGCAGTCAGGCGGCCGTCCTTGGCCCCTGGTTGGTCTCACCCGGCCCCCCGGCTTGGCGCCCTGGTCCGGGCACCTTAACCAAGTATACCAATAAATGATAAAATTTCTTGCTAAGATGTGAAGGAATGTCAGTCGGTTGATAAAGGGCCTGGCGTTCGGTGGGGCGGCCGTCCCCGGCCGCCTTTAACTGGCTGGCCCGGAGATGCGCCCCACCGGGGGATTGCAGTTTTGGGAGAATTCCGCGATAATTTACGGAGGTCGCCAGATGGTTTGCTTGACAAGGCCCCATAACGGCAAGACTCCCGGAATGGGCCGGCCGCCATCCGGCTGCACCTCTTTGAAGCCAGGATATGCCAGGGCAAGATGATCAACCTCCACGAGTTTCGCGCCGGACAGTACAGCGTGCATGGTTCCTGCGGGGATGAACTCCCGGAGTGCTGCTTTACGTGCGTCTATCTTCTGTACGACGAGACGGACGCCTGTCTCTGCGACTCCCGCACCATTTTCTGCGGATATGCCTGGCCCGACAAGCTGACCCACACCGTCCCGCCCTGCCTCCTGGACCCCCGCTGGTCCCAGTAGCCCCCGGCCGAATCTTCGGCCCGATAAGCTCGACGCCGGGGTCCGGCATTAAGGTTTGACAACGCCGCCGCCTTCTTTTATTTTTAAGCCAGGGGGAGGGATGCCATGGACGCCAAAAAGCGTTGCCTCATCTCCCGGGACGAGATTGCCCGGCGGGTGGCGGAGCTGGCCGAGCGCATCGGCCGGGATTATGCCGGTGGGGACCTGGTGATGGTGGGGGTTCTGAAAGGGGTTTTCATCTTTATGGCCGACCTGGTGCGGGCCCTGCCCTTCCCCGTGGAAGTGGATTTCGTGCGCCTCTGCAGCTACGGCGCCGGCACCGCTACCAGCGGCGAGGTTCACATCACCAAGGACGTGGAGTTGCCCCTTAAGGACCGGGACGTCATGATCGTGGAAGATATTGTGGATACGGGCCTGACCCTGGACTTTCTGCGCCAGCACCTCCTCAGCCACCGGCCCCGCTCCCTCAAGATCTGCTGCCTCATTGACAAGCAAGAGCGCCGGGAAGTGGAAGTCCCCCTGGATTACCTGGGCTTTGTCGTGGAAAAGGGCTTCCTGGTGGGCTACGGTCTGGATTGCGGCGAGCAAAGCCGCACCCTGCCGGAAATTTTTGTGTTGGAAAAAGATTGAGGCCGGAAAGACCTCATTCGCCCTTCAGGCTTCAGCTTAGCATGCATATTGCACCGTAGGGGCGGGTTTAAAACCCGCCCCTACATCGGTTCTTAACTTCGGGAGACGATGATCGACCCTGCTCACCTACACCGCTTCGCCGCCCTGGACCTGGGCAGCCTGACGGTGCGCCTGGCGGTGGCGGAGCGAACCCCCGGCGGCAGGTTCCGGGTGCTGACTCACCGCCGGGAGATTACCGCCTTGGGCCAGGGGCTGGCCGCCACCGATGATCTGGCCCCGGAAGGCATGGCCCGGACCCTGGCCGCCCTTAAAACCTTCCAGCAGGTCATGACGGCCCAGCGCGTGGAAGTTTGCCGGGCCGTGGGCACCCAGGCCCTGCGCCAGGCCCGCAACCGGCAAATCTTTCTGGATCAGGTTCAAGATGCCCTGGGGTTGGCCGTCGAGGTGCTGGCCCCCGAGGCCGAGGCCCGGCTGTCACTCGCCGGGGTGCTCACCGCCCTGGCGCCGGCAAGGCTCACGGCCCGGCCGGTGCTGGTCTTTGATGTGGGCGGGGGCAGCTCGGAGTTCGCCCTCATGCGCCCGGGCCAAGAGCCGGTCTTCGCCAGCCTGCCCCTGGGGGTTCTGACCCTGAGCCAGGCCCGCCCCCTGGGCGATCCGCCGCGGCCGGAGCTCGTGGCGGCCCTGAAAGAGGAACTGGCCGGCCAGTTAGATTTTTTTTATAAGCAGGCTATCGGGCCATATCTGGAGGGCTATCCGCTCCTGGTGGGCACCGCCGGGGCGGTCACGACCCTCGCGGCCATGCAGTTAAAGTTGCGGGCGTATGACCCGAAGAAGATCAACAACCTGACTCTGACCCGGGGCCAGGTGGCGGCCCTGGCCGAACTGGTGGCCGGCTTGCCCGAGGCGGCCCGGGCCCGTTTGGCGGGGATCGAGCCCGCCAAGGCCGGGGTCATGGTGGCCGGGACCCTGATTGTTTTGACCATCCTCGAGGTGTGCCGGCAGGATTCCCTGGTGGTGATCGACGCCGGGCTCCTGGAAGGGGTCTTGCACGACCTGGCCCTCAAGTTTTGAGTTTCGGGATTCACCGGAAAAGGATAAACTTATTTTTTTAGTCAACCATTCGTTTGCAACCAGGCGACGGGATCATGATCGTCAGAGAAACCAGCCAGTTAACCATATTCAGCCTCACATGGCGGGAGAAGCTTGCCACCGGGAACTCAAACGCTAGGGGATAAACCGTATGTCTCAGGATAGTATTCACTATGCTTTCACTTTCGATGATCTGCTGCTGCTGCCGGGCGCCTCGGCGGTGCTGCCCAGTGAAGCGGACCTTGGCACCCGCCTGACCCGGCGCATCTCCCTCAATATTCCCCTGATCAGTTCCGCCATGGACACCGTCACCGAGGCGGACACGGCCATCTCCCTGGCCCGCCAGGGCGGCATCGGCATCCTGCACCGCAACCTGACCATCGAGGCCCAGGCCCTGGAGGCGGAAAAGGTCAAAAAGTCGGAGTCCGGGATGATCATCGACCCGGTGACCATCGGGCCCGAAGCCCGGATTGCCGATGTGCTGCAACTGATGGAGCGTTACCGCATCTCCGGCATCCCGGTGGTGGAGGGCAAGAAATTGGTGGGCATCGTCACCAACCGGGACCTGCGCTTTGAAACCAACCTGGCCCAGAAGGTCAAGGAAGTGATGACCAAGGACCGTCTGGTCACCGCCCGGGTGGGGATCACCCTGGAGGAGTCCAAGGCCCTGCTCCATAAGTACCGCATTGAAAAACTGCTGGTGGTGGACGCCGACGGCAACCTCGATGGGCTCATCACCATCAAGGACATCGAAAAAATCCGCAAGTACCCCCTGTCCTGCAAGGACGAGTTCGGCCGCCTGCGGGTGGGGGCCGCCATCGGGGTGGGCCCTGACCGGGAGCCCCGCCTGGAGGCCCTGATCCGGGCCGGAGTGGATGTCATCTGCATCGACACGGCTCACGGCCACTCCCGGCGGGTGGTCGAGACGGTGGAGGATACCAAGCGGAATTTCCCCCACGTGGAATTGATCGCCGGCAACATCGCCACCGCCGCGGGTGCCCGGGACCTCATCAAGGCCGGGGCCGACGCGGTCAAGATCGGCGTGGGGCCCGGCTCCATCTGCACCACCCGGATGATCGCCGGGGTGGGGGTGCCCCAACTGAGCGCCATCATGGACTGCGCCCGGGCGGCCAAAGAGGCCGGCATCCCCCTGGTGGCCGACGGCGGCATCAAGTACTCCGGCGACGTCACCAAGGCCCTGGCCGCGGGGGCGGACGTGGTGATGATCGGCAGCCTCTTTGCCGGCACCGACGAGAGTCCCGGTGAAACTGTGATCTTCCAGGGGCGGAACTACAAGATCTACCGGGGTATGGGGTCGTTAGAGGCCATGAAGGCCGGCAGCCGGGACCGCTACTGCCAGGAAGACGTCAACCTGGAGGATAAACTGGTGCCGGAAGGCATCGTGGGCCGGGTGCCGTCCCGGGGGAAACTGGCGGAGGTCATCTTCCAACTCATGGGGGGCTTAAGGTCCGGCATGGGCTACGTCGGGGCCAGAACCATTCCGGAACTCCAGACCATGGCAAAATTTATCCGCATCAGCGCCGCGGGCCTCAAAGAATCCCACGTCCACGACGTCATCATCATGAAGGAAGCGCCGAATTATTGGGTGGATTAGAAAGGAAGCTGTCGGCGGTCAGCTTTCAGTAAAAAACCTATAGCCAAAGACCTGTAGGGGCGGGTTTGAAACCCGCCCCTACGAGAGATATCAATAGGTTATCTGGATGGTTTGTTTCATTTCAAAGGGAACACGGTATAAGGGCTTCTGCCCTTAGCCCCCTTCCCCACATCTATCCCTCGATTTCGATTAACCCGCGGCGGCTTTGGGTTGGGCGGCCAGCCAGGCGGCGCGTTCCTCGCCTTTGGTGGGGCTGGGGCCCAGCGTCAGGGTCCGCTCCACCATTTCCTTAGCCAGGGCGGCGAATTTCTGGCCTTCTGAGGAGGACAGGTTGAACATCTCCACCCGTTCCGGTTCCATGCCCATCTGGCTGAAATCCTTTTTGACCTTGTTGACCCGCTTCTTGGCCCGGATGTTGCCCATGAGATAATGGCACTCGCCCTCCAGGCAACCCGCCACAAAGACTGAATCGGCCCCGGCCTCGAAGGCCTTGAGCAGGTGGATGATGTCCACCCGCCCGGTGCAGGGCAACAGGATGATCTTGATATCCGGGGGGTATTGCAGTCGCATCGAACCTGCCAGGTCCGCAGCGCTGTATGCTCAGTAGCGGCAGCAAAAGCCGATGATTTTGGGAGACCACACAGCAGTCATAACTCCTCCTTTTCTTATCCCGCCGCCAGAGCCGTTTCCTGGGCGATTATCTGGGAGTCAGTGAAGTTTTTCAGGGTAATGGCCTTGGCCGGGCACTCCGAGACGCACACGCCGCAGCCCTGGCACTTAGCCGGGTCGATGTAGGCCGCGTCCACGGCGTAATCGATGACCGGCACGTTGAAGGGGCAGGTGCGGACGCAGGTGAGGCATACGGCGCACTTGTCCTGCTCCACCACGGCCACGATGCCGCCCACTTCCACGGTGTTTTTGGCCAGGAAGGTGGCGGCCCGGCCCGCGGCGGCCTTGGCTTGGGCGATGGACTCATCGATGGGCTTGGGATAATGAGCCAGACCCGCCAGGAAGAGGCCGTCCGAGGGCAAATCCACCGGGCGCAGCTTGGCGTGGGCCTCGTTCAAGAAGCCTTCGGCGTTCCGGGGCACCTTGAAGATTTCCCCGAGTTTCTCCACGGAGTTGGGCAGCACCGCGGAGGCCAGGGCCAAAAGGTCGGGCTTCAGGACCACTGGCCGATCCAGGATGAAATCGGTGATGGTCAGCTGGAGCTTGCCGTCCGCGGTCTGTTCCACCTGGGGCTTGCCGTCCAGATCGAAGCGGACGAAGATCACTCCCAATTCCCGGGCCTCTTTATAGAGCAGTTCCTTTTCCCCGTAGGTCCGCATATCCCGGTAGAGGATGAAGACATCCATATCGGGTTTGAGCCTTTTCAGTTCGATGGCGGACTCAACCGAATGGGTGCAGCAGAGCCGGCTGCAGTAAGGCCGCTGGGGTTCCCGGGAGCCGACGCACTGGATGAAGACCGCCTGCTGGGCGCCGGTTGCCTTGGCGTCTTTGGCGGCGATAAGCTTATCGATCTCAAAGAGCGTCACGACGTTGGGGTTCTGGCCGTAGAGGTACTCCTCCGGCAGGTAAGGCTGACCGCCCGTGGCCATGATGGTGACGCCGTGGTCCAATTGGCGCTCGCCCTTGGGGGTCTGGACAACGGAGGCGAAGTTGCCGACGAAGCCGCTGGTGTCCTTGACGGTGGAGTTGAAAATGACCTCGATGCCGGGGTGCTTCTCCACCTCCTTAATCAGGTCTTCCAGGTAGCCCCGGTAGTTGTAGCCCCGGGAACTGACCACCAGGTTCCAGGCCTGGCCGCCCAACTTGTCGCCCTGTTCCACCAGGTAGGCCTGAAAGCCCATGTCGGCGACGGACCGGGCCGCTTCCAGGCCGGCGACGCCGCCGCCGATGACCAGGGCGGCTTTGGTCACCGGAAAGGCCTGCTTGTGCAGGGGTTCCAGTTGCACCACCCGGGCCACCGCGCCCCGGACCAGGTCCTTGGCCTTTTCCAGGGCCTTTTCCGGTTCGTGCATGTGCACCCAGGAGTCCTGGTCCCGGATGTTAGCCATCTCGAAGAGGTAGGGGTTGAGGCCCGCCTGCTGGATGGTCTCCTGGAACATGGGCATGTGGGTCCGGGGGCTGCAAGACGCCACCACCACCCGGTTAAGCTTGTTTTCGGCGATGGCCGCCAGGATATTTACCTGGGTGTCGGCGGAGCAGGTGAACAGGTTCTGGTCGGCCAGGACCACCCCGGGCAGAGAGGCCGTGTATTCAGTGAGGGCCGGGACGTTGATCACCCCGCCGATGTTGATGCCGCAGTTGCAGACAAAGACGCCCACCCGGGGTTCCTGGCCGGCGACGTCGATCTCCGGCGGCAGTTCCCGCTTTTTGACCGCGGTGCCCCGGGCCTCATACAACAGTTCGCCCGCCGCGGCGGCCGCGGCGGAGGCCTCCATGACCGATTGGGGAATGTCTTTAGGGCCCTGGAAGACGCCGCAGACAAACACCCCGTCTTTATTGGTGTTGACCGGCGTGAAGGGCGAGGTGTCGGCAAAGCGGGTTTCGGGTTTGACGTCGATACCCATGGTTTTCGCCAATTTCAGGGCATCCTGGGAGGATTCCAGCCCCACCGACAGGACCACCATGTCGAAGACCTCCGTCTTCAACTCACCCTGCTCCGAGAGGTAGCGGATGGCCACGTCCTCGGCGCCCGGCACTGCATCAATGGTGTGGACCCGGGAGCGCAGGAAGCGGACCCCGTGTTCGTCCTGGGCCCGCCAGTAATACTTCTCGAAGTCCTTGCCGTGGGTCCGCATGTCCATGAAGAAAATGGACGCGTCCAGCGTATAGTCTTTGCAATGCTCCTTGGCGATGACCGCCTGCTTGATGGCATACATGCAGCAGACCGAGGAACAAAAGCTGTTGTCGCAGTGGTTCAGGTCCCGGGAGCCCACGCACTGGAGCCAGGCGATCTTCTTGGGCTCGGCGTGGTCCGAGGGCCGCACCAGGTGGCCGGCAAACGGCCCGGAGGCGCTCAAGATGCGCTCGAACTCCAGGCTGGTCACCACGTTGGGATAAGAAGCATAGTGGTAGGAGTCGTACTTCTTGGGATCGTAGACTGAAAAGCCCGGGGCCAGGATCACGGCCCCGACGTTGACCTCTTTGGCTTCGGGCTTCATGCTATGGTCGATGGCCCCGGCCTGGCAGGCCGCCACACACTCCATGCACTCGGAGCAGATACCGCAGTTGATGCAGCGGGCCGCCTCGGCCTGGGCCTGGGCTTCGGTGAAGCCCTTGGCGATTTCATCGAAACACTGGCAGCTGACTTCCGGCGGCAGCGTGGCCATTTCCGCCCGGGGCGCCCCTTCTTCGTCCTTGGGCAGCTCCCGCCACCGCTCGTGGGCTTCCTTGCCTTCCCGGCGGCCTTCTTTCATATCAATGCCACGGAGGTAACGGTCGATGGATTCCGCGGCTTCAATGCCGCCGCCCACGGCTTCGATGGCGATCCAGGGACCCGTGTGCACGTCGCCTGCAGCAAACACCCCCGGCCGGGAGGTCTGATAGGTGACTTCATCGACTTCGATGGTGCCCCACTTGGACAACTTGATGCCGGTCCCTTCCAGGAAGGAAAGGTTGGCTTTCTGGCCGATGGCGGGGACGACCATGTCCACGTCCAGGATATATTCCGAACCGGGGATGGGCACGGGTGAGCGGCGCCCGGAGGCATCCGGCTCGCCTAACTCCATGCGCTGTACTTTAAGCCCGGCCACTTTGCCGTTCTTGACCACGACGTCCACCGGGGCCGCCAGGAATTCCAGATTGACCCCTTCACAGTAGGCCTGCTCGATTTCATGGCCATGGGCCGGCATCTCTTCCCGGGAACGGCGATAGACGATGGTGACCTCAGAACCCAGGCGCCGGGCGGTGCAAGCCACGTCCATGGCCACGTTGCCGCCGCCGATGACCGCCAGTTTCTTGCCCACCGGCTGAGGCTCGCCCAGGGCGTGACGGCGGAGAAAATCCACCCCTTGGATCACGCCTTCCGCATCTTCCCTGGGGACGTTCATCTTGCTGCCCACATGACAGCCCACCCCCAGAAAGACAGCTTTGTAGCCCTGTTTCGTCAGGTCATCCAGCGTGAAATCCCGCCCCATGGCGGTATTGGTCTTCAGTTCGACACCCAGGCGCAGGATATTATCAATCTCTTGATCCAGGATATTTTTCGGGAGGCGATAATCCGGGATACCCACCCGCAACATGCCGCCGGCCTTGGGCAGGGCCTCGAACACGGTGGACCGGTAGCCCCGCAGGGCCAGGTGATAGGCGCAGGTCATGCCGGCCGGGCCGCTGCCCACGATGGCCACTTTCTCACCCCGGGGCTCAGCCTGGGGCAAGGGGATATCTTCAACTTGTACGGTATCGGCCGCAAAGCGCTTCAAACTACAAATGGCCACCGGTTGATCCAGTTCCTTGCGACGGCATTTGTCTTCGCAGGGATGGGGACAGACCCGCCCCAAGACTCCCGGCAGGGGCAGCCGTTCCATGATCAGTTTCAAGGCTTCCGCAGGCTTGCCCGCCTTGATCAGCTGGACATAGCCCTGGACCTGAATTTCAGCCGGGCAGGTAACGGTGCAGGGGGCCCGGTCCGCTTTCTTGATGGCGAAGGTGGAGGGAATGGCCTGGGGATAGAGGCGGTAAACGGCCTTGCCTTCCGCCAGCCCCAGGTTAAAGTCGTCGGGCACCTGCACCGGGCAGACCTCGGTACAGGTCCCGCAGCCGGTGCATTTGCTGGGATCGATGTAACGCGGCTCTCTCTCCACGCTGACCGTAAAATTCCCCGGCGCACCACTCATGGCCTTCACTTCGGACAGGGTGTGAATTTCGATGTTCAGGTGCCGACCGCATTCCACCAATTTGGGGGAGATGATGCACATGGAGCAGTCATTGGTGGGGAAGGTCTTGTCCAACTGGGCCATGACCCCGCCGATGGCCGACTTCTTTTCCACTAAGTGGACATAGAAACCAGAGTTAGCCAGGTCCAGGGCCGCCTGCACCCCGGCGATCCCGGCGCCTATCACCATAACTTGACCTACTGGATCTCGTGTTTCGGCTGCCATAAAGGTACCTTCCGTTTACTCAGAATATTTGTATAACAAATTTTGTTCAGGGATTGTGAAAATACCCACGAGTACATCCTAAAAGATAATATTCCATAAGTCAAGAAGTCAAGCGAGAATGAAAGTGCGAAATGGGGCTGGCCGCGGGTTTAATTGCTAACCGCCGCCTTGATGGGCGCCGGCAATGCTTAGGGTTATGAAAACCGGGGCGGTCGCCACGGGAAAAAAAGTATCATGGCGGCACTCCTGATGCGGCAAAAAGGGGCAGGGCTGGCCCCGGTTCCGGGAGGCTGCGTCTTAGGAACAATTATACTATTTTTATATTGACATGAAACAAATATAGTCCTGCTCTCATCCTAAAAACTGGGATGGGAGAGAAAGCCATGCCGCGTCCTAAAGAGGTGATCAATGGTGATTTAGTCCAAAAAGCCAAAGAAGCATTAAATAATGTCCCGGATCACAAAATTTGCTTACGATTACAAGCAATTATTAGCAGCGCCCATCATCCTA
>VGSJ01000090.1 GCA_016875015.1 Deltaproteobacteria bacterium | reverse complement strand
TGAGCGCGGTGCCCGCCTTGTTGGTCAGGGAGAGGTCCTTGGTGATCACACTGCTGGTGATCACAATGCCATTGCTGTCAAGGACCGAACAGGCCCGAATGTCCAATTTGCCGCCGTCCGCCGTGATCGAGCCGGTGCCGTCAATGCGCTGGGCTATCAGGAGGGTGTTGTTGTTGGCAATGATCTTGCCGTTGTTGGTCATTACGAGGTCGGCCGGATAAGTATTTTCGCCCAGGGCACCGCCACCCTCAATGGTGTGGTTAACGTCGTTGGTATAGGTATAGTGAGTGGTGCTGGGCCAACCTAAATAATAGGAAAAAAGGGCGGTTGAGCTGTTCCCGTCCAGAACCAGGCGCCCCGAGCCGGTGAATTTGGAATTGCTGTAGGCATACGCATACGCGCCGCCAACACCACTCAGGTTAATAATGCCGTTGTTGGTAATTAAGCTGTCGGAACTGCCGGCTTTACCGAGCTTTACAATTTGGTAGTTGGAGTTGATGTTATACCAGATTGCAGTCAAAGGGTGGCACAGGCTTTCCAGCCTGTGCAGGCGCAGGCTGAAGCCTGCGGCTACAGAAAATAACCTTTTGAGTGCAACTCAGTATTAAACACCGATCCCGAGGTCACGTTGATCTTGCCTAAGAGGTTAAGGTCAAGGTTCGGGTGGGACTTCACACCGTTCCCAAGATTTACCGGAGAGGCATCACCATAGAGGTCATAAACCTGGACCTTTCCGCCATCGGATTTGATAAGGTTGGTGTCGCTCATGGCCCGCACCTGTTTATTGACCACCAGGGTATTGCCAGCACCGGCGGCGCTCAGGGTGCCGAAATTATACACAGGCGAACTCGGAAAGGGGTTCTGTATCGTTAGGGTGCCAAGGTTGGCCAGGATGGTGCCATAATTATACAGCGGCGAGGCCGTGACATTCCCAGCCCCCTGGATGGTGTGGTTTTCGCCATTGATCAGGGTGCGGATGCCTGTATTATACAATGCAGTACTGAGGTTACTATTGGGACCCATCAGGGTAATATTGCCTGGATTGGCAGCAGAGCTTAAAAACGTGAGGGGTCCGGCAGAATTACCCATGTTTAGGTTTGACATAAATTCCGGCAGAATTGTAGCCACCAGGCGAGGCCACCTGGATCGTGCCATAGTTGTACAGGGTGGGGTCAGAGTATGGCGTTGAAGCCATCTTGTAAAAACTGAAATCTGACCCCACTGTCATGGTGACCTGACTGCCAATAGTCAGGGTATTAACCGAAGCGCCGTTGCCATTGACGACCGCGGCTACGGTGGGATTGATGGTCGCCTGATCATTCGCGCCGGGAATTCCAGTTCCCGACCAGTTGGCATCGGTGGACCAGTTACCGCCGCCGCTGGTGGTCCAATCATAATACGTGGCCTGGGACCCCGCCGGGACCAACAGGGCTCCGGCCAGAAATAAAACAGAAATTAACCAAATCGGACGCAGTTTCATCTCAACCTCCGTTGTTCTGTGCCCTTTGTTAAGGCCTTAGATAGATAGATGGTAACGATTTTGAACCAATCGGATAGCATGGGGTTTTTGATAACCCTTGCATCGTCCAGCAAGATTGCTGAACGCCTGGTTAATTATCGGAAAAAAAACGAATTGCCCTTCCAGGCAACCCGGCTATCTCATAAAGACCCGTAGCTTTCCGTCCCCGCCTCTCGGCGGGTTTGGCTTTGTCTGTAGGACTCAGATTAAGCGCGATGCCAGTTCCCTGTCAAGATTTTTTTATTGGTAACGTGAATTTTTTCCCAAGCGCCTTCGTTTAGACTCAGGTAAAGGTGGATAGGGGAGTCATCTGATCACTCTTTTGAGCAGACCGACCCACGAGGGGGAATTTCTGGGCAAAATCCAGCAGTGAAGAAATTGCAACTTGCTTGCGAGACTGTCGAAAAAGGTTTGAGCTCAGCTGATTTCCCTCCTATGAAGAAGTTACTGCCAAAAGATATTTCAGCCATAAAAATCATCTAACATATATTAATTACTGGTATTTTTAGTTATTTCGTGCTAGTTTGGGGCCAGATGTAAGTAACGACCATGTGGAGAGAAAGTACATGGCCAAATTCAAAGCATACGACTATCGGCAAAGAGTTTTCCTGCCGGTTTCCCTGGCAGACCAGCTGATGCCCGGGACCTTGGAGTTCGCCATCCACACGCTGGTGGAAACCCGGCTGGATACGTCTGCGTTTGAGCAGAAATACCGCAATGATGAGACGGGGCGTACCGCCTACGATCCAAAAATCCTCTTGAAGATCGTGTTGTTGGGCTACGCCAGAGGGCTGGTCTCCTCCCGGAAGATCGAGCAGGCTTGCCGTGAAAACGTGGTCTTCATCGCCTTGGCCTGTGGCCAGCAGCCGGATCACAGCACCATTGCCGCGTTTGTGTCCTCCATGAAGGATGAGATTCTGCCCCTCTTTCGGGATGTTCTGTTGGTCTGCCAGGAGATGGATCTCCTCGGGGGGACCTTCTTTGCCTTGGACGGCCTCAAGCTTCCATCCAATGCCTCCAAAGAGTGGAGTGGGATCCGGTCAGAGTTGCACAGGAAGAAAGAACGGCTCGAAGCCAAGGTGCAGGAACTGCTCAAGGAGCACGTCCAGGAAGATACCCAAGACGATCCCCCCTCCGGTCCGGGAGGCGGAGACCGAGAGCTACAAGTGCAGCGTCTCCAAAAGCAAGCCGAGCGCTTGGAAAAGTGGCTCCAAGCTAATGACCCCAAGTATGGGACCACAGGCAAGGAGATCAGCAGCAACGTGACGGACAACGACTCGGCCAAGATGAAGACGGCCCATGGGGTGATTCAGGGCTATAACAGCCAAGCCCTGATTGATGCCAAACACCAGGTGATTATCCACGGGGAGGCCTTCGGTAATGGTCAGGATTATGCCCATGGACCACCTATGTTAGAGGGGGCTCGGGAAAATCTCCAAAGCCTGGGCCATGGTGATGAGTACTTTGCCGAAAAAATCTTCACTGCCGACACCAACTATCACAGCGAGACCAATCTGCGGAAATGCCAGGAGATGGGCCTGGATGCCTATATCCCCGACCGGCATTTCCGTCGGCGGGACCCCCGCTACGCGGCCCAACGGCGGTACTGGCCCAGGCGGAAGCGTTTTGCCTTAGAGGATTTTCATTACGAGGAGGCCACCGATCACTACCAGTGCCCGCAGGGCAAAAGACTCAGACGGATAGCGAAAAAAGCCCACGGAGATGGTTTGGTGCGCAGAATATATGTGGCCGAGGAGCAAGATTGTCAGCGCTGCCCTTTGCAGCTGCGGTTCTGACCGCTCGAGGCGGCAAACGAAGATATCTCCGGGTGCCCATCGGGGTAGAACTCACCAACTTTTCCAGGCGGATGGCCGGCAAAGTTGATAGTGAACTGGGGCGAAAGATCTATCCGCAACGCTTCGCGGTGGCCGAACCCGTATTTGCCAATATCCGAACCCACAAGCGCCTGGACCGATTTACCCTCAGAGGAAAAGTCAAAGTCAATATCCAGTGGCTCCTGTACTGCATGATTCACAATATAGAGAAGATCGCAAATTATGGCTTCACCTAAGCGAAAATACAGCGGAAGATGACTCCTAACGGGGAAATGAACCTCAAGAAGAAACTGAACGACACCCCCATCCCCCAAAAAACCTTCTAAACTTAAAAACCCGCCCGATCCAGGGAGAAGCACCCTTTACGAAATAGCTTTTTCAACAGTCACTGCCATGATCAACAATTACCACCTTCCCCGGAAAAATGCCAGGTTTCATATCGTTATCTGGCACTGACATCCGTGGGGAGGAAGATTTCAGATGTCGGGGGTGGAAACTCGCCCGCCGGGAGCACCGGCAACCTGAAATGCGCCCCCAGACCTCCCCCCGGAAAGATAAATCTACGGCTCTCAGGGCCACTCACAGCCCCACCAGGGCCACGGAAGGTGGCACCCAAGGGTAAGCATGGGTAGCCTTGCGCCGCGGCCAGGGGTCCGAAGGAACCATCCCCGACGCCGCCACGGCCCCGGCCCAACGCCGACCGATACCAGGTCGGATTTTTGCTTATAAAATTTCTGGAGAGAGTCGATGCCGGGGGGGGGTATTTTTCCCCGGGAGTTCCCTGGGGGACGAAACGGCATAGCGAAATTTTTGATGTCGGGTGCTGACCGAGCATATCAGTAAGGGGGGAGTTAAAGGTACTTCCCCGGTATCGGTGTTTGGGTCCGGGGCTGACAGTACGGACGAGAGCCGGGCCAGGGGCAGGGGGGCTGGTCGTGGCGCTGAGGGTGCTGGGGGCATGCTGGGCAGCAGCAGCAAGGTAGCCAGGGCAAGCAGAGCAAGAGCAGGGGCATGGCCAGGGCAGCATGACAAGGGCATACCCCGCCCCTCCCTCCCTACCTATGGGCATAGCAGCAGAGCAATGGCAGCAGGGCAGGCGTGGCCCTGGGCTTACCCTAACCAGGTAGGCAGGGCAGCCGAGGGGCTGGGCGGTGGTGCACCGGTGGCGGTGGCGCTGGGACGACGGCAGGGCACCAAGGGTTGGCTGTCCAGAGAGGGGCCAGGAGAAGATGGAGGTCCACTTGCGCCTTGAGCACGGGAGGATAAGGAGCTCGGGGCGGTCACCCCCAGGGCCAGGCCGACTGACGCAGCCGACTTCGCATATTGCATTATAGTAAGGGGGCTGGCCTGCCAGCGTTGGATTTTTGGGGCGGCATATCCCCATCGACAGCACCCTCGATTCGACAGACGACTCCCCCTCGACGGACCTATCCCATGCCCCGATTTTCGATGATTTTAGGCTTGGGTGTGGGGAATAGTGTGGGGAATGAAAAAAAAGGGTTAAGCTCTTGAGCCTAACCCCTTGAAATCGCTGGGGTGAACGACGGGACTTGAACCCGCGACCGCCGGGGCCACAACCCGGTGCTCTGCCAACTGAGCTACGCCCACCATCAATTTAATTTGTAACACACGAATCAATTCCTGGCAAGAGAGCGGTGACCTCGGCCGCGCCAAATACGGCGAAAGCCTCTCGCTCCGGGAGTTTCGGGCTCCGCCCCGGGCGGGACGCCGCCTCACACCTTTACATCGGCCCCTTAAGAATATATGGTAATTTTGACGACGTCTTAAGGAGACCCTATGTACCAGGCCAGGTTTTGGGAAAGTGCGGAAGATCAGAAGGTCCAGTGCAACTTGTGCGCCCACGGATGCAAGATCGATCCGGGCAAACGGGGCCTCTGCCACGTCCGGGAGAACCAGGACGGCACCCTCTACAGTCTCAATTACGGCAAAGTCATTGCCGAGCACATCGACCCCATTGAGAAAAAACCCCTGTTCC
The DNA here is from genome assembly GCA_016875015.1 of Deltaproteobacteria bacterium. GTDB lineage: Bacteria > Desulfobacterota > Desulfobaccia > Desulfobaccales > 0-14-0-80-60-11 > 0-14-0-80-60-11. The sequence goes on along the minus strand of VGSJ01000090.1, from coordinate 6,938 downwards.
ACTTCCTGCCGGGCACCCGGTCCTACTCCATCGCCACCGTGGGCTGCAACTTCATGTGCCTCCACTGCCAGAACTATGACATCTCCCAGTATCCCCGGGTCCACGGCGGCAAAATCCGGGGAGACGAACGCGACCCCGAAGCCATCGTGGCCTATGCCCTGGCCTCCCATTCGGCCAGCATCTCCTACACCTATACCGAACCCACCATCTTCTTGGAGTACGCCCAGGACGTGGCCCGCCTGGCCCGGGAACACGGCCTGCGCAACGTCTTTGTGTCCAACGGCTTTATGACTGAGGCATCCGCCACCGCCGCCGCGGAGTTCATCGACGCCGCCAACCTGGATTTGAAGAGCATGCGGGACGATTTCTACCGCAAGGTCTGCAAGGCCCGGTTACAGCCGGTGCTGGACACCATCGCCCGGCTTAAGCAGCTGGGAGTCTGGGTGGAGGTCACCACCCTGGTCATCCCGGGGCACAACGATTCAGACGCCGAACTCACCGATATCGCTAACTTTATCAAAGGCGTCAGCCCGACCATCCCCTGGCACGTCACCGCGTTTCACCCCACCTTCAAAATGATGGACCGGCCCGCCACCCCGGTGACCACCCTGAGCCGGGCCCGGGACATCGGCATCAAGGCCGGCCTCCGCTACGTCTACGTGGGGAACATCCCCGGGGAGGGGGGCGAGAACACTTACTGCTATGCCTGCCAGGAACTGCTCATCGAACGGCTGGGGTACGCCATCAAGCGCTACCACCTCAAGGAGGGGCGCTGTCCCAAGTGCCAGGCCGAAATCGACGGGGTCTGGAAGTAGACGGTCCCGAGGGAGAGGGCCGGGGGAATCTTCCGTTTTTCGTTTTTTCATAAAGGCTTTGTCGGGCCTCCCCTTAAATTAAATTTCACCGACCGGCACCATGCTGAACCTCACCTGGCGCAACACCCTCAGGCACCCGTTGCGGGCCTCCCTCACCATCCTGGGGATGGCGGTGGCGGTGTTGGCCTTCTGCCTGCTGCGCACCGTGGTGGCCGCCTGGTACGCCGGGGTGGACGCCTCCTCCCCGGTGCGCCTGGTGACGAGGAACGCCGTGTCCCTCATGTCCCCCCTGCCCCTGGCCTATCTTCCCAAGCTCCAGGCCGCGCCCGGAGTGGCCCGGGTGGCCTACGCCTACTGGTTCGAAGGCGTCTATATCGATAAGCGCCACTTTTTCCCCCAGTTCGCCGCCTCGCTGCCCGGCTACCTCGACGCCTACCCGGAGTATCTCATGCCCGAAGACCAGAAGCTGGCCCTGGTCAAGGACCGCCGGGGGGCCGCGGCCGGTCGCAAACTGGCGGCGCGGTTTGGCTGGCGCCTGGGGGATGCCATCGTCCTCAAGGGCACCTACTTTCAGGGGGAATACCGCCTGGTGCTCCGGGCCATCTACACCGGCAGGGACTTAAGCGCCGATGAGACGCAGTTGTTTTTCCACTGGGATTATCTCAATGAGACCTTAAAGAAAACCGCCCCGGACCTGGCCGACAAGGTGGGGTGGTTCCTGGTCCAGGTGGCCCGGCCGGACCAGGCGGGGCCGGTGTCCGGCATCATCGACGCGGCCTTTAAAAACTCCCTGGCCGAGACCCTGACGGAGACCGAGGCCGCCTTCCAGATGAGCTTCGTGGAGATGACCTCGGCCATCCTCGTGGCTATTCAGGTGGTGTCCTGGATGGTTATTGGGGTGATCCTGGGGGTCCTGGCCAACACCATGGCCATGAACGCCCGGGAACGTCTGGGGGAGTACGCCGCCCTCAAAACCATGGGGTTCAAGCCCCGCCACCTGGTGGGCCTCATTATGGGGGAGTCGCTGAGCCTGGCCCTGGTGGGCGGAACCCTGGGCCTGGCCCTGACCTTTCCGGCGGTACAACTGTTCCCACACTCGGTACGGCAGTATTTCGGAGCCTTCGAAGTCACCCCTCTCACCATGGGCTTAGGGTTAGGTGTGGCCCTGGCGGTGGGGGTGCTGGCCGGGATCATCCCGGCCTGGCAGGCCTCCCGGGTGCAGATTGCCGCGGCCTTGCGGAAGGTGGGGTAAATCTTTTATTAAAATTTTATGCTATCATGCCTTCCGGGAAACAATTTCGACTTCGGTGGCCAAGGTGGCCGCATAATCTCAGATCAAGTTATTTTTTAAAAATGTGATTCTAAGGAGTCAGGCCCATGAAAGTGACCGAGATGTGGAAGAAAAAACCGCCGACCATATCTTTTGAATTTTTCCCTGCCAGGAATGCCGAAGCCGCAGAGAAACTGGAAAGGGTAATCGACCAGTTGGCCATTACGGAACCGGATTTTGTCTCGGTCACCTTTGGGGCCGGGGGCTCTACCCGGGATGGCTCCCGGCAGTTGATAGACAGACTGAAAAATGACCTAAAGTTAGAGGTCATGGCCTACTTTGCCGGTTACGGCCTGGGGCCAGACGATATCCAGGGCGTCATGGACAGCTATCTGGATCTGGGAGTGGATAATGTTTTGGTGGTGCGGGGCGATCCACCCCACGGGCAACCCGATTTTAAGCCCCATCCCGCCAGTTTGGTCCATGCCTCGGATATGCTGGAATTTATTCGCCCACGCTATAACTTCTGTCTGGGAGCGGCTGGTTATCCGGAGGGCCACATTGAGGCCGAGAGCAAGCCAAAAGACCTGGAGTACCTGAAGCTCAAGGTGGATAAAGGGGCCGAATACATCATTACCAATTATTTTTACGACAACCGTTATTATTTCGATTTTGTGGCCACCTGTCGTCGCTTGGGGCTCAAGGTCCCCATTGTGCCAGGCATCATGCCGATTTTCAGTCTCAAGATGATGAACCATCTGGCCAAACTCTGCGGGGCCAGCATAAGCGGCGATTTGCGATCAAGATTGGCAGCCTTGCCGGAGGGGGATATCCCGGCGCTGCTTAACTTCGGCATCGACTTTGCTTTTGAGCAATGCAAAGAGCTGATCGTGGCTGGGGCGCCGGGACTGCATTTTTATACCATGGACCGGAGCCAATCAACGACCGGGGTCTTGGCTCGCTTGCGTCAAGAGGGGTTAATCTAGTCGGCGGAGCGCCCAAAATTCGGTTCATCCGGAATAAGCGCACCTGCCAAAGATTTTAAAGACATAACCGGGTGGGCATTGCCCACCTTTAACAGATCAATGATTTTGGGTGGGCCATACCACCTAACGGCTCCAGAAGAGCACGGGCTGGAAGCCGGCGCCACCAAAACTTACCGGGGGCTGGGAGGGGAGTTGCAGGGGCACGGCGTGCCGCGCCCCAGGGCAGAGGACAGTGGCGCCGGCGTCTCGCCTGGGTTCCCGGTCCTCCCCTCAACTTTTCACCCCGCCATCAGCATGATCAACGCGGTTGCCATAATCAGCGCCAGGGTTCCCAGAAATTTCAGGATTTCCAGGAGACCGGTCCCGGCGTCCTCCGGGATGGCGAGGGCTTGACTCAACTGCTTCATACGAGCCGCAAATTTCAGGCCGGGGTGCAGATATGGGCGCTCGGGTAACGATACGTCCACGTTAAAGGTCTCCTCTCTGAGGTCGGGAGGGGGCGGGGTGATCGCGTCCGCCCCATAGGTTGCCCGGAGAACGCGCCGTGACCGCCGGAGCCGCCCGGCGGGTCGCCTGGCTCTGGCCCTCCCGACTTTCCACCTCCACAAAGTAGTCAATCACCGGGGCCAGGAGCCGGCCGCAGTGTCGGTTGGCGGCGGCCCGGGGCAAGCGGGGTTGCAGCAGCAGGGCCGGCTGGGTCTTGATCCGGGCCAGAAGGCTCACCAGGTCCTGGAAGAGGCGGCGGCGTTCGCTCAAAGGCGCCGGCTCGTCATAGAACAGGCTCGCCGGTCCCCCGGCCCTCCCCGCCAAGCTGGAGTTTCGCATCACTGCCTCCTGCCCTCCAGGTTGCGGTACACGCCCACCACCTTGCCCAGGATCTGCACGTCCGCGGCCTCTGCCGGGGAAAAGCGCAGGGGGGTGAAATCCGGGTTGTCGCCCTTGAGGACCAGTCCTCCGGCCTCCTCGTACACCCGCTTTAAAGTGGCCTCATCGTCGATGAGCGCCACCGCGATCTCACCCCGGGCCACCCGGGGCTGCACCCGGACCATCACCAGGTCGTCGGGCAGGATCACCGGCGCCATGCTCTCTCCGGTGACTTTCAGGAGAAAGACCTCCTCGCCCCGGACCCAGGACCGGGGCAGAGGCAGGGTCTCTTCCACGTTCTCGCTGGCCAGGAGGGGCTGACCCGCGGCGATGCGGCCCAGCACCGGCACTTCCACCACCGCCCCCGGGCTGCGGGGGGTCAGGGACAGCCCCCGGGAGAGCCCCGGCTCCCGGTGGAGGTAGCCCTTGCGCCTCAAGGCCGCCAGGTGATCCACCGCGGCCCGGGGCTGGATGCCGAAGGCCGCGGCCACCTCCCGCACCGTGGGGGGATAGCCCTGGCGCTCACAAAACTCCTCCACAAAGGCCAGCACCGTCTGCTGTCGGTCGGTTAATAGCTTCATGACCACATGATTACTATACAAAAGAATACTTGTCAAGAGAATAGTTAAAATAATTTAGCAGACCGCTTTCCGGACCTCTCGGCACCCGGTTCGGAAGAGGTTGTTTTCTGGGTAAGGTCTTGTTATGCTGGAACCCTATGGAACAGCAGCCAGCGAGCGCCGTGTCCCGGCGGGCCAGGGAGATCACCCCGTTTCTGGTGATGGACATCCTGGAGCGGGCCCAGGAGTTGGAGCGGCAGGGGGAGCACGTCATCCACCTGGAGATCGGGGAGCCGGACTACGACACGCCCCAGGTGGTCAAGGACGCGGCCTACCGGGCCATGGCCGCGGGGGAGACCCAGTACACCCATTCCCAGGGGCTCATGGAGCTGCGGGAGGCTCTGGGCCGGCATTACTGGGACAAGTACCGGGTGTCGGTTACGCCTGAGCAATTCATCGTCACGTCGGGCACCTCCCCGGCCATGATCCTCATCTTCGGGGCCCTCCTGGACCCGGGGGACGAGGTGCTGCTCCCCGACCTCCATTACGCCTGCTACCCCAACGTCCTCAGGCTGGTGGACGCCGTGCCCCGCTACGTGCCGGTTCAGGAGGAAGACGGCTTCCAGTTGAACCCGGCGGCATTGGGGCCTTATCTCACCCCCCGCACCAAGGCGGTGCTCATAAACTCCCCGGGCAACCCCACCGGCACCCTGATGCCGCCGGAGTGGATGGCCCGGCTGGCGGATTTGGGTCCTTACGTCATTTCCGACGAGATCTACCACGGCCTGGTTTATGAAGGCAAGGAGCACTCCATCCTGGAGTTCACCGACCGGGCCTTTGTCATCAACGGTTTTTCCAAGGTCTATGCCATGACCGGCTGGCGCCTGGGGTACCTCATCGCGCCGCCGGATTTCATCCGGCCCCTGCAGAAATTGATGCAGAATTTTTTCATCTCGGCCAACCCCTTTGTGCAGCGGGCCGGCATTGCGGCCCTGACCCAGGCCGAGGGCGAGATCAACGCCATGCGGCTCGCCTATGACGCCCGGCGCCGGTTTCTCCTGGCGGGTCTTGCAAAATTGGGGTTCCGGATTCCCGTCCCTCCCACCGGGGCCTTCTATGTCTTTGTCAATGCCCGGCACCTCTCGGCTGACTCCTACGCCCTGGCCTTCGACATCCTGGAAAAAGTCAAAGTCGGGGTAGCCCCGGGCATCGATTTCGGCCCCGGAGGCGAAGGCTTTCTCCGCTTCTCCTACGCCAACTCCCTGGAAAATTTAGCCGAGGCCCTGCGCCGGCTGGAGACGTACCTGGCCCAGCGCCGCCCTGCCTGAGCCATAAACCTCCGGCCCGCCTCACCCCGCGCCGCCATTGCCATCCGGATTTTCTCCCGGTTGTCCCCTTTTCGTTTTGCCAAACCCCTAAGATCCGTAGGGGGCGCGTCTCACGCGCCATTCTTGTTGCGTAATACTGATACCGAGTTGCAATCAAAAAGTAATTATTGGTAACCACATGCCTTAGCCTACGCCTGCACAGGCTGGAAAGCCTGTGCTACCCTTTGACTGCAACCTGGTATAAGGCGCTACGAAGGGAAATTACCTTTTTGAGCGCAGATTGGTATCAAGCCAGAGTTTCCCCGGATCACTTTGTCAATTTGACCAGGAAAAAGCCGGCGGACCGGCCTTTCTCTCAATTTAAGATTTTGGGGGCGCCAGCCCGGAGGAGCACCGGCTGGGGGACAGCAATGAAAATAAATCATACTTTAATATCAATAAGTTATTAAATAATCACTTGAGTTTTTTTCCCTGGCAAGCTTTATGCAGTTACCTGAGATAGGTCGCCCGAGGCGATCCATTAAACCGGTAGGAGAAAGAAAATGAAAAAGATCATCACCACGTTAACTGCTGTGACTTTTGCTTTGGGTCTGGCCGCCGCGGCCCAGGCTCAGGTGGCCAAGACCCCGGAAAAACCTGCGGTGCAGAGCACCCAGGAGGTCCAGCCCCAGGTGACCCCCAAGGAAGCCGCCAAACCCGGCGCGCCGGTTGCCAAGGAAACCGTCACCCCTGGCGACAAAACCAAAGAAGTGGCGAAAACTGCGGACAAAGACAAGGTCACGAAAGAGGCCAAGAAGGCCGGCGGGAAAGACAAGATCGACAAGAAAGCCGGCGCGCCCGCGGAAAAGCCCCAAGAGGGCGCCAAGTAATTCCGGGCCGGCAGATACCTTGTCCCCCTTTCACTCAAACCGCAAACCGGGCTTAGCAAAGTCCCCGATCTAAAGGGGCCGGAGCGTCTGGCCGGGAAGGGCTCATCCGCCCTTCCCGGCTTTTTTAGTGTGCCGGGCATGCACAGCAGCTTGGAGGTGAAAGTCCTCTACCCAACCTGATGGAGGTGAAGGGTTAGCGAAGCGCAAGGGCGTCATCGTGAGGTGGGGTCTGAAGGAAGCGCGGAG
>VGSJ01000089.1 GCA_016875015.1 Deltaproteobacteria bacterium | reverse complement strand
TTGCCATTAATCAAGTTATTAATTATAATTACATGGGTACATATCTTAAGCTCAAAAACCAATTTATTTTTTAATTATCAATATGTTAACCTCAATTTTGCCCAGAAAAAGTGTGGAACTTCCGTTTAATGGTGCGTGAGACCCACCCTGAAAAAAAAGGGCGTGATCATTCACGCCCCCACGTAAAACCCAGAACCTAAAACCCGGAACTCGTCTTTAATCTGCCTTCCTGAGGAACGGCGGGGTGTCCAGTTCGTTTTCCTCGTACTGGAGGTCGGGGTGGACGATAAATTTTTTGGCGGCCACCACCCCCAGGGATTTCTTGACGCCATCTTTAGCGGCTTCGGCGCCCCGGGCGTTGGGTTCGGGCATCCGCATATGGGTGGGGATTTCCAGGTCTTCCGGCTGGGACGGGGCGCCCTGGGGCCAGGCGGCCCGTTCAGCTTCGGCTCGCTTGCCGATGCCGGTGGCGATGACCGTTACCCGGATCTCTTCGGCCAGGCCTTCGTCCCAGACCAGGCCCCATTTGATGATGGCCTCATCGTGGGCTTCTTCCTGGACGATGCCGCAGATTTCCTTCAATTCTTCCATGGAGATGTCTGGCGCGGAGGTGATGTTGATGAGGATGCCCCGTGCGCCGCGGATGGAGATGTCTTCCAGGAGGGGGCTGGAAATGGCCTTGTGGGCGGCGTCGGCGGCCCGGTTGCCGCCGCTGGCGATGCCGGTGCCCATGAGGGCCATGCCTCGTTCTTTCATGACCGTGCGCACATCGGCAAAATCCACGTTGATAAAGCCGGGCACCATAATGAGGTCGGAAATCCCCCGCACCGCAAAGCCCAGGACTTCATTGGCCATGCCAAAGACGTCTTTGATCCGGGAGTTCTTGGAGCTCAGGGAGAAGAGGCGGTCGTTGGGGATGGTGATGATGGTGTCCACCACCTTGCGCAGCTCCTCGATGCCGTTGTCGGCGAGGCGCCGCTTCATCTTGCCTTCGAATTCGAAGGGCTTGCTCACCACGGCCACCGTCAGGGCCCCCAGTTCCCGGCTGAGTTCGGCCACCACCGGGGCGCCGCCGGTACCGGTGCCGCCGCCCATGCCCGCGGCGATGAACACCATGTCGGCCCCCTGGATGACCTGCTTGAGGTGCTCGGCCTCTTCCAGGGCGGCGTTCCGGCCCACTTCGGGGTCGCCGCCGGCCCCCAACCCCCGGGTCACATTAGGACCCAATTGGATCTTGACCGGGGCCACGCTCCGCTCCAGGGCCTGGGCATCGGTGTTGGCGGCAATAAAATCCACCCCCACCATCTGGGAGGCGATCATATCATTAATGGCGTTGCCGCCGGCGCCGCCTACTCCTAACACCTTGATCTTAGCCGACAATTCGTTGGGGACTAATTGTATTTTCATGCTGGACCCCCTTACGACCATGATAGCACGTTTCGCTCCATCATACCACTTCGCGAAACCATTTTTTAATCTTGGCCATGAAGCCCCCGCCGGAGGAGGGCCCGTAAACGCGGTTGCCGCCGGGCCAGCGGTCGTCCCGACGCGGGGTTTTGTGTTGACCCCGGAAACCGTACAGGGCCAGGCCCACCGCGGTGGCGTAGGACGGGTCGTGGATCACGTCGATGAGGCCGCTGACCCCCATGGGATAGCCGATACGGGTGTGCATGTTAAAGGTTTCGCCGGCCAACTCCGCCAGACCGTCCACCAGGGACGTGCCGCCCACCAGCACCGCGCCGGAGTGGAGGGGATGGCTGAACCGGGCCCTCTGGACCTCTTTGCCCAGCAGATTCAAGATTTCCGCCACCCGCATATGGATGATCTCCGCCAGGCGGCCGCGGGGCATGGCCTGGGTCTCCCGGCCGGTGAGGCCCGCCACCTCGATGAGTTCATCCGGGTCCGTCAGGGCGTTGAGACAGGCGCCGTAATGTTTCTTGAGTTCTTCGGCATTGGTCAGGGAGGTGGGCAACCCCACGGCAATGTCGTTGGTCAGGTTGTTGCCGCCCACCGGCAGGACGAAGTTGTGCCGGAGGGCGTTTTCGGCAAAGATGGCCAGGTTTGTGACGCCGCCGCCGAAGTCGACGAGGGCCACGCCCAGTTCCTTCTCCTCGTCGGTGAGAACCGCTTCCCCGGCGGCCAGGCTCTGGAGGGCGACGCCGTTCACTTCCAGGCCGGCCCGGTTGGCGCACTTGATGATATTGTTGAGGGAGGTCACGGCCCCGGTGACGATGTGGACCTTGCACTCCAGGCGTACCCCGTAGATGCCCACCGGGTCCTTGATGCCATCCTGGCCGTCTATCATGAATTCCTGGACCAGGGTGTGGATGACTTCTCGGTCGGAGGGGATGGCCACGGTGCGGGCGGTCTCGATGACCCGCTCCATGTCCGCCGGGGTCACCTCACGGTCCTTGATGGCGATGATGCCCTGGCTGTTGATGACCTTGGTCTGGCCGCCGCCGACCCCGGCGTAAACCGAGCGGATTTCGCAGCCGGCCATGGTTTCGGCTTCTTCCACGGCGCGACGGATGGCCTTCACGGTGTTTTCAATATTCACCACCACCCCTTTGCGCAGTCCGCCGCCGGTGGGCGCCGAGCCCAGGCCCACAATGTCCAGCTGCTGGTCCCGCACTTCGCCCACCACGGCGCAAATCTTGGTGGTGCCGATGTCCAAACCGACGATGAGATCTTGAGGCACGATTCTATCCTATGGGTTTGCTTCCATCCCCTTCATGGTGACCAGCACCCGGCGGGGATAGTTGAGGTTGATACGGTTAACTTTGGTCAATAATCCCTTTTGCACTAATACGGGCCACAATTGGGCAAATTTTTCCAATTTTTCCGAATAGTCCTGGAGACCGAGGTCCAGAGCGACCCCCACGCTGTTGGCATAAAGGGTGAATCCCCGATCCAGGTCAACGTGAATCTCGGAGATATTCTCCAGATTGAGAGGGGGCTGGGTGGCTTTCAGCACGTCCATCAGTTGGAAGGCCTGGGCCACTACCTCGGGCAGGTCCCCGGCCGGATGCCGGAACTGTTCCGGGGTTAAACCCGTAATGACGGGGAAATTATGGGGATCTCCCGGGGACAGGGGTTTGAAGATCATCCCCTGGCGATCCATATACAACAACTCTTCGCCAAACTGCACCAGGGCCACCGGGTCCCGTTCCTGAATCTTGAGGTGGAGGCTGTGGGGCCACTTCCTGGACACCTCGGCCTTGGCGACCCAGGGGTGGGCCATTAAGGCCCGCTCCACCTGGCCCGGCCGGATGGCCAGGAGGCTGGCGCCGGAAACCAGTTTGGACTGTTCCAGTAGGAGGCTGCGGGAAAGACGCCTGGCCCCCTCGATTTCGATATTGTTGATATCTTTAATGCAAAACCGGGAAGAGGTCAAGAGTTGATGATAGAGCACCACCAAACCCAGGCCGAGTCCGGCCAGGGTCAACAACCCGAAGAGCCAGGCCACGCCCCGGAGCCAGGTTTTTCGGGACTCTCCCTTGAAACGGTTGCGGCGGTAACTGTTCTGGGATTGCCCCCGGGAGAGGAACCGGGTCTGGCTCTTTGGCCGCGGGGGGATGAGCCGGGGTTTGGGCGCCGGCCGCTGGGGGATGAGGCGGGAGGGCCGCGGCTCGGTTTTTTTCTTCATGCGCGCCTCGCTTCCCGGCCCGCCGCCTGGTTTTGCAGGCGGGCCAGCAGCTCTTCGCCGGTCTTCCAGATATCCCCGGCCCCCAGGGTGAGGACCAGGTCACCGGCATTGAGGTGGTCGAGGATATAATCGGCTATCGAAGCATTTTCTTCAATAAAATGGACTTCGGGGTGCCCGGTGCGACAGACGCCCTCGTAGACGGACCGCCCGGAGAGACCAGCCGGGCGGCTCTCGCCGGCGCCGTAGATCTCGGCGATGAAGACCATCTCCGCCTGATCGAACACGGGGAAAAAATCCGGCAGCAGGGCCCGGGTGCGGCTGTAGCGGTGGGGCTGGAAGGCCACCACCAGGCGGCGGTCGGGAAAGGCCTGAGCCAGGCCGGTCAAAGTGGAGCGGATTTCCGTGGGGTGATGGCCGTAATCGTCCATCACCAGGATGCCCCGGGCTTCGCCCTTGACCTGGCAGCGCCGGTGGATCTGGCCCAGGTTTTTCAGCCCCTGCTGCCAGGCCGGAAACTCCAGGCCCACAAGGCTCCCCACCGCGCAGGCGGCCATGGCGTTGAGGACGTAATGAGACCCCGCCAGGGGCAGGGTGACGGTCCCGAAGGCCTCGCCCCGGCGCCACAGACGGAAGCGGTACCCCAACCCCAGGGGCGTCAGGTCGGTGGCGAAAAAATCGCCCCCCCCAGGTTTCAGGCTGTAGGTAATCAACTCGTGGGGGCAGTTGGCGAGAACCGTAGCCAGGTGGGGGTCGTCGGCCCAGGCCACCACCCGGGCGCCAGGGGGGAGATTTTGGAGGTAGCCGGCAAAAATCTCCTGGATGTGGGCCAGGTCCCGGTAGTGGTCCAGGTGTTCCCGGTCCAGGTTGGTGATGACGCTGACCTGGGGGGAAAGATAGGTGAAGGAGCCGTCGGACTCGTCGGCCTCGGCCACGAAATACTCGCCCCGGCCCAGGATGGCGTTGGACCCGAGATTGTCCCACAGGGCCCCCACCACCACGGTGGGGTCGAGGTTTCCGGCCCGGAGAACCGCGGCAGTCATGGCGGTGGTGGAGGTTTTGCCGTGCATGCCGGTGACCGCCACCTGGGTATGGCCCTCCATGAGCCGGGCCAGCATCTGCCCCCGGCGCAGCACTTCAAGGCCCCGGCCCCGGGCCGCGGCGAGTTCGGGGTTGTCCTCTTTGACCGCGGTGGAATGGACCACGACGCCGGCGTCCCCCAGGTTTTCGGCTCGGTGGCCCAGGTGGACCCGGACCCCCAGACCAGCCAGCCGCCGGGTGATGTCCCCTTCGGCCAGATCCGAGCCGCTCACGCACACCCCCTGGCGCACCAACAGCTCCGCCAAGCCGCTCATGCCAATGCCGCCAACGCCGATGAAGTGGTAGGTGGTTTTATTGTTTAATTCCATTATGTTATTTTGAATATTCATATAGAGTGACAATATTGTGACGGCGGGCAGTGCCCGCCCTACATTTACTATTCTGGTAATAGTGGCCAAAGAAGAGCGGCTGATAACAAAACCAATAAAACCCTAGCTTCTTTAGTACGAATATCAACTTGCTCGTGAGCTGTTATATTTCTATGTCTTCGAATCAGATGGGCCAATTGAATGGCCTCATCGGTAAGGATATCAGCATCTCTAGCTTGTGTAATTAATTCATAAAGGTTATTTTCAGTCCTGTAGGGCGGGCATTGCCCGCCGTCTTTTTCATTCTCCAAATCTATCTGTCGCTTGAAAAGAAACCCCCTCACCCCAATTTGCCGGATACAACCCTTCCTGCACATAACGGTGGAAGGTGGAGGAAGGCCAATCTTTGGGGCTCCTGACCAACTCATGTTTCACAGGATTATAATGGATATAATCAAGGTGCGTAGTCAAATCCCGGTCGTCACGGATAAGATGCTCCCAAAAACGGTTTTGCCAGACCGGTGTGGTCGGGTGGCTCAATTCCTTGGAGAATTTTGCCTTAATCAACCCCCAGCGCTTCGAAAAATCCGTGTCTCCTTCCGGCAGCGTCCATATACAGTGGAGATGTTCCGGCAATAGTACCCAGGCGTCGATGTTGAATGGATGGAGCGATTGCACCTCCATAATGACCTTTTTCAAGATCATTCGATTATTAATGTCGTAAAAAAGTTTTCTGCGGCGATGAGTCACCACCGTAAAGAAGAAGGTCCCTCCAGGTTGTTGCGCTCTTTTATAACGGGGCATGTTCGCATATCAAGGTAAATGCCGGCGGGCAGTGCCCGCCCTACATTAATGATCTCATGTCCACGTAAATACCGGTGGGCCGTGCCCGCCCCACCTTAATGATCCAAAAATTAGCCGGGTCGGATCAAATCCATGCACCCTTCGACAATCTCTCTCGCCGCGTCCGGGCGGGCCAGTTGGCGGCTGGCGGCTTCCAGGTGCACCAGATGTTCGGGGGTGGCCAGGAACTGCTCTATCTTACCAGCGAAAGCCTCTCCGGTAAAATCTTTATTTAAGATTATCTCGGCGGCGCCGGCCGCGGTCAGGAACCGGGCGTTGAACTCCTGGTGGTTGTTGGCCGCGAAGGGGTAGGGCACCAGGATGGCGGCCCGGCCCACCGCCGCGCACTCCGCCAACGTGGAGGCCCCGGCCCGGCAGACCAAGAGGTGCGCCCGGCGCATCCAGGCGGCCACCTCCGGGGTGAAGGCCGCCACCTCCGCAGCAAATCCGTGCTCCCGGTACCCCGCGGCCACCCTCTCCCGGTCGGCCTCGCCGGTGAGGTGGAGAAAGGCCAGGCGGTCTTTCATATGCGTAAGCCCCGGCAACCCCGCCAGCACCGCCATATTGAGGGCATGGGCACCCTGGCTGCCGCCGGTGATCATGATCGTAAAGGGCGACGCGTCCCGGGGCGGGGCGGGCTCGAAAAACTCCGGCCGGATGGGGTTGCCGGTCCAGAGAGAGCGTCCTCGGGGAAAAAAGTCCCGGCTGCCGGGAAAAGACACGAAGATTTTGGCGGCCAGCCGGGACAGATAGCGGTTGGTGGCCCCGGGAATGGCGTTCTGCTCGTGGAGGGCCAGGGGAATACCCAAAAGCCAGGCCGCCACGCCCGCGGGTCCGGAGGAATGGCCCCCCATACCCAGAACCAGGTGGGGGTTGAGTTTCTTCAGCCGGGTCCGGGCCGCGAGCACGTTCCCCGGCACCCCCAGCAGGGTGCGGCCCCGGCTGAAGAGGCCCTCGCCCTTTAAGGCCCGGGAGGAGACGGCCTCCCAGGCGAAGCCGTAGCGCTCCAGGATCTGGGTGGTGACCGGCTTGGGGGTGGTGAGGAAGGTGACCGCGGCCTGGTGGCGCCCCAAAAACTCCTGGGCCACGGCGATGCCGGGGAACAGGTGCCCGCCGGTGCCACCCGCCGCGATTACCACCCTGAGCTCCATGGGGTCCCTCATTCTCCACCCCCCGGTGGCCATCGGCCCCTCCATGGCCAAGGCGAATGATTGCTTGCCTCAACCTCAGTCCTCAGCTTGGCTGCCGATAGAGTGACACTTCAAAATTAAAGTGGCATTTTAATCCAGGCTTTTTCTCCCCCCTTTGCTAAAGGGGGGGTAATACCGTGTTCCCTGTGAAATGAAACAAACCATCCAGATAACCTATTGATATCTCTCGTAGGGGCGGGTTTCAAACCCGCCCCTACAAAACGAACACGGTATAAGGGGGGATTAAATAAGCGCCTGATAATCCGCCTAAATCCCCCTTTAAGAAAGGGGGACTTAAAACACCCGGCATTCAAGATATGGCTCGTTTTATCTCATATAAATTATGAATCATAACGTTGGAAGCCGGGATCATCCCGGGAACCATATCCCGGCGGGACGCCCGGGTCCCAACCCGGTTATTTTTCCGCCTCAACCAATGGTTTGGACGCTTTGGGCGGCGCCCCCGAGGGAAACTTGACCTGGCTGCTGATATTCAACAGGATGCCCACGGCCAGCAAATTGACCAGCAGCCCCGAGCCCCCATAGCTGAGGAAGGGCAGGGACAGACCCTTGGTGGGCAGGATGCCGCTCACCACGCCCATGTTGATGAGGGCCGGCAGGCCGATCATGAGCGTGAGCCCCAAGGCCAGATACGAGCCGAAGCTGTCCGGGGCCTTGAGGCTCAGGCGAAAGCCCCGGCAGAGGATGATGGTGAACAGGGCCAGCACCAGCAAGACCCCCAGGAAGCCCAGTTCTTCGCTGAAGATGGCCAGGATGAAGTCGGTGTGGCAATCCGGCAGGTAAAAGAGCTTGGCCCGGCTCTGGCCGGGGCCCAGGCCCCACAGCCCCCCGGAGCCGATGGCGAGCAAGGCCTGCTTGAGCTGGTAGCCCACGTCCTGGCCGTGCTTCCAGGGGTCCATGAACGACATGATTCGGGCGAACTTTTTGGGGTCCCGGAGCACCATCCAGACGCCCAGGGGGATGACGGCGCTCAGGGTCAGGAGGATGTGGGTGAGCCGGGTGCCTCCCACAAAGAGCATGGTGAAGATGATGGCCCCCAGGGTGACGGAGGTGCCGAAATCCGGCTCCTTGAGGATCAGGGCGATGAAGAGGCCGGCCACCAGCATGTGGGGCAAAAAACCGATGGCGAAATACTTCATCTTCTCCTGCTTCCGGGCCAGGGAATAAGCCAGGAACAGGACCAAGGCCAGCTTGGCGAACTCCGACGGCTGGAGGGTCAGGGGCCCCAGGCGCAGCCAGCGGGCCGCGCCCCGGACCTTGCCGCCGATGCCCGGGACAAAGACCAGGATCAGGGAGATGAGGGAGAGCAGGAGGATGAAGTAAACCCAGCGCTTGTAGCGGTGATAGTTGATGCTGCGCCCCAGGAAGAGGGCCCCGAGGCCCAGGAGGGTATAGACCCCCTGGCGCTTGATGAAGTAGTAGGCGTCGTTGTACTGGGACTGGGCCATGAGGGTGCTGGAGATGAAGATCATGGCCATCCCCAGGGCCAGCAGGGAGCAGGTCGTGATCTGGAGCATCTGGTCGTAGTGGACCGGCGTGGCAACCTGAACCTTGGTCTCATTGGGCATGGTTAAGCTCCTTCACCAGATTTTGAAAGTCTTGGCCGCGGTGGGCATAGTCCCGGTACATGTCAAAGCTGGCGCAGGCGGGAGAAAGGAGCACCACCTCCCCGGGGCGGGACAACTCCCAGGCCCGGGTCACGGCCGCGGTCATGTCGTCCGCCAGGTAGGTCGTGGCAAGCCCCCGCCACACCCGGGCCAGGCGCTCCCGGGTTTCCCCGAGCAGCACCAGGGCCTTGACCCGGGCGGCAATGAGGTCGTTTAAGAGCGAAAAGTCGCTATCCTTGTCCCGGCCGCCGGCGATGAGGATCACCGGCCGGTCAAAATGGGCCAGGGAAGTGGCCACTGCGCCCACGTTGGTGCCCTTGGAGTCATCGTAGAAGGACACCCCGCCCTTGTCGGCCACCCATTCCAGGCGGTGGGGCAGGCCCCGGAAAGTCGCCAGCACGTCTCGGCAGGCATCGGCGTCGGCTCCGGCGTCCAGGGCCAGGAGCAGGGCCGCCATGATATTTTCCAGGTTGTGCTTCCCTTGGAGCCGGATGTGCGAAAGGGGGAAAGTTTCCTCCCGTTTATCGGCCAGCCTGACCTTGAGGGCGTCGTTATCCAGCCAGGCCCCGGTGGCGAGGGGACGGGTGGCGGAAAAGTAATAGACCCGGCTTAAGCCCCGGTCAAGGCCCGCCACCGCGGGGTCGTCGGCATTGAGGACCTGGAGATCGGCGGCCCCCTGGCACTGGAAAAGGCTGGCCTTGGAGGCGATATAGGCGTCATAATCGGGATAGCGGTCCAGGTGGTCCGGGGTGAGGTTCAGGAGCGCCGCGGCCTGGGGATGAAAGTGGGAGGTGGTGTCCAGCTGGAAGCTGCTCACCTCCAGCACCAATAGGTCCGCCGCTTCCTGCCGGTCCAGGAGGGAGACCACGGGGGTGCCGATATTGCCGCCCACCAGGGTTTTAATCCCCGAGGCGGTGAGCAGCTCTCCCAGCAGGGTGGTGGTGGTGGTCTTGCCGTTAGTGCCGCTCACCGCCAGGAGCGGCCGCCGGATAAAGGGGGCCGCCACTTCCAGTTCGCCCATCACCGGAACGCCCGCAGCCCGGGCCGCCGCGAGCCAGGGGAGTTCCGGCGGCACCCCGGGGGAAAGGACGATGGCATCAAAACCCTGCCAGCGGGGCTGGGCCGCGCCCAGGTCTTCCACCACCCCCAGGTCCTGGATGTCCCGGCGCGGATCGGCCAGGTCATCAGGCGGCGCCTGGTCGGTGACCGTTACCCGGGCCCCGTGCCCGGCCAGGAAACGGCACAGGGCCACGCCGGTCCGGGCCAGGCCGACGACTAAGATTTTCTGATTAAGCAAGTCCATTGACTATATACGCCAAAAGGGTGTTTGGAGCTTTTAGGGCGAAAAGGTGAAAAGGGAAAAAGGCGAAAAGGATTAAATGTAACGATCCAGGCTTACTTGTCTGCTTTTACCTTTTCGCCTCTTCCCCTTTTTCCCCAAAGGCCATTGAAAAAAGGGAACTCGTCCAACCAGGATAACTCAGATATTACATTATCTTAGTTTTAACGCGCTCAATGAGATCAACCCCAAAATGATGGCGATGATCCAGAAGCGCACGATGACCTTGGGTTCGGGCCAGCCCTTGAGTTCGAAGTGGTGGTGCAGCGGCGCCATGCGAAAGATGCGCTTGCCGTTGCTGACCTTGAAAAAGCTCACCTGGATGATGACGGACAAGGCTTCCACCACGAATAGGCCGCCCACGACGGTCAGGAGGACCTCCTGCTTGGCGGCCAGGGCCACAGTGCCCAAAGCGCCGCCCAGGGCCAGGGCGCCCACGTCCCCCATGAACACCTGGGCCGGGTAGGTGTTAAACCAGAGAAATCCCACCCCGGCGCCCACCATGGCCCCCAGGAAGATGGAGAGCTCCCCCACCCCCCGGACATAGGGTATCTGCAGATAGGCGGCGGTCTTGATGTTGCCCCCCAGGTAGCAGAAGATGATGTAGAAGGCGGCGGCGATGGTTACCGGGCCGATGGCCAGGCCGTCCAGGCCGTCGGTGAGGTTGACGGCGTTGGCGCACCCCACGATGACAAAGACCGCGAACGGAATGAAGAAGAAGCCCAGGTCCGGCTGGACCTGCTTGAAAAAGGGGATCGTCAGGGTGGTGTCGAACCCCGGATTGACGTAGAACCAGATGGCCGGCACCAGGGCCACCAGGGTCTGGGTCACCAGCTTGGCCCGGCCGCTCAACCCCTTGTTTTGCTTCTTGATGACCTTGAGATAGTCGTCGAAGAACCCGATGAGGCCGAAGCCCAGGGTCACCAGGATCAAGAGCCAGATGAAGGGGTTGTTCAATTCGGCCCACAGGACGGTGGCGGCCAGGGTGGCGAAAATGATCATCAGCCCCCCCATGGTGGGAGTGCCGGTCTTGGCCTGGTGGGACTGGGGGCCGTCTTCCCGGATATACTGGCCGATTTGCATTTCCTTGAGCTTGCGGATGAACCAGCCCCCCACCACCAGGGAAATGATCAGGGCCGTGAGGATGGCGAAGATGGTCCGGAAGGTGATGTACCGGAAGACATTGAACCCGCCGAAGACCGATTTTAACGGATAGAGCAGATGGTAGAGCACTTAAGCCAATCTCCCTTGAAAAATCTTCCTGAAGTCGTGTAGTTGTGTAGGGCGGGCACTGCCCGCCATCAATCAACCGCTAATTATGGCGGGCAGTGCCCACCCTACATTAAATCCCCTCCAACCGGTCAATAAGCCCTTCCATGTGCATGCTGCGGGAGCCTTTTACCAGGAGCCAGTCCCCGGGGGCCAGGATCTCCCGCAAGATCCGGGCGCCGTCGGCCCGGGACGCCACCGGGAAGATGAGGTCCGGATTGAGGCCGGCTTCGATGGCCCCGTCGGCCACCTCCTGGCGAAAGCTGCCATAAACCACGAGAACCTCCAAGCCCAGGCGGGCGGCCAGCCGGCCCAGTTCCCGGTGGTCGGCGGCGGCGCCATGTCCCAGCTCCAGCATGTCACCTAAGGCCGCGGCGGCCCGGCCGCGGTCCCGGAGTTCCATGAGGGTCCCTAAGGCCATGGCTATGGAGCCGGGATTGGCGTTGTAGCAATCATTGATCAGGTTCACCCCGGAACTCAGGGTTTCCACCTGGGAGCGCCGGTGGATGGGGTGAAACCGTCCCAGAGCGGCGGCGGTGTCCCCGGGCGCCAACCCCAGGGCGAGGCCCACGGCGGTGGCGGCCAGGGCGTTGTAGAGCATGTGCAGCCCCGGGGCGGGCAGGGTCAGGGGCCAGTCCTGCCCCGCATACGAGAGGCGGGCGACCTGGCCGGCCCGGCCCCGGGTTTCTCTATCCTGCGCCCGGAGGCGGGCCGCGGCGTTGAGGCCGAAACTTAGCTTAGGACCCCGGAAATCCTGGGCCAGGCGGGCCACCCAGGGGTCGTCGGCATTGTAAATCAGGACCGCGCCGTGGTCCAGGGCGCGGATAAGCTCGCCCTTGGCCCGGGCCACCCCGGCGATATCCCCCACGCCTTCGGTGTGGGCCGGGTGGACGTTGGTGAGCACCCCGATGGTGGGGCAACTGATCCGGGTGAGGCGGTTAATTTCGCCGAACGCGTTCATGCACACGTCCACCACCG
>VGSJ01000088.1 GCA_016875015.1 Deltaproteobacteria bacterium | reverse complement strand
TGGGAAAATGAGCTTTTTGATCGCCTGGTCAAGGCTTGTATATCAACTGAAACTGTCACATATCATCAACTGACAACCCAGAAATCTTTATGAGCTAAGTCAATAGGCATTTAAGGCAATTTGTCAATTTGGTTAATTATAAGTTTAAGCTTTGAAACATCATGTTTAATATCTCTGACATCTGCCTTGGGGGACCGTAAAAAAAACCGGGCCACCTTTTCAGGCAACCCGGCTGTCTTCCTTAAAGACCCGTGGCTTTCCGTCCCCGCCTCGCGATGGGTTTGGCCTTAGCTGAGATTACTGCTTGTGAAGTTAAGCGTATAATAGCGGCGCGGCGTCAGGATGTCAAGAAAAAAATGCGTGGATTGTATAAATTTGCATAAATATGATTAATTATTTCGAAATGCTCATATACGCGGCCAAGGGCGGCGCCGGCTAAAAAATAGCCCGAGCTTCGCCGGAGAGATCCCCGTTTTCACCCCGAGGCCTTGGGCTCGATGGGGTGGCCCCGGCGCCGGTTAACCGCGGCGGGACTTCTCGTAAGGCGTTTTCTCGTTAAGTTTGCTCGTTCCCAAGTGCAACTTGGGAACGAGAAAAAACCGTCGGTAGGCCTGGTCTCCGGGCGCGATGCCGCCATAAGCTCATGGTGCGTAAGACGCACCCTTGCAAAACTTTCCGTAACAGCAGCCTTTGGCGGCACATCGCGGCCTATGGCCGCAACTAAACCGAAAAATGACCTGATTACTTTGTAAAATCAACAGCATACAGGCAAAATCTTATTGAGAAAACAAGAAACTCAGTTTCAGTAGCACAGGCTTTCTAGCCTGTGCGGGATTTTTGGCACAGCCTGGAAAGGCTGTGCTACCAATAAAAAACTTGTGGGTAATGATAAGGCTGAGGGGAGAGGGTGAGACCCGCGGCCTGGGGAGACCTTTTCATACCAACGAGCATTTCCTTACGGACACAACGAAAGATGAAAAATGGCTGGTGTTGGCGGGGCGGCCGTCCCTGGCCGCCATATCGGTTGGCGGGCGGGGACGCCCGCCCCACTGCACGGAGGCCCGCCCCACCGAGCTATTTACAACTAATGGTGCGTAAGACGCACCCTACGGAAGACTTTTCGGAACAGTCATTCATGGGCCTTTGGCCCACCCGTAACGCATGAAAAGTCCAGTGGGGCGGGCCTCCGTGCCCGCCGATTTTGGTGGCACAGGCTTCCAGCCTGTGCATCAGCACCGGCAAGATGCCGGTGCCACTATGAACTTTATGGAACAGAATTTCAGGCCGATTTCAGCGGCAGTTGCACCCGGCGGACTTCCTGGCAGCGGCCCTGCGCGTCGATTTTCAGCACCACGCCCTGGAGTTGCATATTCTGGGTAGCCACCCTGAAGGGCTGGGGGCGCTGGGTCAGGAAGCGCTCCAGGATGATCTCCCGTTTCATGCCGATGACCGAGTCCACCGGGCCGGTCATGCCCGCGTCGCTGATATAGCCGGCGCCGCCCGGCAGGATGCGTTCATCCGCGGTCTGGACGTGGGTGTGGGTGCCCACCACCGCGCTCACCCGGCCGTCCAGGTGCCAGCCCATGGCCTGCTTTTCGCTGGTGGCCTCGGCGTGCATGTCCACCAGGATGACCTTCACCTCCGGGGCGAGGGTCGAAAGGAGCCGGTCCACGGTGCGAAAGGGGCACTCGATGGCGCTCATGAAGACCCGGCCTTCCAGGTTAATGATGGCCACGGGCGAACCATTGGCGGTCTCCACCACGGCCAGGCCCCGCCCCGGGGTCTCCGGGGGGTAATTGGCCGGGCGCAGCAGGCGGTCGGTGTCCTCCAGGTAGGGCAGGATTTCTTTGTGTTTCCAGATGTGGTTGCCGCTGGTGAGGACATCCACCCCCTGGTTCAGGAGGAAGTCGGCCACCTGGGGGGTAATGCCGATGCCGCCGGAGGCGTTTTCGCCGTTGGCCACCACCAGGTCGATAAAATAGCGGTCCACCGCCCGGGGCAGGAGTTCTTCCACCACCCGCCGTCCCGGGGCCCCGACGATATCGCCGATGAACAGGATATTCATGGACTCACCAAACCCTATCGGGCATATTCCACCGACCGGGTCTCCCGGATGACGGTGACCTTGATCTGCCCGGGATAGGTGAGGTCGGCCTCGATCTTCTTGGCCACCTCCCGGCTGAGGAGGGCGGCTTCTTCGTCGTTGACCTTCTCGCTCTCCACGATGAGGCGGATTTCCCGGCCGGCCTGGATGGCGTAAGTTTTGCTGATGCCGCCGAACGACAGGGCCACCCTTTCCAGGTCTTCCAGGCGCTTGACGTAGGTCTCCAGCATCTCCCGCCGGGCGCCCGGGCGAGCCCCCGACAGGGTGTCGGCGGCCTGCACCAGGACCGCGAGGATGTTCTCGGGCGGCACGTCTTCGTGGTGCGCGGCGATGGCGTGCACCACCTTGGGAGACTCGCCGTGGCGCTTGGCCAGATCGGCGCCGATCAGGGCATGCACGCCCTCGGATTCCTGGTCCACGGCCTTGCCGATGTCATGGAGCAATCCGGCCCGCTTGGCGTGCTTGACGTTGAGACCCAGTTCGGCGGCCATGATGCCGCAGAGGTAGCAGACCTCCACCGAATGTTGCAGGACGTTCTGGGCATAGCTGGTGCGGAACTTCAGCTTGCCCAGGAGCTTGACCAACTCCGGGTGGATCCCGTGCACCCCGGCGTCGAAGGCGGCCTCCTCGCCGGCCTCCCGGATACTCACCTCCAGTTCCAGGGTGACCTTCTCCACGATCTCTTCGATGCGCCCGGGATGAATGCGGCCGTCGGAGATGAGGCGCTCCAGGCTGCGCCGGGCCACCTCCCGCCGCACCGGGTTGAAGGCGCTCAAGATGACCGCTTCCGGGGTATCGTCGATAATGATGTCAACCCCGGTGGCGGCTTCCAGGGCGCGGATGTTGCGGCCTTCCCGGCCGATGATGCGCCCTTTCATCTCTTTGTTGGGCAGGGCCACCACCGAGACCGTCTGCTCGGCCACATAGTCCGAAGCATAGCGTTTGATGGCCAGGGCGATGATATCCTTGGCCTTGCGGTCGCCGTGCTCCCGGGCCTCGGCTTCGATGCGCTTCACTAGTCGGGCGGCGTCGGCCCGGATCTCCCGCTCCATGGACTGGAGGAGATGTTCTTTGGCCTCGGTGGCGCTCATCCCGGCCAGTTGCTCCAGGCGGGCGTTCTGCTCCGCCACCAGGTGCTGGTAGCGCTCGGTCTGGACCTTAAGTTCCTCTTCCTGCCTGGCCGTCAGCTTATGCTGCTTGATCAGTTCGGTGTCCCGTTCGTCCAGGAGCGCCCCTTTCTTCTCCAGGTGTTCCTCTTTCTGGAGAAGGCGCCGCTCCAACTGGTTGGTTTCGTGGCGCCGTTCGTGGGTCTCCTTTTCAAAGTCCATCTTCATCTGCAAGAGCTGATCCTTGGCCTGGAGCTTGGCCTCTTTCCTGAGGCTGTCGGCTTCTTTGCGGGCTTCATCCAGGATCTTCTTGCCCAGCGCCTCCAGGGACTGCTGGTGTCTATCCATCACGTACTTGCGATAGAAAAAACCACCAAAAAAACCGAGGGCCAGAAGAATAATTTCAACGACAAAATGCAAAATGGTCATGTAAATTCCTTAGGCGAGATTACTCCCCTGCCAACGGCGCAAGTCCCGGCCATGGTCGGAACGGATCAAATTTCGAGCGGATAAACCCGGGAGGGGTCAAGACGGCGGGCGGCGGCTGGGCGGGCCACGGTGGATTCTTCGAGGGCGGAAGATGATTGACGGCGATGCCGGTGATTTCTCACCAGCACGATGGATCATAATTTACCCTAATACAGCCATAGATCTTAACAACGCTCGGGTATACCTTGACGCTGCCCCACTCATATCTGATTGATATCCCACTAAATATTCAAGGATATGGGGGCTGCTGGCCTTTTCCCCGCCAGGGGCATTATTTCTGACCGGAACGTCGTTTTACTGCCGCCCGGAATACTTTCCTGTCGTCCTCGTCCTTTTCCTCTACCCAGGTCTTTTCTGCCAGGACTCCAACACCCCTTTGAGCCGGAAGGTTCCCGGGCGGCGTCACGGGCCGGGGAGAAAAGCTGAGTCGCTTGCCTCCAGTATTTGGATTAATTGTTTGGACCGCGTCTCGATTTCGGTTTGGAGGAGTTGATGGTCTTCCTTACTCTCCAGGCATTCATATGCCAGGTTCAGTGCCGCCAGGATTGCCAGGTCACTCAAGGGTCTGGCGGGAAAGGCCCGCTGCAATTCGCGGAGATGGGCATCCACCTCCCGCGCCACGGCCTGCAGGCTCTCCGAAGACATGGTCCCCTTCAAGGTGAAGGCGTGGCCCAATATTTCCACGATCACCGGCGTGGGCTCCTGGACCGGATCTATGCCGATTCTCCCGTATCGATAATTTTTAAGCGGTTGAGGATCTTATCGATCCGCTCCCGGACCGTCTCCCGTTCCCGGGAGACCCGGGCCAGCGCCGCCTCGGATTCCTTGAGGGCCTGTTCCTTTTCGCCCAGGGTCTTTAACAGCGCCGCGTTGGCCTCCTGCAAGGTGTTTACCTTGCTCAAGACCAGTTCCAGTTTCTGTTCCAGGGTGTTAAACAGATCAGTTACCACGCGTATCCCCCATCAATTATTGATTGTGCTCTTGCAAGGCGTAATTGTCAAGCATTTTTACCCCGTTGGCGGGACCAGGGTTTCCCGCAGGCGGGCCGCCAGGTGGGTGTACCGCCGGACGGGCCGGTCATTCCTGATGGCCATGCCCAGGGCCCGTTTGCTGCCCAGGATAACCACCAGGCGGCGCCCCCGGGTGAGGGCGGTGTACAAGAGGTTCCGCTGCAGCATCATATAGTGGTGGGTGGTGAGCACCAGCACTACGGCGGGAAACTCACTGCCCTGGGCCTTGTGCACCGTTACCGCGTAAGCGAGGGTGAGATCCTCCCGTTCCCCGGGATCATAGGTGATCACCCGGCCGTCAAAATCCACCTGGAGCTGGCCGGTGGCGCCCAAAAACCCGCAAACCTGGCCGATATCGCCGTTAAATACTTCTTTGTAGTAATTATTCCGGAGTTGCATGACCTTGTCATGGCGGCGGTAAACCCGGCCTCCCCAGGACCAGTGGTCGCTCTCGGGGTTGAGACGCTGCTGCAGCTCGTGGTTGAGGGTCTGGATGCCAACCGGGCCCCGGTGCATGGGCGTGATCACCTGGAGGTCTCGCAAAGGGTCAAACCCGTAGCGCCGGGGCAGTTCCTCGGCCACCAGGTCCAGGAGCCTGGCCTTGATGGCCTCGGGGTCATCCAGTTCCAGGAAGACGAAGTCGTCTTTGCCGAACTTCTGGGGCAGAACGGGGTATTCCCCCTGATTGATGCGGTGGGCGTTCACCACGATGAGGCTCTCTTTGGCCTGGCGGTAGATCTGAGTGAGGAGGGCCACCCTGACGACCCCGGAATCGATCAGGTCTTTAAGAATGTTGCCCGGACCCACCGCCGGGAGCTGATGGGCGTCCCCCACCAGGATGAGGCGGGCGGCGTCGGGCACGGCCCGGAGCAGGTGGTACATCAGGAACGTGTCCACCATGGAGGTCTCATCCACCACCACCACTTCCGCCTTCAAAGGCTCCGCCGGACTGCGGCGGAAGCCGCCGGTCTGGGGGGAAAATTCCAGGGCCCGGTGGATGGTGGTGGCGGTCATGCCGGTGGTCTCGCTCAGGCGCTTGGCGGCCCGGCCGGTGGGGGCCATGAGCAGGACCCGGGCGCCCAGCCCCTGGTAAAGGTCCAGGATGCAGCTGACAATGGTGGTCTTGCCGGTGCCGGGGCCGCCGGTAATGATGAGCACCTTGTCCTTGAGGGCCGCGGCCACCGCCGCAGCCTGCTCCGGGGCCAGGGTCAAACCGCGCGGCTCTTGGACCCGGGCGATGAGGTCCTCGAGATGGAGCGGCGGGTGGCTCCCCACGGCAGTGAGCAGGCGTCCCAGGGACTGGGCCACCCCGGTTTCCGCCAGCCAGGCGGGCTTTTTGTACACGGCCCGGCCGGCCGGCAACTCCGGCAGCACCACCCGCCCGGCCCGAGCCAGGTCCTCCAGGGTCCCCAACAGGGGCGGGCGGGGAACCTGAAGCAATTCCTCAGTCCGGCTGAGGAGCAGGTCTTCCGGGACATAGACGTGGCCTTCCCCGGCCATGGTGTCCAGAAGGTGCAGCAGTCCCGCGGCCAGGCGGGCCGGGGCCAGGGGGTCCAGGTTGAGGCGGCCGGCCAGGCGGTCGGCGGTGAGAAACCCCAGGCCGCGGATATCCAGGGCCAGTTGATAGGGGTTGGTGGTCACCACTTCCACCGCCCCGGCGCCGTACTGCTGATAGATCTTGGTGGCCATGGCCATGCCCACGCCCAGACCTTGCAAGGCCACCAGGACCTCCCGGGCCGCTTTCTGGGTTTGCCAGTCCCGGCGAATCTGGGCCATCTTTTTCGGCCCGATCCCGGACACCTCCGCCAGGCGCTCCGGGTGGTCGTCGATCACCGTCAGGGTCTCGCCCCCGAAATGGGCCACCAGGCGCTGGGCCAGTTCGGGGCCGATGCCCTTGATAAGCCCCGAGGCCAGATATTTTTCGATGCCGGCCACGGTGGCGGGGAGCACCGCGTACCACCACACCACCCGGAACTGCTCCCCCCACTTGGGATGCACCTCGTAGCGGCCCTTGAGGTGGAGCTGTTCCCCTTCCTTGACCGCGGCCAAAGGGCCCACCACGGTGGCGGGCTGGCGGCGGCCCCTGACCTTCAGGCGCACCACGGCGTAGTGGCTCTCCGCGTCGGCGAAGGTGAGGCGCTCCACCGTCCCCTCCAGGGTCGCAAGAGGGTGGGAGGTCAGGTCCGGGGCTAAGGGAGGTTTTATTTGTGCCAAGGCGCCGCCGCAAAATCCTGGAAGTTAGTCCGATTCAGGGCCGTCGGCAGGCGCTTTGGCGCCCCCTGAGGCAGTCTGACCGTGAGCCGAGCTTCTCAGCTCAGAGATAATCGCCGGCGCCCCGAACTGACCTTGCCATCCTGGGAACCGGAAAGGCCCAGATTAGGCGAGGGTTGAGAATTCATCATAAACGGGCTGCCCCGGTCCGTCAATGGGAATCGGCAGACGGGGATTGGGTCATCTTGGTATTGCAATTGATAATCATTAATGATAGAAGATGCTGTGACTTTTGCTCTGGACTTTTTGATCGATTAGCTATATAAAAAGCGCTCATATCAAAACTAAGGACATAGGGATTGACTAAGATCATTTGTTTCCTTAAATTTGAATTGACACAAGGCGTTCAGATTGTGTAAATATTAACAAAGGCAGTTGCCGAAGAAAATCGCAGGTAGTCATATGACCAATTTAATGCTGTTTGCAACTCTGGGTTTTTTTGAGGGGATGGGCAGAACCCTAGATTTAAGAGGAACTATGGTTGGTGCCAATGAATCTCTCTCTCCGAAAGAAGCTGATGCCAGTGCTCTCTTATCAGATTGGATGACAGTTGGCCAGGACATAGAAACTGCCATCGAAAAATATGAGCAAGAGCTTGAAAAAGCCTAAGAGCGGAAAGGCATTAGATAAAATTAACGCCCCCAAGGTGCCAGATGCAAACCAATCCTCCAGCCAACAACTCAGTGCACAGTTAGCCATTCATTCAGGCCCTCTGCCACACCCTTCAATATTAGCAGAGTATGATCGGGTTCTGCCAGGAGCGGCTGAGAGAATTCTGACTATGGCTGAGAGCCAATCAAACCACCGTCAGGCTCTAGAGTCAAAATACCTCGGAACAGAATCTCGCAATAGCCTATTGGGAATTATCAGTGGACTACTCTTAGGATTGGTTGGCCTTTCTGCCCCTGGAATCTGTATCTATGCTGGTCAGGGTTGGCCAGGAGCAGCACTGGGTGGCGTTACCCTTGGATCATTAGTAGGGACCTTTGTTTATGGAACAAGCCAGCGAAGAATCGAAAGAGAACATAAATTTAAACTTTCAAAACCGCAATAAGTCCTGGACTAAAGCCGAAAGTTTTTCTGAAGACCATACATTATCCGAAACGTCAGCTTCCATCGCCGGGGCCACTTTTAGCATCCGATGAATCCGGGCGAATGACCCACTACCCGCCAGATGACCATCCCCTCTCTTCCCAGGGTTTTTTTATCGAACTCTCCCTCCGGGTAATTTCCGGTGAGCGCCTCTGTTACCCCAGAATTTGCTTGACTTCTTGCCGAAATACGGTATTATTGTAATTGATTCTCAATTACATCGACTCATTAGTCCGGGCACGGTGATGAAATCGGAGATCCAGGTATTCCGGGAATATATCCGCGGGCGCCGGTTGAGGCGCACCCCGGAGAGGGAGCAGATACTGCAAGAAATTTTTGAGATACACGGGCATTTCGATGTGGACGAACTCCACCTGAGGCTCAGGGACAAGGCCTCCAAGGTGTCCAAGGCCTCCATCTACCGGGCCCTGCCGTTATTCATTGATTGCGGCCTGGTCCGGGAGGTGGATTTCAGCGACGGCCACTGGCACTATGAGCATGTCTACGGCCACGCCCACCACAGTCACCTGCGATGCCTGGGGTGCGGCGAAGTGCTGGAGTTCGAGCAACCGGGACTGGGATGCCTGGAAGCGCACCTGGCTCAGGAATTCGGCTATCGCATTAAAGGCCACCAGTTGCAGGTGCACGGGTTTTGCGCCACCTGCCAGGAGGCGGAGTAACGTGGCTGGGTTAGAAAAGGACGAGAAGGTCATGGCGGATGCAGTCGGACCCTTGGAACACTCCCTGGCCGAGACCCCGGCCGGCCAGAGGGTCAGGATTACCGGGCATCGGGGCGGCCGGATGCTTCGGGCCCGGTTGCTGGCCATGGGCCTCAACCTGGGACGGGAAGTGGAAGTTATCCAAAATAATCGCGGCCTCATTATCGTGGGCATCAACGGTGGCCGGGTGGCCCTGGGACGGGGCATCAGCCAGAAGATCCTGGCCGAACCCGTGGTCCCCCTCCTTACCGACCAGCGTTCCGGCTAGCCGGAGAGGCTTTCGGCGCGTCGGCGCCACCGGTTAACCTGGTTGGAGGCAGCCCGGTGGAGGGGACATCTTGGCGTGAACCGTCGGCCGGACCTGGTACAAGGCCGGCGCGCCATGACGGCCGGCCGGAGGAAGAATTAAGGGGAGGGGCGTTTGGTCTTAGCCGATCTCGAGCCTACCAGCCTCTGAAAGACGCCATGATCAGCCATCCCATGATGGAGGCTGAGCCGAGGTGCAGCCAGGAGCGAGGCCCCTTGGAACCCAATTTGGCCCAGGGGCGTGATTTGCCTGCTACGGCTTGAGACAAGGCGCGTACCCCGGAGAAAATTTCATGGGGTCGGACCCCGTCCCCCGGGGAATCCGGAGAAAGAGGCGTAACCACACGCAGGGATGGCGGGCCGGCGCTCACCTGCCAGGGAGCCGGCAGGTCTTGGCCATAGAGTTGCAGGCAGGTTTCCACCACGGCCGCATCGTAGAGAATCCCGTTGTTCCTGGTGAGTTCATCCAGGGCTTCGGTCAGCCCCCGGGAGGCGCGGTAAGGACGGTGGGAGCACATGGCCTCCATCACATCGGCCACACCCAGGATTCTGGCTTCCAGGAGGATTTCCTCCCCTTTCAGGCCCTGAGGATAGCCGGAGCCGTTCATCCTCTCGTGATGTTGGAGGATAATCTGGGCAGTGTTGCCGGGGAGGGTGATAGGCGAAAGGATGTTATACGCCACCTGGGGGTGGGTTTTAATCAGGGCGAACTCCGGGGGAGTGAGTTTCCCCGGCTTGGAAAGAAGGTCCGAGGGGATGGCGAACTTGCCCAGGTCGTGGAGCGCTCCGGCTATCCGAAGATCACGCAGGCGATCCTCGGAAAGTCCCATTTCCCTGCCGATGGTACAGGCTATCTGGCTTACCCGCCGCTGATGACCAACAGTATATGGGTCCCGGACCGCCATCGTGGACTCCAGAACCTGCAAGAGGGCCTCCATGACTTCTCCTTTCCTGCCAGAGTTTCACCCCGCCAGCCGGCAGGTCGTCAGCCGCAGAAACCTTGGGCCGGTGAGGTTACCCCTAAGCTACAGGCGATCCCTGACCCCGGCAATCAGGATTTTCCTGATTTCTCTTCTCGGAAACCCTCATTTTTCCGGGAATAGAGGCAAACAGATGGCACTCCGGGAGAAAAGCGCACTCCCCTGCCGGTGGCCGGGGACCAGGGGCTGATGGCGCCTGAACCGACAGACCTGCCCCCCGCCCGGCAGCAGGAGTTGGAGAGCCTGGCCCAGCGACTGGAGCATCGCTTCCAGAATCTGGGGCTGCTGGACCAGGCCCTGCGCCATAGTTCGTATGCCCATGATAACCCGGGGAGCGGCCCCAGCAATGAACGGTTGGAGTTCCTGGGGGACGCGGTCCTGGCCCTCAACGTCAGCGCGCTGCTGCTGGCTCGATTTCCGGAGAGTTCCGAAGGGGAGATGTCCCGGGGGCGGGCCGCTTTGGTTAATGCCAGACAACTGGCGGGCCTGGCCCGGCGCCTGGGTCTGGGAGCCCACCTCTTGCTGGGGCGGGGGGAAGAAGGGCAGGCGGGCCGGGAAAAGCCCTCCCTCCTGGCTAATGCCCTGGAGGCGCTGCTGGGGGCGGTCTATCTGGACGGCGGCCTGGAGGCGGCGGCGCGCCTGACGGAACGCTGGTTCAGCCCGCTGATTTCCACCGCCTTGCCGGGACAGGACTTCAAGACCTCGCTCCAGGAGTTCGCCCATGCCCACTACAAGACCCCGCCCTCATATCATCTGATGGCCGAAAGCGGCCCCGGCCACGCCCGACATTTTCAGGTGGAGGTGCGCCTCCAAGACTTGCCCCTGGCTCAGGGGGAAGGCCGCACCAAGAAAGAGGCGGAGCAGCGAGCCGCCCGCCGGGCCCTGGAGATCTTGCCGGGCGACGGCGCTGCCCCTGATAAGGACCGCGCCCCCGACTAAGGTGGTGGGAGATTAAGCCGGCCGTGAGGGGGAGGAAAAGCGGCCGGCGGCCGGCGGCCGGCGCCCGCCGCCCCTTCGACCTATGAGGCGCCTTCCAGCTTCATGGGAACGCCGCCGCAGACCAACACTCCCCCGCCGGCTTCCATTACCTTCACCTTGTTGCCGCACACCTTACCGCGATATTCCTGTCCTGCTGAGGTCGCCATGTTAGTCCTCCTCGGGGGATTCTGGTTGCTGACACCGGGGACAAAGACCCCAGAATGTCAGGGATGGGTGCTCGACCTGAAAGCCGTGCAGGTCCGCCGCCGGCAAGGATGGGACTTCTGAGGCCTCCCAGTCCAGGTCGATGATGTGGTGGCACTGCCGGCAAATGAGGTGGGCATGTTGCCCCGTTTCGCCGTCATAACGCGCCACGGCATGCAGGGGGTTAACCTTGATTACCATGCCTCTCCGGCACAAGATCTCCAGGGTCTTGTACACGGTGTTAAAAGAGATGGCGGGCAGTTGCCGCCGCACCTCCTGATAGATATGATCGGCCGTGGGATGGTCCCGCCGGTTCTTCAGAATGGCCATTACTGCCAGGCGCTGCGGGGTCACTGCAATCCGCCGCTCCCGCAATTGCTGAATGAGATTTTCCATAGATAGTTATTATTTAAGAATTATTACTGAAGATGTCAAGGAGTATCGTGCCGTCGCCATTTTTACCCAGGTTGGTTAAGTTAGCCTCACAGTGACCGCCAGGGTTTTGGCGTACCGATAGAATCACCCATGAAAAATCATGAAAAATGCAGCCGCAGGCTTTTATAGGAAAATACTCCCGCCAATGATTGCTTACGGCGTTGGTATAGCAAGTGCCAAAAGTTTTTTCCGTTATGACGCACGCTCCAAAAACCTAAATCCCCCCTACCCCCCTTTTCCAAAGGGGGGTACTTATACCAAACTGCGGTCATACAGGTAATTTATCTTCTGTAGGGGCGGACCCATGTGTCCGCCCCTTGATCGAGGGCGCACACGCGGGTGCGCCCCTACAGGAAGAGGCTTTTCTTACTTCTATGAGCGCAACTTGGTATTAGCGGAATTCCTTTAAAAGTCCCCCTTTGAAAAAGGGGGATTTCGGGGGATTTAAAAACCATCAATGGGAAGGATCTTTGGCAAACGCTATAATCCGGCAGGGGAGCCTGCATCGGATGTTCCATTTTAAGGTGATTAAAAATATCCTATAACCTGTTGAAATACAAATATATACTATTTCATTGACAGTTTTTTTCTGGTGGCTGCATGGGTTTTCCTCAGGGGCAGGGTGTCCGGCAATTTAACCTGGGCGGCGGCCAACAATTCCTGGTTGAGGCCGGTGGGCTGGGGGACTTTCTGGCACTTGACGTTGGCGATGGCCAGTT
>VGSJ01000087.1 GCA_016875015.1 Deltaproteobacteria bacterium | reverse complement strand
CGGTCAGTTGAAGACCAGACGCCGGACTCCAATAGCATGTAGTGCCAACCCTTTTTTGCCATGGCTTAACTTACTGATAATCCAAAACTATTTTTTTACAACTGTCGAAGATGAGTCAGAAGGTATAATAAAGTCTGACTCGGGCGGGTTCTGACTTTAGGGCCCGCCTCCTGCCACCTCAAGGATGGCAGGGGCCAGCGGGGCTTGGAGGTGTCTTTTATGGAACAAAGAATGCCGCCACCCGGGCCTCTGACCCGCGCACAGATTAAGACACCGCGTGCCGCGGCCATCGCCGGGATTCTCTTTTCGGTTTTGCTTACTACCACTCTGGTCCTCATCCGGATTTCTGTCCCAGCCATCTCTCCAGAGATACAGAATTGGTCTGCGATTGATGTTGGGACCGTGACCCTGGCGCTGAACCTGGTGCCGTTCGCCGGCATTGCCTTTTTGTGGTTCATCGGCGTGGTGCGCGACCGGCTCGGCACATACGAGGACCGCTTTTTTGCCACGGTTTTTTCGGCAGTGGGATTTTATTCCTCGCCATGTTCTTTGCGGCGGCAGCAGTGACCGGGGCAATGTTCATGGGCCTCGCCGCGGCGCCTAAATTGATGGTCGAGTCCGGCGCCTACATCTTTGGCCTTGCCATTAGCGCCCAGATCATGAATGTCTTTGCACTCAAAATGGCAGGGGTATTCATGATCTCTACCGCCACCCTGGCCATGCGCACGCACATCCTGCCGCGCTGGATAACGCTCCCGGGCTATGCCCTGGCGGCGCTGCTCCTGCTGAGCACCCGCTTTGCCGACTGGTTGCCCCTGGCGTTTCCTCTGTGGGTGCTCCTATTGAGCATATACATTCTGGTTGAGAATCTGCGCGGGACGAAGCCGGGCGCGGCCGGTTAAGCCCAGAGTGGAAGGTTTTTGGCTTTTCTGACTTCGCTCAGCTTCGCCAGGAATCCTGGGCCGGCAAGGTCCCGACGCTAACTGAGTACTTAGAATTAACGGGGGCAGGTCACCCTTGGCCAAAGTCGCTTTTTTGCTCCTGTGCTTCATCTTCTGGGCCTGCTGGTCAGTGGGTGCCGCCCTGGCCCAAATCGAAATCGACTTGGGTCCCCAGGAGGTGCCTGCCCTGGAGGCGGAAGAGCCGAAGGCTATTTTGGGCTTGGCCGCCCAGCAGATGGACCGGGGAGAAACAGCCGTGGCCCTGGCCACCATTGTCCAAGGGCTGGCGCGGCATCCCGACGACCCCCGGTTGTTGGAACGGCAGGCCGACATCTACGCCACCCAGCCGTTTATGCGGCAGCCCGCCGCCGACCTCTACCGGCGCCTCCTGGTCCAGCGCCCCGGCGACCCGGCCTTAAAGAACAAACTGGCCAACCTCTACCTGGCGCTTCGCCAGATAGCCCAGGCTGAAAGGTTGTTTCAGGAAGTTTTGGCCGCCGCTCCGGACAACCCCGAAGCTCATCTGGGGCTGGCTCGCTTGTATCTCAAGGCTGCCTTTTTCACCCTGGCCCAGGAGCATTTTGCCCAGGCCCACGCCCGCCTGCCGGAAAATCGGGAAGCCCGAAGCGGCTTGGAGCAAGCCCGGGGCCTGGTTACCCCCCAAATTCACACCGTGACCAACTTTTTTGAAGATTCGGAAGGTTTTCGGCGATTCTCGGTGTGGAGCGGATTTCGGGCTTATGTGAACCAGCGGATTCGTCTTTACGGCGGGTATGGGTATCTGAACTATAACAGCGGCCCCGGGCCGTTCCGCGGCAATCAAGCGGGGCAGTCCCTGCACCGTCATGTGCTGCCGCTGGTCCTCCAATACCGGCCGGTGCGCACGGTTCTGGCGGAAGTGGGAGTGGCCGGCAATGACTATGGCCGTTGGGGCCAGTCAGTGACCAGCCGGGTCGCGGCTCACTGGCAGGCTGCGGCCGGGACCGGCCTCTCTCTGTCCTACAGCTATTACGACTTCATTGATTCCTTCGGTCCCTTCCGGGGGCCTTGGGGCTTATATTTTGACGACTTTACGGGATACGGACGTTATCGCTACCAGATTGTCAATCCCATGGGGTTATGGTCCCAGAGTTATTTCGGAGCCGTCTTCTCCAATACCCTGGCGGTGACGCAAAAAATCCGGGCCCAAGACGTCAGCCTTTGGGGGTATCAAGCGTTGGGGCCGCGGCTTATCTTAAGCGCCTTGGGCGACTGGAGCTTTATTTCAGACGGAAATCTTCGCCAAATCATTGGCGGCATGGTGCAATACCGGGTTCTCTGGGACCCCTTGCTCAAAATCAAGTATTCCCTCTACTACGGTGATTTTCAACACCGGGCCATAGACCTGGCACGGCCCGGCGCCGGGGCGCCCTATGCCGATTTTCACTCGTTGAAATATCACGCCTGGGGGGTCGTATTGGAATACAACTGGGGCGTTCGGGCAAAATTTATCGTAGAAAGCAACGTGACGTATAACCAGGTGGGAAACGGACCTGGCCAAAATGTCCTGGTGGAATTGAATTATCTCCTCACCCCCCATTTGTCCATGCGGGCCGTAGGCTTCTATGCCAACAGCATGCTGCGAGGCGGCGTATCTTATCAGGCCCGCAGCGTCTCCGGGGGACTGTCATACCGGTTTTAAAGGTGAATCAGATCAACGCCGCCGACATACGATAATTCAACAGGAGGAAGCGGTCATGGTGCGTTACCCTTCGCTTTACCAGATAAACACCCGGGTGTGGCTCCGGGAGCTTTCTGACCGTCTGGGACGGGCCGCGACGCTGGCAGATATTCCCGATGCCTTTCTCGACCAGGTGGCTGCCCTGGGCTTCGATTACGTCTGGCCCTTGGGCCTCTGGCAGACCGGCCAGGCCGGACGAGAGGTGTCGCTCAGCCACCCCGAGTGGCTGCAGGAATTCCAGGCGACGCTCCCTGGTTTCACCGAGGCCGACGTCAGCGGCTCGCCCTTCGCGGTCACGGGTTACACCCTGCATAAAGACTTCGGCCCGGAGGCGGACCTCGTCAGCCTGAAAAAGCGTCTCCAGAAAAGAAAACTCAAGCTCCTCGTGGACTTCGTTCCCAACCACACCGCCCCGGATCATCCCTGGGTGAAGCAGCACCCCGAGTTCTATGTCCAGGGAAGCGCCGCCGACCTGGAGCGGGAACCCCATAATTATCGGCGGGTGGAGACCCCCAGAGGCTCCCTTATCCTGGCCTACGGCCGGGACCCCTACTTCGCCGGCTGGCCCGATACCTTCCAGCTTAACTACCGCCACCCGGGGTTAAGGGAAGCCATGGCCCAGGAGCTCCTCAAACTGGCCAGAATCGCCGACGGGGTGCGATGTGACATGGCCATGCTGATTCTCCCCGAGGTCTTCCAGCGCACCTGGGGCGAGCGGTCTTTGCCCACCGATGGTTCCCAACCCGTGGACGAACCTTTTTGGCCGGAGACCATCGGGCGGGTCAAGGCCAAGACCCCGGGCTTTATTTTTATGGCGGAAGTCTACTGGGATCTGGAGTGGACCCTCATGCAGCAGGGCTTCGACTATTGCTATGATAAGAGTCTCTACGATCGTCTCCTGTCCCGGGATGCCGCAGCGGTGCGCTCTCATCTCTGGGCTGATATAGCCTATCAGGACAAGCTGGCGCGGTTTCTCGAAAACCACGACGAGCCCCGGGCGGCCCATGATTTTCCAGTTCCAGTACATCAGGCCGCAGCAATTATTACCTACCTCACTCCCGGCATGCGCTTCTTTCACGAAGGCCAGCTTGAGGGCCGCCGCGTCAAAGTTTCCATGCACCTGGGCCGCCGCCCCGAGGAGCCGGTTGATCCCGTTTTGCAGGAGTTTTACCGGAACCTGCTGGCCTGCCTGAAGCGCCCTGAAGTGCGGCAAGGCCGCTGGCAACTCCTGGAAGTCCGCCCGGCCTGGGACGACAACCAGAGCTGGGACCGTTTCCTGGCCTTTGCCTGGGAAGGCGAGCCGGGCCAACGCCTGCTGGTTGCCGTGAATTATGGCCCCAGTCAGGGCCAATGTCACGTGGCCTGGCCCTTTGTTGATGTGAAGGGAAAAAAGGTGACGCTCAAGGACCTGATGCATGAGGCCCTCTATGAATGGGAGGGTGACGCCTTGCTATACCGGCGCCTTTACGTGGACCTGCCTCCATGGGGTTTCCACGTGTTTGCATGGCAAGGAGGGGCCGGTTGCTGGATAGTGTGTTGAGAAACTTATCAACTTGCTGAAAAAACTGGCCAAACTCTAACTTAAATCCTGGTATAATCCATGCGTGCAGGTCATTTATCCCTCTGCCCTCTTCATGGTTCGAGATCGCCGCTGGCTAACCCATTAGACGGCCCTCAGGTGGATAAAAACCGCTTGGGGCTGGGGCAAATGCCCCAAAGAATTTTCAAATGTTAAGATGATTCAATAGGATGGGATAAATGTTAACCGTCGATGAACTGATGATAGGATGTTTTTTAGTTGAGATAGAGGAGGAAACGATAATTTTCGGCTCCCCCCGGAGACTATCAAGGTCTTAATGAATTGCCGGAAACCTATGCCCACAACGGTGGTTTTACCGGCCAATTTTTTTTGGTTAGAGGAGGTTCAAGCCGAACTGGAATTCCCGCTGTATCACTTTTTATTTTTTCGCGGGGGATTCTTCCAGGGAGAAAAACTCAAGATTATCGGCACCGCCGACCAGATTGATAGGACCAGGCAGCTATTACGGCTTACTCTGCTGGGTCCGGATGAAAGTCTCATGCGTAAGTGGCGCATTCCGCAACAAGAAATGGCGCGACAGCTTGCCATCATCAACCATTTTGCCCTAAAAAGGCAGGATGGTTCAATTGCCGAAGTCGATGATCTGGTCGAATTCATCTATTTTATGGACGGAAAGACAGAATTAAAGGAATTGCATATAGAAGTAAAGGAGAAAAATTGTTTCTTTATTACCTATCGAGGGGAAAAACAGCTTATTGACTTAAATTTTTATGAAAGACAGAAACCACCGATTAAAATTAAAGCAGATACTTCTTTCCAACTCAAAAGGCCTGCATTCGGATTACTTGCTTTAAGTCACTGCACCTCAGGTTTTGATCCTATCGGGTTTACAACTGGTTTAGTGCTTTTTATAAACTCTATGCCTTTTCTTATTGATGGACCATCATGGACTAAAGAACATCTCAGGGCATTTGGTTTGAGCATCAGTGAAATAAAAGGAAGTATATTATCTCATACCCACGGGGACCATTCTTCCGTGATTGATACCATTATGAGTGGTCATAGAGTAACCTTGATAACTATTAAGGAAGTATACCATAGCTTTATATTAAAATTATCCTTATTAATTAATTGGCCTGAAGATAAAATAAAAAAAATGGTTCATTGTATAGAAGTTTCATTAGATAAACCGTACTATTGGTATGGAGCAACATTTAAATTTTTTCGAAGCGTTCATACCATTGCAACCATAGGATTCGAAGTAAGCTATAGCGGAAAAACGATAATATATAGTGGTGATACTGTTTGGGGCGGCCCACTACAAAACCTTTTTACTGCCGGAATAGTCGACCAGGCGACCTATGATCCTTTGGCCAATATTTTTAGCGCCAAGGCCGACTTGGTCATCATGGACGGCGGAGGAGGCTTAATTCACCCCGATCCGGCGGAAATTGACAGACTTCCCATGAAGGTTAAGCAAAAAACTTACTTAACACACCGTTCCAATCTACCTGAAGGAATAACAGGATTGAATCTGATCCGTCCCGGCCAGCAATGGGAATTTATTCCGGCGTCTACGGTAAGCATTGGCGATATCAATGCCATACAGAATTCACCTCTTATTGCCAGCCTCAGTCAGGAATGGCTGAATACTATTTATTCCCTGGGAAAAATTGAGGCGGTGGATATTGGTCAGATTATTTTACAAGAAGGTGAGCCCGGGAAGGATTTCTATATTATCATTGATGGCGCGTTTTTAATTATCCAGGGTAATCATAAACTTATAAGATTGGGCACAGGAGATTTTTTCGGAGAACTACCCATTTTAGAAGACAACCTCTGCACAGTCACTGTAAAGGCCACAACAAAAGGCAGGATGATGGTTATCCCCCGAGCAGTTTTTCTCCAAATGGCACACAGGACCACCATCGGAAAAAAGCTTCTCAAGCTTCATCAAATCCGCCCGGCTCTGCTACAATGCGGCTGGGTCAAAGAGCTGCCCCTCCAGATTATCGATCGTTTTGCAGAAAAAGTAAGCCGGAGAATCTTTAAATCAGGGGAAATAATTACCCATGAAGGAGAAAAGGGAGATGAAATCTTCTATCTGGAGCGGGGTAAAGCCAGTGTCTTTATGACCGTAAACGGTCAAACGGAAAAGATCCGTTCTCTAGACAAGAACCAGTTCTTCGGGGAGCTTGCCGTTCTGGGCGATGGCATCCGCACCGCCACCGTTATTGCCCAGGAAGACACCTCTTTATTAATCTTACGCCGCCTGGATTTCGAAAGATTGAAAAGGGAATATCCGATACTTTTTTATGCCATGGGCGTCATAGCTGAGGAAAGAATAAAATTCAGCTGATGTTAGATTTGATCTTAGGTGAATATGAATCACAGGAAACCTACCATGAAAATTAGTCCATTTTTACGCCGCCTCTTGCCCTGGATAGGCGCCATCCTGCTCTCGGTTACGGTGGCGCTCGGCATCATAGAGGCAACGCGCCTCTCTCTTGAACACGATTACAAAGAGGATTTGGAAACCGAGGTAACTCGACGCGGCTTCGAAGTAATGGCACAGACGATGGACGGCAATGTCATGGGAGCGGTGTCCGCGTTAGGGCTGGTCGATCAGCTGATCAAGAGAGTCGCACGCGGAGAGATTCCCCTGGATACTCCGGTGGTCATGGAAAGCTTGCAGGCAATCGGCCAGGCCTATGAGGCCAACGGGGTTTATTTGGTGAACCAGGACGGGATTATCAAATCCTCCTGGTACACGGTTGGAGTACCCCTCACCGGGGTGGACATAAAGTTCCGCCCCTATTTCCAGATTGCCATGCAGGGCAAGATGAATATCTATGCGGCTATCGGCACGACAACCGGCATGCGATCCCTGTACTTTGCCGCCCCCGTGTATGGCGAAGTATCGGCCAATGCTCCAATTATCGGCGCCGTGGTCGCTCGCCTGGGGCTCGATCGCGTCGACTCCGTATTGAGAGCCTGGTCTGGCCCGGCGCTCCTGCTGTCTCCCCAAGATCTGGTTTTTTCCAGCACCCGCGAGGAATGGTTCGAGTGTCTGGCCGGGCCATGCACCCCGGAACGGCTCAAGGCTATCCGGACGCTCAAACAGTTCGGCAAGGTTTTCGACAGCGGCACCCCCAGGACGTTGCCCTTCGACCTGACGAGCAACATTGTCAGCATTGAAAATCACCGCTATGCCGTGGCCCGGACGCCGGTGCAGTGGAACGATCCGAATGGCCCTTGGACGCTAGTGCTGCTGGGCGACCTCGATAAATTGATGCCCGCGTCCCGGCGGACCATGATTGGCCTGACAAGCGGCCTTTTGATGCTGACCCTGAGCACTGCTTTCCTCACCTGGCGGCAGCGCTTGCGGCATGCAAACCAAGAGCGTCAGCGAGCCGAAGCATCCCTGAGGGAAAGCAAAGAGCGCCTTGATCTGACCCTGGGGGCTACGGGCATCGGTATCTGGGAGCGGGATCTGCACGGCCATACCCTCACCTGGGATAAGGCTACCCAAGCTATCCTTGGATTATCCTCTTTAGAATTGTCCAACGACCAGGAAATTTTCTTGGAGCGCGTCCATCCGGATGACCTGGAGCGGATGCGGGAAGAAACCCGGCAGGCCATCGCCGGAACCCGTGACTATAACACGGAGTGTCGGGTAACCTGGCCAGATGCCAGCATGCACGTGGTGGCGACCCGGGGCGTGGTTTTGCGTGATGAACTTGGCGCCCCCACCCGGATGATCGGCGCCTGCTGGGATATCACCGATACCAAGCAGAGGGAACAGCTGGCGCTCTTGGGCTCCGAAGTCGGCGATGCCTTGACCAGCCTTAAACCGATACAGGAAAGACTGCAACTGTGCGTCGAAGGTTTGATTCATCAGCTCGATGCCGCTCTGGCCCGTATCTGGACCCTCAATCAAACGGGAGATATGCTGGAAATGCAGGCCAGTGCCGGGATACACACCCATACTGACGGCACCCGCAGCCGGATCCCCTTCGGCAAGTATAAAATCGGCTGTATCGCCCAGGAAGCCCGGTTGCGTTTTTCCAACCAGGTGGGTGAAGAGCCCGATGTGGATGACCAGGAATGGGTTCGGCAACATGGCTTGGTCAGCTTTGTCGGTCATCCCCTGATTGTCGAGGGTCGAGTGGTGGGCGTCATGGCCTTTTTCTCCCGCACGAAGCTCAACCCGGATACGGTGCACGCCCTCGCCGGCATTGCCAAGACTATCGCGGTAGCCATTGATCGGGACCGGGCGGAGCGGGAACTGGAGCTGGCGCGAGAAGCTGCAGAGGTTGCCACGCGGGCTAAGAGCGCCTTTTTGGCCAACATGAGTCATGAACTGCGCACTCCCATGAACGCCATACTCGGCTACAGCGAAATGTTGATGGAAGACGCCGAGGATCAAGGACAGGAGGATTTCATCCCGGATCTGCAAAAAATTCATACAGCCGGCAAACATCTCCTGGGGCTCATCAATGAGATCCTCGACCTGTCCAAGATCGAAGCCGGTAAGATGGAGCTCTTCCTGGAATCGTTTGACGTGGCCGGGATGATAAATGATGTGGCCGGCACCCTTAAACCGTTGGTAGAAAAGCATGCCAATCAACTCCAGGTGCACCTTGCCCCCGATCTCGGCGCCATGCACGCTGATCTGACCAAGGTGCGGCAGTCTCTGTTTAACCTCCTCAGTAATGCGAGTAAATTCACCCAAAATGGGACGATAACCTTGGATGCCGCTCCCGTGGTCAGAGATGGCGCCAGGTGGATTGCCTTCCGGGTGGTGGATACGGGCATTGGCATGACTCCTGGGCAGATTGACAAGCTCTTCCAGCCTTTCGTCCAGGCTGATGCCTCGACCTCCCGGAAATACGGGGGAACCGGCTTGGGCATGACTATCACCCAACACTTTACTAAGATGATGGGTGGGGAGATCAGCGTTGCCAGTGAGCCGGGGGCCGGTACCACCTTTACGGTCCTCCTTCCCACTGAGGTCAAAACCGAGCCTTTAGCCCCGGTTCCCCAGACGGAAGGAGGTGGGCCTAAATTCCTGGCAGGAGTTAACACCGTCCTGGTCATTGAAGATGACCCGGGGGCCCGGGACTTGCTGACCCGCTTTTTGACCAAAGAAGGTTATCGCGTCGAGACCGCAGCCGGGGGCGAGGCCGGGCTCCGTCTGGCCCGGGAGCTCCATCCCGATGTCATAACCCTGGATGTAATGATGCCGGGCATGGATGGATGGGCGGTTTTAAGCGAGCTCAAGGCCGATCCCGAGTTGGCCGATATCCCGGTGGTCATGCTGACTATCGTGGATAATAAAAATTTGGGTTACGCCCTGGGTGCGTCAGATTACCTGACCAAACCCATCCAGCGCGACCGCCTCCTGGCCATTTTGGAAAAATATTGCCCTCCTTCCGAGCCTGCCACCGTCATGGTGGTTGAAGACGACTTGGAGACTCAGGAGGTTATCCGGCGTCTGTTAGAGAAGGCCGAAATTCAGGTGGTGGTGGCAGAAAATGGACGGGTGGCCCTGGAACGCCTGGGCGAGAGCCAACCGGGGTTAATCTTGTTGGACCTCATGATGCCGGAAATGGATGGATTTCAATTTGTCGATCACGTGCGCCAACACGAAGCCTGGCGCGCCATTCCCATTGTGGTGGTCACCGCCAAAGATTTAACCGCGGAAGATCGCCGACGCCTGAATGGTTATGTGACGGAAATCATCCAGAAAGATACTCGGGGGCAGGAGGAGTTACTGGCCGAAGTGAGTAAAATGGTGCAGACCCGCTTGCAGAAGAGCCCTAAAAAAACCAATATCTGATTAGTATAAATCATCCAGAGGAGCAAGACCAAATGGCCAAAATTCTTTTGGTGGAAGACAATGAAATGAACCGCGACATGTTGTCGCGGCGCCTGATAAAAAAGGGCTACGATCTGGTCATGGCCATGGACGGCGAGCAGGCGATAGAGATGGCCCGTTCAGAGTCCCCCGACCTGATCCTCATGGATATCAGCCTGCCGGGGCTTGACGGCTGGGAAGCCACCCGGCGGCTCAAGGCCCTGCCCGAAACTAAGGCCATCCCCATTATCGCGCTCACGGCCCACGCTATGGCCGGCGACCGGGAAAAATGCCTGGAGGCCGGGTGTAACGACTATGATACCAAACCGGTGGAGTTCCCTCGCCTGTTGGGCAAAATCCAGGAATTTTTAGGCAAATAGCGGGGTCAGTATCCCATGACCACAATTTCATCTAAAGCTGGGCCAGCCGGGAGTTTCGGTACCAACAGTGAAGGCGAACAGACGTCGCAGGCCCTGTGGTCACACCTGCGCCATGAACTGCGAACCCCTTTGAACGCCATTATCGGCTATAGCGAAATGCTACTGGAAGACGCAGTCGACGCCGCCTCGGCGGATTTGGCCTCCGACCTCAAACAGGTCCTCGCAGCCGGCCGTCAGCTCCTGGCCATCGTCAATGACCTTCTGGATGCCCAGAAACTTGCCTCAGATGATGTTGCCTTCAATCTGGAATCCCTTATCGCCAACCTGGACTATCAGGCCCGCGCCCCATTGAACGGGGTTATCGGTTACAGCGAAATCTTGCTGGAAAACGCGGCGGAACAAGAGCAGGAAGAAATTATCCCCGACCTTGAGAAGATCCACACCGCCGGGAACCTCTTCCTGGCGCGCCTCAATAACATCATCGATTTTTCCAACCTTGATGCTGGTCTTAAGAGTCCCGCCCCAGGGGCCACGGATCAGTCACCTCTGATTGACAGCGTTATGGCCAGCCTCCGGGAATTGGCTCAGGAAAGTGCTGCCGTTACCGGCGGGGAAACCGGCGCCCTCCTGGTGGTGGACGATAATGAAATCAACCGGGACCTGCTGTCCCGTTATCTGGCGCGCCTGGGTCATACGGTGCAGGCGGCTCCCGATGGCCGCAAGGCCCTGGAGATGATCGACTCCGGGGCTTTCGACCTGGTTCTGCTGGATATCATGATGCCAGAGTTGAATGGCTACCAGGTGCTCCAGCATTTGAAGGATTCCTCTAACTGGCGGGACCTGCCGGTGATCATGATCTCTGCCCTGGATGAAATGGACAGCGTGGTCCGGTGCATTGAACTGGGCGCCGCAGACTATCTGTCCAAGCCGTTTAACCCGGTGCTGCTGCGGGCCAGAGTGGGGGCTTGCCTGGAAAAGAAGCGGCTGCGTGATTTGGAAAAAGAGCAAAAGCGACAATTGCAGGAACTCAACGCCGCCCTGGACGTGCGCAACCGGTTTATTCGCCAGACCTTTGGGCGTTACCTTTCCGATGATATCGTTGAGACAATTCTGGAGCAGCCCGACGGCTTAAAAATCGGGGGTGAAAAGCGGCAGGCGACGATTCTCATGTCCGATCTGCGGGGCTTTACGTCCTTGAGTGAAGGATTGCCGGCTGAGGACGTGGTTTCCATGGTCAATATCTATCTGGAGACCATGACCGATATCATTCTAAAATATCAAGGCACCATCGATGAATTCATCGGGGACGGCATCCTGGTAATCTTTGGGGCTCCTCTCCAGCGCCCGGATGATGCCCAGCGCGCTGTGGCCTGCGCCGTGGAAATGCAACTGGCCATGGCCTCGGTGAATGACCTCAACCGCCAGGCTGGGCACCCTGAGGTGGCTTTAGGTATTGGGATCAACACCGGCCCAATGGTGGTGGGCAATATCGGCTCCAAAAAGCGGATGAAATATGGGGTTGTCGGAAGCAATGTCAACCTTACGGCCCGCATCGAGTCCTACACTGTGGGAGGACAGATCTTTATCTCAGAAAACACCCTCAAAGCATGCGGCGATATCGTGCGCCTTGACAATGCCATGCAGGTCAGTCCTAAAGGGGTGAAAGAACCTCTGACAATCTATGAGGTCGGTGGTATTGCTGGAGACTATCAGCTCTTTTTGCCCCCCAAACCAGAAGTGGGCTGGATTGAACTTACGCAGCCGTTGTCACTCCAGTTTACCTTGTTAGAAGGGAAACATGCGGGGGAGGTAAGGTATCAGGCCGCTATCATCAAACTAGCTCCTAAAATGGCCGAAATTACCGCGGCGATGTTGCCCCCCCGTCTATCTAACCTCAAGCTGTCATTGTATGATTACAACGATCGGCTTATCAGCGGTAACCTCTACGGCAAAGTACTAATGCATCTTGCCGATCACCCAGGGGTTTTTCAAATCAATTTCACTGCCATTCCCCCAGAAGCCGAAACC
This sequence comes from Deltaproteobacteria bacterium, assembly GCA_016875015.1. Taxonomy (GTDB): domain Bacteria; phylum Desulfobacterota; class Desulfobaccia; order Desulfobaccales; family 0-14-0-80-60-11; genus 0-14-0-80-60-11. Next base: position 216 of record VGSJ01000087.1, on the reverse strand, counting down.
TTTTTAGCAGAATCACAGAGCTTCACCCCTGCAGATTAGAATCTTCTGGAATTGATGGTTATTATTATCCTAAATGTAAAAGGATTTATGCTTATTGCCATTGCTCCTAAAATAAGCTATAATTTACCAAAATAATTAGCTAAATGGAGCAAATATTGTGCAACAAGAAAACCTGAGCCTCCTGGCATTTCAAAAAAAATTTAGGACCGAAAAAGC
>VGSJ01000086.1 GCA_016875015.1 Deltaproteobacteria bacterium | reverse complement strand
TGAGGAGCAGATGATCCGCCGGGCCCTGGAAAAAAGCGGCCAGGTCCAGGTCCGGGCCGCGGAACTCCTGGGCATCACCAAAAGCCTGCTCCAGTACAAACTGAAAAAATATCATTTGACGACTTGAGCTACGGTTTTATGGCGGCTTCAGCCTGCGCTCCGGGGTCGCCATCCCGCCCGCGGTTCGGCCAATACCAGAAAATGTGGTGCCAAAGGATAAATTCGCCCATACAACTATCTGATATTACGTATTTTAACAAATTTGACGGTAGAACTTGAGTATAAAGGAAAAAAGGGGGAGTTCCGCCGGGACGGGGCAGGTCATCTGGTCACCTGGCGCAGCAGCCTGACGGCCACCGCGCCGAAGGCCAGGTGGGGGGCACTGACGGCCAGCAGCACCGGAATGCTGCCGGCCTGGCCGAAAGAGGCGCAAAATCCAAAAAACAGCCAGTAGAGGAACATGAGCCCCAGGCCCACCGCCACCATGGAGGTGAGGTGAATCTGTTCATGGCGCAAGGCCAGCCCCAGCCCCAGAATTACCAGGATCAGGGGCGTCAGCGCCAGGGAAAAACGGCTGTAGAGGTCCACCCGGTAGGGGGTGGATTTATAGCCGTCCCGCTCCAGGCGTGCCGTATAGCGATAGAGTTCATTCACATCCATTTCCGTGACTTTCTTTTCCAGGTCGGCGAAGTCCTTGGGGTGTTCCGTGAGCACCAGGTCCCGCTGCTGGAACTTTTCCCCGGTAACCGCCCCGGTGGCGGGATCGAAGAACTGGACATAACCCTCAGAAAACCGCCAGTGGTCCTCCTGCCATTGGGCCCGGGCCGCGGCAATGATCTGCACCAGGTGAAACTGGCGATCGAAGAGGTAAATTTTTACTCCTTCCAGGGTCTGGATATCCTTGCGGAACATGACAATATTATAGATGGCCTGGTCGCCCTTGTACCAGAAGTGTTCCAGGTTGTGCAGGTTGCGGGGCGGCTTCTTATCCACCTGGGTCTGCCAGAACAGGTCGAGGCGGCCCTGGCTCCAGGGGATCAGGTAGAGGTTCAGGGCCAGGAGGAGGAGGACCACCACCCCGGAATAGATGATGGTCGGCCGGATGAGGGACAGGATGTTCAGGCCCGAGGTTCTGATGGCCATGGTTTCATGGGATCGGGACATGAGGCCGAAGGTCAGCATGACGCCCAGCAAGACCGCGGCGGGGAGCACCTGGCCGACGGCGAAGGGGAGCTTGAAGAGGAGATATTCCAAGAGCGCTCCTGCTCCCAACTGGGCCCGGACCAGGCGGTCAATCTTTTCGAAGAAATCCACAATGATGAACAGGGAGACAAAGGTCACCAGGCTCAGGCCCGTGAGCTTGAGAAACTCCCGCGCCACGTAGTTTTCCAGAATACGGGAACGGAACACCACCGGGAAGGTCATGCTTTTTATATATCAGAAATTAATGGCCGGGCCGCGGATATTTTTTCTTGCACCTGCGGACAACCCTTGCAATAGAGCGGTAAACCTCTTATTATTGTTACAGAATTATTATCCTGGTCATCAGGAGGAGTGCCATGCCCACCTATGAATACGTCTGCGTCAAATGCGGGGAACAGTTTGTGCGCATCATGAGCTTCAAGGATTACGAAGCGGGCCAGGTCGCCTGCCCCAAGTGCAACGCCACCGAAGTGAAGCAGCAGATGAGCCAATTCATCTCCAGGACTTCTCGTAAGTCGTAAGAGCTAAACAGCCTTTGAGGGCGGGAAGCCCCGCCACGATAGCGAGGTTGGGGCGAGATCACCTCGCCCCCTCAGGGAATTCCGTCACCCCCCTTGCCAACCGGAATTACGTAACCACACCCTCACAGATTCTGAGAATTCCTTAGCCCGGATTATTGATCAATTTTCTAAGAATTGAGGCTCTGGCAAAAGGGTCTTGCTTGTCATCCTGAACGAAGTGAATTATCTCAACCAATTAGAAATACGAGATTATTCGCTTCGCTCAGAATGACAATTCTGGGCAAAGGTTAATTTTACAAGCGCCTCAAGGGTAAAAGAGCACGGCGCGCGACGCCCTGAAAATAATCCGGGTGAGGAGCATTCACTCTCACTTACGGCCGCCGCTGCCGGGCAGTTACCTCGGAGGCGGCCAGGTAGAGGCTCACCGCTCCCTCCCGGGTGAACTGGCAGGGAACCGGCCAGGGGGACCGGGCGGCCCCCGACCGCACTGGATCGCCATAGACCACTACCCGCCGGGGGTTCAGACGGTCCAGGATGGATTTGCGGTCCTGGGGGCCGGCCAGTTCCGCAGGGATGACCAGGGCCGCAAGCGGCCCGGCCGCAGCCGGCAGGGCGTCAGCCCCCAACCCCCCCACCGGTGGAATCAGCAGAACCCTCTGGCCTTGATAGGCGACTTCCAGGGCCAGCCCCGCCTCCGGGGCCAGCTTCACGTACTTTAAGTCCACGCGGCCCAGGGCGGTGGGGGGCCTGTCCCGCGCCAGGGACCGGGGGGTCGCGCCCCGGTCGCCCAGGTAATTTGCCAGGTCCCAGTAAGCCGGCCCGTCCCGGTCCCGGCGGCCGTACCAGTATGACCCGACGTTGAACTGCTGGTCCAGGGTGAGCAGTTCCCCGGCGTTGGCCTCATTCAGGTTCAAGGCGATGGCCAGGTCCAAGCTGCGAAACCGCCGCCAGTGGCAGTATCCCGGCAGCGGCCCCCAACCCGGGGCGGGGCGGCCCCACCGGGGAGGCGTCGCCGCGGACACGACCAGACGCCGGTTCTCCGGGCTCACGATCACCCCCTCGAGCCCTCCGTAGGCGTCCAGGCAGGTCACTTCCATGGCCTTGGGGGCCGTGGCCAGGGGCAGGGCCGCGGCGGTCAACAACACCAGACCGGCCAGGCCCGCCCCGGTCCAGGTCAGGTACGAGCGCCGGGGATAAAAGACCAGGATCGGGATGGCATAGTAGGCGGCGATCATCAGCCAGGTGGGGGTGGGCGTGATGATGGCCGCCCCTGGGACCCGGGCCCCCCACTGGACTACCTGATAACCCAGCCACAGGGGGAATTTGCCCACAAAGATCAGGACCTGGGCCACCGGGGTCAGGGAGAAGGCCTGGGAGATGACCGCGGCCTCCCCCAACGGCAGGGCCAGGACCAGGACCAGGGGAATGGCCACCAGGTTGACCAGGATGCCCAGGAGGGAGACAATCTGGAAATAGGCGGCCGCCAGGGGCGCGGTAGCCAGGCAAGCCACCACCGACACGATAAACCACTCCTTGATTCGGAAGGAGAGGCCGGCGGCGGCGCCCGGGATGGGATGGTCAGATCCCGTCCATCTCAGCCATTCGGCCAGCCGGGGGACCAGGTAGATCAAAAAAGCCACCGCCACAAAGGAAAGTTGGAAGGAAATAGAAAAGAGGCGCAGCGGGCTGAGCGTCAGGATGACCAGGGCCGCCAGGGCCAGGGCGCTCCAGACCTCCTTGGGTCGCCCCAGCAAGACCAGCAGCAGGCAGGCCAGCACCATGACTTCGGCCCGCTGGGTGGAGGGCGACCCCCCGGCCACCCAGGCATAGAACACCACCGGGATGGCCGCCAGCAGGGTGGCGATCTTGACCGCGTTGATCCGCAACAGGAGCCGGGGAAAGCGCCGCAGGAGCCAGAAGCTGAGAAAGTAGGTGACCGCGGCCACCGCCCCCAGGTGCATCCCGTTGATGACCAGCAGGTGGCTGGTGCCGGTGCGGGCAAAATTCCGGCGCATCTCCTGGGTGACCTCGCCCTGGTTCCCCAGCAGCATGGCCAGATAGATGGCCCGGCCGGCGGGATCCAGGCCCTTGAGCAACTCCCTTATGCCCCCCCGGAGCCTCTCCCCCCAGGGATAGTCTTGGGTTTCAGCCAGCCAGATGAGGCGCTCCGGGTCCGAAAGCCGCACCTCCCGGAAAAGTCCGTCCGCCGCCAGGAATCGGGGGCGGTTGAACGTCCCGGGGTTTTGCAGCATGTGGGGCGGGGCCAGGCGCCCTCTGACCACCAGGGGCGCGCCCACCGGCGGGGGCTCCGGCGCCGGGGCCAGCACCAGGAGGTTACCGGCTACGGGCCGCCAGCCCCAGGGACTCCGCCAGGCGGCGGCTGCCATGAAGAGCTGGACCCGTTCCCCCGCTAGCTTGCCGGGCCGGTTAAGATGGCCGAAGATGGTCAGGTTCTGGTGCTGGGGCAGTTTGGCGAGGTGCCCGGGAGGAAAATCCGGCTGCCAGGCCTGTTGGTAGAAGGCCACCCCCAGGAGCCCGAACAGGATCAAGGGCAGAAACCGGGCCGGACGCTGCTGCCACCAGAGGAGCGCCAGGGCGGCCCAGAGCGCGACCCCGACCGCCAGCAGCCATGGCTCCGGCAGGTGCAGACCCCAGGCCGGGGCCGCCATCCCCGCCATCAGGGCCAGGGTTACCGGCGCCAGGGGCCGGGCCACCGGTCGAGTCCCCGGGCTGGCGCCAGGCAGGTGCGGCTCCCAGGGGTCGGCGTTTAACTCTCCCTGGCTAACGTCCGATTGAGGTAAAAGCATGCAGGACCATCCATGGTCGCGATCTAACAAAATTAACTAGGTTACCTCAATAGCCACGCTACATGGCTTTAAGATAAAAGCCGATGAGAATGTAAACCCCGACCATCAGGCCACACCCGGCCATCAAGTCAGGTTTTCAATCTCAAAACGTTTAAAATTGGCTAAATAAAACTTTTAACGCGATGGCATGAAAGGACTTATAAACCATCCTATGGTAGGTACTAAACCGCTGAAAGTACCATATATTAACGAACCTAATAAAATTAGCAATACAATTACTATTACATAAATGATAACAGTGCCAAATTTGTCAATAAACTTAAGAATGATGTCCACATTATTGTTAATTTTAATCAACCCTCTCCAACGGCATTCCTTTTCCATGCATCGATAAGCCCTCCAACCAAGCTTTTTAAGACAAGTTTCTTTCAAAGTTCTAGTGTGACTTCTTACTATTTTGGTTGATTTACAATTAGGACAAGTCAATTGTGCCATATTATCCACGATTATGCGGTAGTTTTAGTTGCGCATGTCTTGAAGCGATACTTGGAAGCTTTTTTCCCGATGAGAACCTATAAAACGTCCCTCTTGCGCGGGAAACCCTTCTCGTGGGAAGCATAATAGCAAAATATTTTGGAAATAATCAAATCAATTATAAAATTTTCGGCTTAGCACTCCAACCATAAGCCTGCACCCCTTCTGGTTTGCCGCCTAAAAACCCCAGGCCAGCACCACTTGGTCAAGGTGAGACAGAGGATTAGCTGAGGCGGCATGCACATACCACCTCCGGGGTGCATTTTAACAACCTGTAATATTTCACTTAATTCCCATTATATCAAATAGTTAGTCATTATATCCCTTAATTCGTCGCATAATCCAGGCGCAATGCTACCGCATATTTTCTTAATTGGGCAGAAAATCTTTATCAAGGCTTTTTAGCTTATTGGGGAACATTACCGATAACGGGAACATCTTGTTATCATGAGGTTACGTAAAAAATTGCCGAATAAGGCCCGCGCCGCTTAAGGGCGCTGGGGCCGTTCGTTGGCAATCGCCGGGGGGCCGACCGAGACAGCGGGGTAATATTCCGGAAACGTTCTTAGATTTGACAATAAGGCTCAAGTCGGTAGGAGAAAAATCAAGTGCCGGGCCAATTGGTTCTTGACAAAACCGCTCAAATGTTGAATAAAACAAAGTTATGCGGAGAGTTTTGTTTATCCTGGCCGTGTTGTTGACTCAGGCCGCCCTGGCGGGCTCGGCCCTGGCCGCCCCCAAGATCCTGTCACGGGACGGCAGCCTGGTCATTGACAACCCGGGAGCTCAGCCAGCCAAGAAAAATTCTGGCTCGGAAGATACCCTTTACGAACTCCTGGGACAGGAAGTGCAGGTCTATATTTTCAACAAGAAGACCCGGGTCTGGCCCCAGGTTTATGGGTACTCCGGCCAGACTCCTTTTAGGGGAAACTTAAGCCTCAAGGATCCCCAGTTAGAGGCTTTGATCCGCAAGTATGCTCAAATCTACGGGGTTGACCCGACCCTGGTGCGGGCCGTGATGCGCCACGAATCGGGCTTCAAGGCCACGGCCGTGTCTCCCAAGGGCGCCCAGGGATTGATGCAGCTCATGCCGGGCACCGCCGCGCTCATGGGGGTGAAGGACCCCTTTGACCCGGAGCAGAACATCGCCGGGGGGGTGGGATATCTGCGGCGCTGCCTGGACCGGTTTCAGCACAATGTGCCCCTGGCCGTGGCCGCTTACAACGCCGGTCCGGAAAGCGTGGCCAGGTGCGGCGCCATTCCGCCTTACCAGGAAACCCAGCTCTTTGTCAACAACGTCATGGGGACCTATGCCGGGCCCAGCCAGATGAAAACCGGCGCCCCGGGCGATGTCAAGGCGGCCCCCCCTGTTCCGGGGAAGAACGCCAAATCGCGCCACAAGGACTCCAAGCCGGAAGACCTGCAGGCGGAGAAATCTCCTGACCCACCCCGCCGCCCCCGGCCCAAGATCATCGAGGTCAGGTCTTATAAGGCCAAATCCAAAGATGTCGCGGCCGAATAAGTCGGTCCGGCCTCCGGCCCCTCGCCTTTAACCCTCCGCCGGGCCTTGCGGAAGGTGCCCCCCCTCCCTTGCTTGGAAAAGTTCTTGGTGGCGCCGGCATCCCGCCGGTGCGGCAAACCGGCTGGAAGCCTGCGCCACCAAAGGCGGCGGGCACGGAGGCCCGCCCCACCAACCTTTTCATGTTTTACGGGTGGACCAAGGGCCCAGGCGCGACTGCCCTGAACGCTTCTTTCACACCTGACCTTCTCCCTTCTTCGCCGGCGCTTCCGGCCACTCCTTGAGGTGGAGGTCCCGCTGGGGGAAGGGGATTTCGATGCCGTGCGCGTTAAAGGCCTCCCAGATGGCGCTGTTCAGCTCATGGGTAGCGGGCCTCCGGTCGCTGGGCATACTCACGTGCACCCAGATGGTGAAGTCCAAAGAGCTGTCGCCTAGACCGTAAAATGGACCTGGGGCGGCGGTTCTGTCACCACCCGGGGGTTAGCCTGGCAGATTTCCATGAGCAGTTGCCTCACCTGATCGACGTTCGAACCATGGGCGACCCCCACCTTCAAGGTGATGCGGTTAATGCCCGCCCCATAATGGGTCCAGTTGGCGACCTTGTTGGATACCAGTTCCGAGTTGGGGATAATTATGACGACATACCCGCTGTTATGCAAGTTGGCGCAACCTTAACCGGCTTAACCCCCGGCTTCTGCGCCTGAGAATTCGCGGGTTGACAGATTTTTCCCCCTGGCATACAGTAAAGTTACCTCAGTTAGGTGAGGCTCCTGCATAAATACAGGCCACTGCCCAGAAACGTCGAGAGACGCCAATGGGCCGAACAGGTACTGCCGGCTTAAGGTTTTACTTAATGTGGCTGAGTAAATCGACTCTACGTTATGCAGTGCCGAAGCTCCACGAGTGAGGAAGGTCGATTGCGAACTGTCCTGTCCAGGGCCTTCCACCAGAGTGGCAAGGCCCTTTTATTGTGCCTGGCCGCTTTCCAGGAGGGGAACTCATGGAAAAGCTCCGGGTTTTAGGAGAATTTTTTTTCAGTCAAATCCAGGGTAAACCCATTTATGACCACCAGGGCCGCCTGGTGGGTAAATTGCGGGACCTGGCCATTCGCTGGGAAGGCGACACCCCCAGGGTAACCGGGATCAAATACGCCCGGGGCATACAGAAACATATCCCGGTGGAACAGTTGGCCCACATCCACGTCACCCATATCGACCTGCGGCACGAACTCAAAGAGGAAACCCTGGCGCCGCTTCAACCCGATGAAATCTACATAGGCAAGTGGCTCATGGACAAGCAGATCATTGACTTGAAGGGGTCCAAGGTCGTTCGGGTCAATGACATCAAGCTGTTCTGGCTTCAGAGCCGGGACCAGCAACACCTCGTCCTCAACGCGGTGGATATCGGCTGGCGGGGTCTGGCCCGGCGGTTGGGGGTGGAATTTCTCTTTCGCCGCCTGGAAAATCACCTGGTCTGGTGGGAATTCATCCAACATCCGGAAGACAAGACCGGCAGTCTGAGGCTGCGACAGGAGAAACAGCACCTGGATCAACTCCACCCGGCTGACCTGGCGGAGATCATCGAGGACCTGGATTATAAGAAAAGGGCCGACTTTATCGAAGATCTGGACGTGGAGGTGGCGGCCGAGGCCTTCGCCGAAATGGAGTTGGACATCCAGATTGAAATCCTGGAACATATGGACAGCCAGCAGGCTTCCGACCTGTTGGAAGAGATGCCCCCCGATGAGGCCGCGGACCTCCTGGCCGAACTGCCGGAAGAGAAATCCGACGAACTCCTGAACCTGATGGAACCGGAAGAGGCCCAGGAAGTGCGGGAGTTGATGGTTTACGAGGAGGGTACCGCCGGGTCCTTGATGACCCCCGAGTACATCGCCTTGTCTCCGGATATCACCGCGGCTGAGGCCATCCGGCAATTGCGCACCCTGGCGGCAAAAGCGGAGACCATATATTATCTTTATGTGTTACAGGAAGACGAGACCCTTATCGGGGCACTGTCCCTGCGGGAACTCATCATCGCCGAGCCCGACACGAAACTTGAGGACCTTATGCAGACCCGGATATTGTCGGTCTCTCCCCACGAGTCCGACCGGGAAGTCGCCGAGATCGTCAACAAATACAAGCTGCTCGCCATTCCCGTGGTCGACGACAATCTCAAGATGCTGGGCATTATCACGGTGGATGATGTCCTGGAGATGCTCGTTCCCGACCGGGGCAGCCTGGATACCTTCGCCAGTTTATTTGTCAGAAAACGCGCCATGAAGTGAGGCGGCAATTGAAAAATCCACTATTCCGTCGACTCTTCCTGTTCCTGGCGATTATGGGGCCCGGCATCATCACCTCCAACGTCGACAATGATGCCGGCGGCATTACCACGTATTCCGTGGCCGGCGCCACCCTCGGTTATAAAATCCTGTGGGTCTTCCTCCCCATGATCGTCGCCCTGGTGGTCATCCAGGAGATGTGCACCCGCATGGGCGCGGTCACCGGCAAGGGCCTGGCGGACCTGATCCGGGAGCGCTTCGGCGTCCGGATCACCTTTTACGCCATGGTAGGCCTGCTCCTGGGAAACCTGGGCAACATCATGAGTGAATTTGCCGGGGTGGCGGCCAGCATGGAACTGTTCGGGGTGAGCAAGTACCTGTCGTTGCCCCTGGCGGCCCTGTTCATCTGGTGGCTGGTGCTTCGCTGGTCTTACAAAGTGGTGGAGCGAGTCTTTTTGGCCGCCTGCCTGATTTATTTCAGCTACATCATTTCCGGTTACCTGGCCCGCCCTGACTGGGGGGAGGTAGCCATCGCACTGGTAGTGCCCAGCTTTTCTTTCGACAGTTCCTATCTGGTGATTTTAGTCGGCGTCATCGGCACCACCATCGCCCCCTGGATGCAATTCTACATCCAGTCGGCGGTGGTGGAAAAAGGCATTACGGTGAAGGACTACGCCTACACGAAATACGATGTCATCGTGGGCAGCATCATGGTTAACCTGGTGGCCGTCTTTATCGTCATCTGCTGCGCCGCCACGCTGCACCCCCACGGCATCAAAGTCGATTCCGCCAAGGAGGCCGCCCTGGGTTTAACTCCCCTGGCCGGCGCCTGGGCCTCCACCCTCTTTGCCATCGGCCTTTTGAATGCCTCACTGTTTTCGGCTTCCATTCTGCCCCTATCCACCGCGTATTTCATCTGCGAGGCGTTCGGCATCGAGGCGGGCATCGACAAGTCCTGGGGGGAGGCGCCGGCATTTTACTGGCTTTACACCATTTTGATCGTGGTCGGCGCCGGCTTTGTCCTCATCCCCGACATGCCGCTGATCAAAGTGATGTTCTGGTCCCAGGTGGTCAACGGCGTTATGCTGCCCTTTGTGCTCATTTTCATGCTACTGTTGATCAACAATGAAGACCTGATGGGGAAGTATGTCAACACTCGCACCTTTAACATTATCGCCTGGGTCACGGTGGCGATTATGATCGTCTTGACGCTGTTGATGCTGGTAACTGCTATCTTCCAATTCTGAGACCTAATGAGATAAGGGCGGGCACTGCCCGCCATTTCCGCTGATTAACCGAAAACCAAAAACCGGAAACCGGAAACGGTATTTACAAGGGAGGGCGATTATCGTGAAAGTGTTTATGACCGGCGGTACGGGCTTTGTGGGCGCCTATCTGTCCCGGGAGCTGGTTCAGGCGGGCCACGCCATCACTATCCTCAGCCGCAGGGCCCAACCCCCGGCCCCGGCCCAGGCCGGCATCAGCTTTCTCACGGGCGACCCCACCCAGGAGGGGCCCTGGATGGCGGCGGTGCCGGAACATGACTGGATTATCAATCTGGCGGGGGCCTCGATTTTCAGCCGCTGGAGCGAGGCCCGGAAAAAGGAAATCATCGAGAGCCGGGAGCGCACCACCCGCAATCTGGTGACCGCCCTGGCCGCAGGGGACCGGCGGCAGCTCTTCTGCAGCACCTCCGCAGTGGGCTACTACGGGCCCCGGGGGGATGAAGAACTCACCGAAGACTCCCCGCCGGACGCCGGCTTCCTGGGGGAACTGACCCGGAGTTGGGAGGCCGAAGCCCTGAAGGCTCAGGACCTGGGGGTCCGGGTGGTGGTCACCCGCTTCGGAGTTGTTCTGGGCCGAGACGGCGGGGCCCTGTCTCAGATGACGCCCCTGTTCAAGAAGTTTTTAGGGGGTCCCATCGGCTCCGGGCTCCAGTGGTTTTCCTGGATCCACCAGGCCGACCTCGGCCGGGCCTTCCGGTTCATCCAGGAAAATCCGCACATTTCCGGCCCGGTGAACTTCACCGCGCCCTCCCCGGTGCGCCACCGGGAACTGGCCCGGGCCCTGGGCCGGGTCTTGCACCGCCCCAGCTTCATGCCGGCCCCGGAATTCATGCTGCGCCTAATTTTGGGGGAATTCGCCGACACCCTCCTCACCGGGCAGCAGGTGTTGCCCAAACGGTTGCTGGACGCGGGCTTCACCTTCAGGTTCCCCACCATTGAGGCGGCGCTGGCAGATTTATTGGGCACGGTCAGCAAAGAATAAATGATTCAATTCCCTTGACCAGGACTTGATGAAATGATTTTTGCATATCGAGATAATATCTCGAATTACTAACTAGTAGTGCTAGTGGCAAGCGATCGATGCTCTGGGCTTGAGGCTCACGTCATGCTTTGTGAGGGCGTGGGGGTAAGATTCCCCCGCTCTACTCGAATAGGAAAAACTACTATGCCCGGCTTGTCGGTTGACAAATTCATTGAAATTTGTGCTATCATGCCTTCCACGAGACAGTTTGCTTACAAAAGGGGAAACTTGTCGAGGTTAAACTCGGTGGGTTGGCTTCCCAAAACCATTTTTGTACTGCGGCGGGCAAACCTGCCGCATAATCTCAGATTATATCAGTTCATATTAACCGATCCTATCACGCCTTAAGGAGGATGAACATGTTAAATAATACTTATCAATTAGGCACTAAACGTACCGAATTAAAATCATTTTCCTTTTGGATTATAAGTATCTTTATCCCGCTCCTTATTCCAGGCCCGACCGCGGCTCAGGTCAATATGACCTACTCCTTCATGCAATTACTGTCAACTAATCAAATTACCCTCAGGAATATCAAAAAATCGGATGGCAAATTTTATCGGGAAAATTATAGCCTGGACGGCAGTAATTGGTTACTGATTCCCGGCACTTCTCATCTTGAGGGCACTAACCAACGTAAATATTTCATTACCGATAGAACCATCACCATTGACGGCGATAAAAGCGATTGGGGTGGGATTTCCGCCGCTTTTTCTCTGCCGCGCAATAACAACATTCCAGACCCTGGGACCAACGTCAAAGAAGTTTATCTGGCTAAGGACCAGACCTACCTCTATGTGCTCATGACCCTTCATGGCCCGCCGGTCACCAATGACACCATCACCTACTTTTTCCAGGCGCGGTTGCTCCCGAACGATGTTTGTTTCAGCTATTACACGGGGGTCCGGTTAAATTCTAGTACTAACCCGGAACACGTGGCTATACATTACCGGCCAAATCTCACAATAACTACTACCCAACTGCCCATCCCGGTCATTATAGCGCAATACCAAAACTATGCGGCCTCGGGTTATGACGGCGCCACTGGCGTCGTCGAATGGAAAATCCCGCTTTCGGTCTTCCCGTTGGAGGCGATTATCGGCAGGTGTGTGGATGCCTGGATAGGAAATCCGCCTAACGGGGGGATGATAGACAGTACACCAACTAATGAAGGCGTTTATATGGATACGCAGGAGACTTTAGGGTTGCCGGGCATTTTCGGCTTGCTCTTGGGAGAATAAGCAGTTGTTAAATGCCTTAATTGTCTGATCAAATCTTGAACATTGCAGTTCAGGCCCGCAGCCGGAGTTGGCGGCAGAAGGCGGCCAGGTCCCGGCACTGGTTCCGGACCGAGGCGGCCAGGGCGGGCCAGTCCAAGGTGGTGAACCGGCGATCAGAGAGCAGCCAGCGGTCGTCCGCCATGACGTGCCGCACGTCGGCGGCCCGGGCGGCGTAGACCAGATGGGAGTAGGGGTCGTAGAGGGGAGTGAGGTGGGGCTGATTCACCTTTATACCCGGAAAGAGAGATTCACAGAACCATTATTGGACTGCGGTGATTAAGTCTTCCGCATTATTCCGGTTAGAAACTTATCAACTCTCTGACTCATTTTCGACAGTTGTAAGCCCAGATATAGGTATAAGTCATTGAAATTGTTAGGTGGCATAGATGGGAAGGGCGGAAATGTAGTGCCAACCCATGCATCCATAAGCCTCTAAAAAGACTTGACA
>VGSJ01000085.1 GCA_016875015.1 Deltaproteobacteria bacterium | reverse complement strand
CCAAACATCTGGCGGCCAAGAGCGAGGGCTTAAGCGGCGCCGAGATCGCCGGGGTGTGCAACCAGGCGGCCCTGGCCGCGGTGCGCCGGGCGGTGGCGGCGGAACTGGCCCAGGAGGGCGCGGGGGAGGCCCAGGTGCTCATCCAGCCTGCCGACCTGGAAGAAGCCCTTGAGGAGATGCTGGGCAGTAGCCAGTAGCCAGTTAGGGCGCTTACCTGGTTTTTTTCTGGTGATTGACTGCTGGTTCTGGGAAGGAGATGTTCAGGTGCCGGCGGGTTGCCCAAAATTATGAAACATTGGCGGGGCGGGCGTCCGTGCCCGCCATTTGCCAGGCCAACCCAGGTGCACCGAATGATGGCGGCCACAGTCCGCCCAATAATAATAACTTGCTGATTTGCTGAGTATTTTTGGTGCGTAAGACGCACCCTACAAAAATTTTCCGGAGCAGAACTGCTGCTGCAATAAATCGGTTTTTAACTGACCACTGGCTACTGACTACTCAAAATGACGCAAGGACTCTATCTATACTGCCTGGCCCGGTTGAGCCGGCTGCCGCCCCTGCCTCTGGAGGGCCAGATCCCTCTTGAGGTGGCTATCTTTCAGGATCTGGCCGCGGTCTGGAGCCCGGTACCGGTGGAGGATTTCTGCGGACCGGAGGCTGAAGAACGGCTCCGGGACCTGACCTGGATCGGCCCCCGGGTCATCCGCCATCAGGAGGTGGTGGCCGGGGTGATGCGCCATTCTCCGGTGCTGCCGGTCCGGTTCGGGACTATTTTTGCGTCACTAACTAACCTGGAAAAAATTTTGCAGCGCCACTCCGACACCATCGCCGGGTTCCTGGAGCGCCTCACGGACCAGGAGGAATGGGCCGTTAAAGGGATGCTGGACCGCGACGGGGCCCGAGAGCAGCTGTTCTCCCTCAAGCTGGCCCGGGAGGTGGAAAGCCTGGAGGCTTTATCGCCGGGGACCCGTTATTTTCAAGAGCAGCGCTTCCGGGCCGGGTGTGACCAGGAATTGCAGCGGTGGCTGCAAAGGGTTTGCCGGGAGGTATGGACCGACCTCCGGGATTATGCCGCGGAGGCCCGGGAACGGCGACTGCTCTCCCGGGAAGCCACCGGCAGTGATCAAGACATGGTCTGGAATTGGGCCCTGCTGATGCCGAGGCAGGCGGTGGGCGGTTTCCAGGCCCTGATCCAGGACGTCAACGCCCAATACGCCCATCGCGGTCTGAGGTTGGAATGCACCGGCCCCTGGCCCCCTTATAGCTTTTGCCCGGCCCTGGATATGGAGACCGAGGCATGAGCTGCCTGTTTTATTGTATCCGCCGCCATCCGGGGTCGGAATTATCGGGATCCCTGTTGGGGGTTGGGGGCCGCCCGGTATACCAGGTGGCGCACCGGGGCTTAAGTGTGGCCCTCTCCCAAATCGGCCTCGCCGACCTGGACCCGGATATCCCAAGGGTGCGGGCCTATGAGCGGGTGGTGCTCTCCTATCACCGAAGGGGCGCCGTGGTCCCCATGCGTTACGGCTGCGTAGTGGAGCAGGAATCCCAGGCTCTCCAACTTCTGGAGGAACACGGCCCTCGATATGAGGCCCTGCTCCAGGAACTGGACGGCTGTGTGGAGATGGGGCTGCGGGTCTTGCTGCCGTCCGGGCCTTGGGCCGCGGTGATCCCCGGCGGCCCGGCAGGCGGCCGGGAGGTGGCCGGGCCTTGCCCCCCGGACCCCGCCGCGGCCGCGGACCGCTTAGGGTTGGCCTACCTCACGGCCCGCAAGGCCCACTATGCCAGCCAGGACCGGTGGACCGATGAGTACCGGCAGGCCGCAAAGCGGTGCCGGGAGCAGTTCGCCGGACTGTACGTCAAATGCGCCACGGAAGCTCCTTCCCCCCGCCTGCCCCTGCTCTCCCTGTATTTCCTGGTCCGCCGCCCGGCCGTGGAGTCTTTTCGCCAGGCTTTCCGGCAGCTCACCGAGACCGAGTCGGCCCGGCTGCTGCTCTCCGGTCCCTGGCCGCCGTATAACTTTGTATCGGCCAGTCCCAGTCTCTTGTAATGCCCCACGTAGGGAAAGGATGAACCGGTATGGGTGAAAGCATCGCGTCGCTAAACAATAGCCCGGAATCACAGCGGTACCAGCAGCTCTACGACATGCTGCTGGAGGCTATTCCCTCGTCGGTGTTGTTCATTGACCGGGACCTCCGCATCGTCTCGGCAAACCGCAATTTCCTGGGGAAAAACCGCCGTACCCTGCCGGACACCATCGGCCACCGTCTGGAGGAGGTATTTCCGGCCATCATTATCGACCAGATGGATTTTCCGGGGCGCATCCGCCAGGTCTTCGAAAAGAACTTCCGCGTCAAGGGGGAACGGATGACCTATCGGGCCCCGGGCATTCCCCTGCGGATTTATTATTACAGCATCCTGCCCTTTTCCTGGCAGGGGGTGGTGGAGTTGGCCATGCTGCTCATGGATGACGTCACCGAGCAGGTGCGTCTGGGTGAAGAGGTGCGCCGGGTGGAGCGTCACCTGGCCTCGGTGGTGGAAAGCGCCCAGGACATCGTGCTGTCCACCGACCTGGAAGGCCGGATCTTGACCTGGAACACCGCGGCGGAGAAGCTCTCGGGCTTCACCCTCCACGCGGTCCGGGGACACAACTTTTTCGACTTCTGCGCCGATGATGATCAGGGAGAGATGGAGCGAGTTTTTACCAACCTCCAGGCCGGCAAAGACGCCCAAATGGCGGAATGGGACCTGAAAACCCGGGATGGCGGCCGCATTCCGGTTTCCTGGATCTTTTCCCCCATGAGGGACCACCTGGGCGAGGCCGCCGGGATCGTGGCGGTGGGGCGGGACCTGACGGAGCGCCGCAAATTTGAGGCCCAGTTGCTGCAGACGCAGAAACTGGCCGCCCTGGGGGTCATGGCCGGCGGCATTGCCCATGAGATCCGCAATCCCCTGGCGGTCTGCTCCAGTGCCGCCCAGTTTATCATGGCAGGCGATCTTGAACCTCAATTCCAGCGGGAGTGCGCCGAAAAGATCCATGCGGGCATCCTGCGGGCCTCCATGATTATTGAAAACTTGCTGCGCTTCGCTCGTCCAACGGTGGCGCCCGACATCAAGGAGATTAACCTGACCACACTCCTGGCGGAAACCCTGTCCCTGGCGACGAACCAGGCCCGGATTGCCAAGATTGAGCTGCAGGCGCAATTACCCCGGGAGCCCATCTTCATCAGCGGCATGGAAGGACTGTTGCCGCAAGCCTTCATGAACCTGCTGCTGAACGCCATCAAGGCCATGCCCGATGGGGGGGAGTTGGGCGTCGCCCTGGGACAGGCCGACGGGGAAGCCTGGGTCAGCATCAGCGATACCGGCCAGGGAATCGCCCCCGGGGACCTGAACAATATCTTCGACCCCTTTTACACCACCGCGCCGGTGGGCCAGGGCACGGGGTTGGGTCTGTCCATCTGCTATTCCATCATCAAGCAGCACTTCGGCACCATTACGGTGGAGAGCGGGGCAGACCAAGGCAGCACCTTCACCGTGAGACTGCCCATCTTGTAATAGGAAGATGCAGTCAAAAAAATATGAATGTTCATGTCATTCTGAACGGAGCGCCGCGGAGTGAAGAATCTCGGCGGCTTTAGAGGAGAGATTCTGCGCGGCGCTCAGCCTGACAAACATGGTCTTTTGATTGCTCATTTATATGAAAATAGCCCGGTGGGACGGGCCTCCGCGCCCGCCAGCGAGAGGCGGCCAGGGACGGCCGCCCCACCGAACCAGCCATTTTTCATCTTTCGTTGTGTCCGTAAGGAAATGATCGTTGGTAGAGATGGTTGGGGCCATAGATAGGATGACTGATCCAGGCGAACTGATCCTTATTGTGGACGATGAGCCGGATATGTGCTGGGCCCTGGAACATCTCCTTAACAAACAGGGTTATGTCACCCGCAAAGCCCTGACGGCCTTGGAGGCCTTGAAGCTGATGGAGCGGCACCGTTTCGCCTGCGCCTTCCTGGACGCCAAGCTGCCGGATATGGACGGCCTGGAACTGGCCCGACGCATCCGGGAGAGGGCGCCGGACATGCGCATCCTGATGGTGTCCGGTTACTTTTACCGGGATGACCTCGCCATCCAGGAGGCCATCGCCCAGGGGGTAATCATTGATTTTATCAGCAAGCCCTTCCTCCAGGCCGAAATCCTCCGGGTTTTGGAAACCTGAACGGAATTATTTCTTCTAGAAGGCCGCCAGGGCATAGGTTGGTTTCCCTAGAGTAGGGAATTCATTCCATAGAGCAAATTAACCAGGCCCAATCCCATCGTCCCGCTCCACGCATAACCTACTGATTTTCAAGGTTTTTTTAATGTATTCTGGTCCTGGCACACTTCTTGGATATGTAGGCCTTGAGGCATTGCCTCTCTCTCAAAACTCCCAAAAGTTACATGAAGGAGGTTCCCCATGGCCAAAGTACAGAAGTCAACCGATTCATCCAGCCTGGCGGAAGTTGTCGACCGCATACTGGACAAGGGTATCGTCATCGATGCCTGGGTCAAGGTATCGCTGGTGGGCATCGAACTGCTGTCCATTGAAGCCCGGGTGGTCATCGCTTCGGTGGAAACCTATCTGAAGTACGCCGAAGCCATCGGCCTCACGGCCAGCGCGGCGGCTCCGGCTTAAGGCCGATGGGGGGAACAGTCCTCTTTCCGGAGGGGTCCGGGTGGACCCCTCTCGGAAAGAGGCCCCTCAGCATCCTTCAGGGGCGAGCATTGCGGTGCCGACCAACCCCTAAAGGCCTAAAGGCAGGAGAAAAGGAGATCCCACATGGGTCGATTTACCGATGAAATGACCCGGCTGGTTGGCGAGATTGTCGCGGTGCGCGGCGCCCGCAAGGGTTTTGTCAAGGACCTGACCCAGAATACGGCGGCCTTGATGGCTAAGTTCCACCGGGCCCACAAAGACATGGCCCGGAAGACCAAGGCCGAACGGCGGGCCGCCGTGGCTCACCTGAAGAAAACGGTGGGCGCCATGCGCCATGCCTTTGCCGCGGACCTGGACGGGGCGCGGCGGGCCTGGGCCGGCAAATAAGCCGGCGCCACGATCTCAGCCACGACTAAGAAACCATTAACCTGAACTAACTAACCGTTAATCCTTAAAAGGAGAATTACCATGGCTAAAGTACAAAAGTCAACCGATTCCTCCAGCCTGGCGGAAGTTGTTGATCGCATTCTGGATAAGGGTATCGTCATCGACGCTTGGGTCAAGGTGTCGTTGGTGGGTATTGAGCTGCTGTCCATTGAAGCCCGGGTGGTCATCGCCTCCGTGGAAACCTATCTGAAGTACGCCGAAGCCATCGGCCTGACGGCCAGCGCGGCCGCTCCCGCGTAAGGATAATTCTGGGGAATAAATCCTCTTGCGCTGAGGGGCCGCTGCGGCCCCTCGACGGAAGGGGGTTGCGGTTAGGGCGAATCGAGCCGCAACCGCGATGCCTTAGAAAAATTCCCCGGCACGGTCCAAAGGAAAGGAGATACTTCATATGGGTCCTTTTACGGAAAGTATGACCCGGCTGTGTGGTGAGATCGTGGCCCTGCGCGGGGCGCGCCTGACCTTCGTCCGGGATCTGGGCCAGGATGTGGCCGCCATGAAGGCTGACTTTCGCCGGGCGCACTTCGAAATGGCGCGGCGGACCAAGGCGGAGCGCCAGGGTTTCGTCAAGGCCTTGGGCCACGAAGTGGCGAGCCTGATGGCGGGGTTTCATCGGGCCCATAAAGCCATGGCCCGCCAGACCAAAGCGGAGCGGCGGGCTGCCGTGAACCACTTAAAGAAAACCGTCGGCGGGATGCGCCGGGAATTCGCACTGGACCTGGCGGGAGCGCACCGGGTCTGGTGCGGCCCCACTCCGGCGGAACGCCGGGCCAAAGACGAGGCCGAGCGCCGCGCCAAACACGAGGCGGAACAGCGGAGCAAAGAAGCCGCCGAACGGGACCGCCTGGCCGCCTTGGCTATGGCCAAAGAAGAGGCCGTCCGGCATCATGGGTCGCCCGCAGCCCATCATGGGTCGTCCGCGGTCAAAGAAGAGCCGGGGCGCCCGGGCAAAAAGAAGGGCTGAAACCGGCAAGCCCCTGATAAGGCAAGGCAATGAGCCAATTACAGCACGCCAGCGATAAAACGGTACAGAAGAGGCCCTCAGAAGGGGAAATGGTGGAGGTTAGCTGTTCTTTCTGCGGCGGCCGCGGCAAAGACCCCTTTGGGATCATGTCCTGGCACTCCACCTGCTGCGTCTGCGGCGGGAGGAAAGTGGTGCAGGTGCCGGCGCTGCATCGGCCCTGCGCCCACTGCCGGGGTACCGGGGCCATCAAGACCTTTTCCTGCACCGTGTGCCGGGGCACCGGTTATGTGCCCCTAACCCCCGGTCCCCTCCAGGCCTGCCCGGGGTGCCGGGGCAGCGGGGACGACGCCGCCTCGGCCCTGGCCTGCATGACTTGCCGGGGGCGAGGCTGGGTGCCCCAGGAGAGCGTTTAGATAAGCAGATTACCCATCCTGCCCCTGGCTTCCAGGGGCAGTTCCATCGCCAGTTTAAGGAGCAACGCGCATGAGTGGTGAGCAGCGGAAAAGGGCCACGGTGGCCGTGGTTAAGGTTGAGTCCCGGGACGACCAGGTGACCCCGGAAGCCAGCCCGGAATTCGTGGAAACGGGCTATGTCCAGGACCTGAGCAAACGGGCCCTGGCCTACTTGGCGGTGGGTTATCCGGTTCACTTTGCCGGTCCGGCCGGCACGGGCAAGACCACCCTGGCTTTTCATGTGGCGGCGCAGCGGGGCCGTCCAGTGGTACTGATCCACGGGGACGACGAGTTCGCCAGTTCCGATCTGGTGGGGCGCCACTCCGGCTACCGCAAACAAAGACTCATCGACAACTACATCCATTCCGTCCTCAAGACCGAAGAGTCCATGAATGTCACCTGGATGGACAACCGTCTCACCATGGCCTGCAAGGACGGCTACACCCTGATTTACGATGAGTTTACCCGGTCCCGGCCCGAGGCCAACAACGCCCTCTTGAGCATCCTGGAGGAGAAGATCCTCAATCTGCCCAAGATGTCCCGGGGCGGCGACGGCTACCTGGAGGTCCACCCGGAATTTCGGGCCATTTTCACCTCCAATCCCGAGGAGTACGCCGGGGTCCACAAGACTCAGGACGCCCTCATGGACCGTCTGATCACCGTCAATCTGGGGCATTTCGACCGGGAAACCGAGGTGAAAATCGCCATGACTAAATCCGGTCTGTCTCGCCTGGATGCCGAGATCATCGTGGATGTGGTGCGAGAACTCCGGGGGTTTGGGGTCAACAACCACCGCCCCACCATCCGGGCCTGCATCGCGATTGCCAAGATTCTGGCGCACCAGGGGGCCCGGGCCCATAAAGACGACCCGGTCTTCCAGTGGGCCTGCCGCGACGTTCTCAACACCGACTCCGCCAAGGTGACCCGGGGCGGCCAGTCCATTATGGGAGAAAAAGTGGGAGAAGTGATCGACACGGTTCTGGGTTCACGCTCCCAGACCCCGCTGCGAGCGGGGGAGATCCGGAGCCGCGCCAAGGAGTAACCGTATGACCATTCCCAGGAGAGGTATTCAGGATATTCGCACCCTGACGGGGAAAGTGAGAAAGCTCACGATTCCCCATGAAGCTTATCTGCGCATCAGTCATATTGAAATGGAAAAGGCCCGCAAGACCCAGGAGAGCGAAAAGGCCAGGCAATTGATGGCCGACATCGCCGCCCGCCTCCTGGAAATTGAGGCCGAAAAAACCAGTCTGCTGCAGTCGTTGGCGGAAGGGGGCGGCAAAATCACTCTGGGGCGGACCGGTCCGCCACGCCACACCGGCGGTTTTAAGATAAGATATTAAAGTTTATCTAATCATAATTATCGAGGATGCCGATGCTAACTATTAAGGATGTCAACCAGGTGCGGACCATGCGCCAGGTGAGGAGTTACCGCTCCTGCCCCACCTCCACGGGCCTGCCCATGTGGGGTGCGGAAATGGGCCGCCTGTACCAGGAAGAAGTGGCCCGATGCAACCGGGAATTGCGGCGGCGCTGGCGGGCCGCGGCCTGGCGCAACCGTTGCGGTTGCCGCTAAAAGGATAGGATACCCCATGGAATACGCCATGCAGATCCTTAACCGGCACGGTCCGGTCTCAGGCCAGTCCTCCCGCCGGAAGCGCTTCGTGGATGAAGTGATCTGCGCCTACTGCGGCGGCCGGGGGGCCGACCCCAAGTACAGCAGCGCCTCTGGCTGTCCCGTATGCCGCGCCGCCGGGGTGGTGCGGGTCATGCCCCCGGTGGTGGCCTGCCGGCAGTGTGGCACCTCCGGCCGGGTGGGGGGTGATTTGATTTGCCTGACCTGCAAGGGAGTAGGGATGGTGTCGGTCCCCGTTGAGGCCGATACCTGTGCGCGCTGCGGCGGCACCGGCGAAGAAGGGGTTTTTTATTGCAACGCCTGTAAAGGGCAAGGGATCGTTTGACGTCGGCAGACGTCAGTAATGGAGAATTGACATGAAAATTAATTGTCTGTCCTGCGGCTTTAAAGTGGACCTGGACGATACGTATGACGACTTTGAGGGCCCCATCAAGTGTATCTGTGGCGCTTTGCTGGAGATCAGGACCGATGAAGGCGCCCTCAAATTCATCAAGCTGGTGCCACCCTTGCACACCAAGTCCAAGCGGACGGAAGGCGGCGCCACCCCCTGAGGAGCGTTCATGCCGGGTGAGGCTGCGGAAACTTCAATAATGCAGGATTATCATGAAACCGTAGGGGTTACCCCCGGTTTCCCGTTGATGTGAGACAAAGATATGGCAGCGCGCACAGCAGCGAAAGGCGGCAGATACTTATACGCCATAGTGACCGCTCCCGGGGAGCGGACCTATGATTTTGCCGGTATAGAAGGGGCCCCGGTGTACAGCATCGCCAACGGGCAGGTAGCCGCGGTGGTGAGCGACGTGGTAAACGACCGGATCCGCCCGGAACGGAGGCATCTGGCGGCGCAGCAGACGGTCCTCAAGGGACTGTTGTCCCGGGCCGACGCCATGCTCCCCATGGCCTTCGGCATCATTGCCGACGGTCCCAAAGCCATCCAGAAGATCCTGTCCCGCAACCACGCGGTCTTCCTCCAGCAACTCCAACGCGTGGCCGGGATGGTTGAAATGGGGCTGCGGGTCTCTCTGGACGTTCCCAATATCTTTGAATATGTCGTCAACACGCATCCGGAGTTGCGGACCGCCCGGGATCGCTTCCTCGGCCCCTACCGCAACCCTTCCCAGGAAGACCAGATTGAGCTGGGGCGCCTGTTTGACCGCCTCCTGAACGAGGACCGGGAAGCCTACACCGAGAAGGTGGAGGAGATCCTGTCCCATTATTGCCGGGAGATCAAGCAAAACCGATGCCGCAATGAAAGCGAGGTGATGAACCTGGCCTGTTTGGTGCCACGCAATGGACAGGACCGGTTCGAAGTGGGCGTATTTGAAGCGGCCAAGCTCTTCGACAACAATTTCACCTTCGACTACAACGGCCCCTGGGCGCCCCACAACTTCGTGGACCTGAATCTTGAACTGTGAGGCCGGACCTCTGAAGGAGATGTGATGTTTCTCGTTGACGACATCTTACTGGCCCCCGCCAAAGGCCTTCTCTGGGTGTTCCGGGAGATCCACGACGCGGCCCAGCAGGAGTTGGCCGGCGAAAGCGAAACCATCACCGCGGCCCTGAGCGAGCTTTATATGCGGCTGGAAACCGGGCAGATCACCGAGGCGGAGTTCGACGCCCAGGAAAAGGTGCTCCTGGACCGCCTGGACCGCCTCCAGGCGGAAGAAAAGACCGCGGCAGCGCCTGAGAAGAAACCGGCCAAGCCAGGCCCCAAGGCCAAACCCACCAGGAGAAAATCTCCCCCCGGGGTGAAACCGGCCGCCTTAGTCTGACGTGACGCCGGCAGGTAAGCACCGGCCGGACAGAATCAGGGGATCAACCATCGGCAGCAGGGAAGCGGGTGGCTCGGGACGTGGCGCCGGAAAAATAGGGAAAGGCTGGATGAGGTTGCAAACACTTTACCCGCTTCACACGGAAGGGGTCACCCCGGATGTCCATGATCTCGCTTTCCAACCTTACCATGGGGGCAAAGGGCCTGCCCGGTTTCTTAGAGAATCCCCATTTCAGACTGATATTCTTCGGCGGCAAGGGGGGGGTCGGAAAGACCACCTGCGCAGCAGCAGCCGCCCTCCGCTATGCCCGCCGGTCCCCCCAGGACTCCTTCCTCCTGGTCTCCACTGATCCGGCCCATTCCCTGGCTGAAAGTATCGGTGATTTTCAGCCCCCCGACAATTTAAAGATCCTGGAATTCAATGCCCAGGATTCCCTGGCGACCTTCAAGGCCAGGCACCGGGCTAAATTTGCCAAAATCGCCGCCCGGGGCACCTTCCTGGATGAGGCGGATATTTGCCGCATCCTGGACCTCTCCCTGCCCGGCCTGGATGAACTCATGGCCTTGCTTGCCATCGCCGGCTGGGCGGAAACCCGGGCCTACGACCTTATCGTAGTGGATACCGCGCCCACCGGGCACACCCTGCGTCTGCTGACCACACCGGAGTTGATCCGGGGCTGGCTCAAGGCCCTGGACGCCCTGCTGGCCAAGCACCGCTTCATGCAGCAGCGGTTCCGGGGGTCGTATCAGCCCGACGAACTGGACGAATTTCTCCTGGATCTGGCCGCGTCGGTGAAACAGATGGAGGGTCTGCTGCGGGATTCCCAGGCCTGCCGCTTTGTGCCGGTGATGCTGGCCGAAGACCTCGTCATCAGCGAGACCTTGCAGCTCCTGGGCCAACTGCAGCGGATGCATATCCCGGTCAAGGAGGTGGTGGTCAACCGCCTCTATCCGGAGAATTCCTGCCCGCTGTGCGCCGAAGGGCGGCGGCGGCAACGGCAGCTCTTGAACGAGCTTTTTAGCCGCGGCTCCTTAGGCGGATATACCTGGTGGGGCGTGCCCCTGGGCCCGGAGGAAATGCGGGGTCCGGTCCTTGAGACCCTCTGGGATGGGGTCGGCGTGGTTGATGGTGCGCTGCCGACCCGTCAAAAGCCCCGCCTGGAAATACCGCCACGGGTGGAAGCCGCGCCCCTTTTCCCCTCTGCCGAGACTACCTTCATGATTTTCGCCGGTAAGGGGGGCGTGGGCAAGACCACCCTGGCCTGCGCCACCGCAGTCCGCCTGGCTCAGGAGTTTCCGGGCAAACAGGTCTTGCTCTTCTCCACCGACCCGGCCCACTCCCTGGCCGCCTGCCTGGAGGCGAACCTTGGCCCCCAACCGGTGCGACTCGGCCCGGGCCTGACGGCCATGGAGATCGACGCCCCAGGAGAATTCGCCGCTTTAAAGAGACAATACCACCAAGAGCTGGAGAAGTTCCTACAAACTGCGTTCGAGAATTTCGATGTCCCCTTCGACCGCCAAGTGATGGAACGGATGCTGGACCTCTCCCCCCCCGGCCTGGACGAGATCATGGCCCTGGTGCGAGTCATGGAGTTCCTTGAGGCGGGCCGCTACGATATTTTTATATTGGATTCGGCCCCTACCGGACATCTCCTTCGCCTCCTGGAACTGCCGGAACTGGTGGACCAGTGGCTTAAGACCTTTTTCGGCTTGCTCTTGAAGTACAAACTGACCTTCCGGTTTCCGGACATCTCCCAGCATTTGGTAAGAATTTCCCGGAACCTGAAGCAACTGAGAAACCTGTGGCGGGACCCGGCCCGGGCGGCGCTCTACGCGGTGACCATCCCCACGGAAATGGCCTTCCAGGAGACCAGCGACCTGCTGGCGGTCTGTAGGCGCCTGGGGATGTCGGTGCCGGTGCTGTTGCTCAACCTGGCCACCCCAGCCGGGGATTGTCCCCTGTGCGGCGCCCTGAACCGCCGGGAGGCCCTGATTCGGGATAAATTCCGGCAAACCTTTCCCGGTCATCAAACCGTCATCTATCGCCAGAGCGAACCTCGGGGCCTGAAGCGCCTCACTGCCTTGGGGCAGGCCTTATACCGGTCCAGAAAAATGGAGATTCGCCATGGGGCTGTTGCTGATATGCCCGTATTGTCAGTCTAAGATACCGCTGGTCTCCCGGGCTTGCTCGGCTTGCGGCGCCGACCTGCGGGGCCTGCCTCCCACCGACCGCCGTTATTTCATCGGCAAGTCGGCGGCTGCGGAAGCCGCTCCCCTGGTCCCGGAGATGATTCCCGGGCCAAACCCTGAGACCGCGGAGGTGGAATTGATGGCGCCATACCCGGAAACTATGCTGCCGGAAGCCTCGCTCCCGGAGAATAAAGATGTGTCCTTGTGTGAGGCTCTGGACCGTATTCTCAATAAGGGCGCCGTGCTCTTTGGGGAAGTGATGATTTCCGTGGCCGATATCGACCTGGTCTACCTGGGCCTCCAGGTCATCCTGGCCTCTATGGAAACCGCCCGGGGATTTAAGCCTCAGGGGGAGGGGCAGTTGGGACCGAACCTTTTTGCCAAGGGTGCATGCTGATGAAATCTCCGGAACCGGCTCAAGTAGAATCCCAGGCCATCAGCGATTTTGCCAAGGTCATGCAAGGCGGCGCCTCTTTGCCGGCTCGATCTTCGGGTGGCCAGCCCCCCCGGATCAACCTGGACCAGGACAACATCAAGAACAGCCTGGGACAACTGGTCTTGACCCTGGTGAAACTGCTCCACGAACTGTTGGAGCGCCAGGGCATCCGGCGCATCGAGGCCGGGTCCCTCACGGACGACCAGATCGAGCGGCTGGGATTGACTTTGATGAAACAGGCTCAAGAGATCGACCGACTCCGACAGGAGTTCGGCCTGGAAGAAGACGACCTGAATCTCGACCTTGGCCCCCTGGGCCAACTGCTGTAATACCAAGTTGCCATCTAACGAGTAATATGATAGACTGCTCCAAAAATTTATAAGGGGGCAGTCATGGGAAAAGTAACCAAGAGCATCCCCCACCTTTCCAAAGAGGAGATTCAGGAAAGAATCAAGA
>VGSJ01000084.1 GCA_016875015.1 Deltaproteobacteria bacterium | reverse complement strand
TCAGCCGCAGCCCGGCCCTCAGCTTCGCCCTGCCCAACACCTATTTTATCTCGCTTGGCCTCCCAACTTTAGCACCAGAAAGATAGCTTAACCATCCGAACCGCCGGGTACGGACCCGCACGCCCGGTGGTGTGACAGGGAAAGCCCGCAAGGGCCTACCTATGTCGATTTAACAGATACTAATAAAAAATCATTATCGGATAAATCAAAATCTATTAAATAAGCATCAGAAGAAAAATGATTGGTCTAACGCCCTACATATAAGCAAGGCGTAAGCCCTAATTTAGGAGTATAGTGTTCACTCTTGCCTTCGACCGGCTGCATATTGCTTATAATTACTTTTTCCCATTTAGCTTTCATTTCTCCAAGGCTCCGCGTGTTTTTCAATCCAGGTAGTGATTTCCAAAATTGACTTTTCTCCACGGGCAATAGCCCAAAAGAACGGCTCTATAGTCTTTGAGGGATGCAACCGATAACCATTGAGCCTGAGACATACGTCAGCCGCCACCAACGCGGTGCGTTTATTACCATCGGCAAAGGGATGAAAGGCGATAAGGGAGTGAATCAGGGCGGCTATTTTGCTCCACAGAGTGGGAAAAAACGTTTGGCCTTCAAAGGAAGTAAAGGGCCGAATCAAGGCAGATTCAAGGGCGCCGGGATTAGTGACCCCGTGCACTCCGCCCGTCGCGTTTATCACCTGTTCATGGATCAGAATCAGTTCTGCCAGAGTAATCCATTTCAACGAGCCAATCCCTCCAGGGTTTGGCGGTGCTCGGCGATGGATTTTCGGGCCAGTTTTTCCAGAAGCGCCAGCCTTTCCCGATCCAAAGGGGGCGGCATCAGCAAAATATCGCCGCCTACCTCCACCACCTCATAAACCTGGCCCTTGGCCACTTCCTTAAATGCGTCGGGCATTAAAACCCGGCCCTCCTCCATCTGAGCCATTCCCAGATATCTCATTATTTCGGTCCTCATTTGTTTATGAAAATAAAATATCTCTGGTGGTCAATTTATTATTTGCCCAACCCATTGTCAATAGCCCCCAGCAGCATGAGCAATCCTAAATATTATCGGAAAAATTTATTGATATAATAAATTAACCATGGTAAATTGACCATAATCAAATTAATGAGGGAAATGGCATGGATTCATTATCGGTGTCGAAATTCAAAGTGACTTGCCTGGCAGTGGTGGAAAAGGTGGCCAAAACCAAGAACCGGGTGATCATTACCAAATGGGGCAAGCCCATAGCCGAGTTAATCCCCTATGAGGCGGAAATGGCGCCGGTGCCGTTGAAAGACACGGTGGCTTTTATGGGGGATATCGTTTCGCCGGTGGCCACGGAGGACTGGGAGGCGCTTCAGTGAAGCAAATCCTGCTGGATACCCATGTCTGGATTTGGCTGAGCATCGACGCTCGGCAATCTCTTTCCCGCCAGGCTCAAGAGGCAATGCGCGGCGGGAGCCACAAATGGATCTCCGCCATCTCCTGCTGGGAACTGGCGAAGCTGGTGGAGAGGCGACGCATCGGCTTCACCATTCCCACCCTGAGCTGGATCCGTCAATCCTTAACCGAGAATGATATCCGCATCGCCGACCTGACCCCGGAAATCGCCGTGGAAAGCACCAAACTCCAGGGATTTCACCGGGACCCGTCGGACCAGATCATCGTGGCCACCTCCCGGGTATTGGGGATGCCGGTGGTGACCGCGGACCAGAGAATTATCCAGTTCGGCGACGTAGAGGCCATCTGGTAAGTGTACCGGCCTGGCCAGGTGGGACAAATTGGTCGGGCTGACAATTAACTTGGAGAAATACCAGTGGCAAACGAAATCGACAAGCTGGGGCCGAAAGATTTCATCACGGGATGCCTGGTAATAATTGTAGCCGTATTTGTGGTTCCTATACTGATACTTCTGTTTAAGGTAAGTGTTTATCTGGCGATTGTAATTGCGGTGATTGTGGCGGTTATTTTAGGAATCGCTCTGTTGGGCAAGGTTACCAGGCTCATATTTTTTAGGGGTGGATCAGGCAATAAGAATAATAGCAAATATATTGAATAATCTTGTTTTTGATTCCCAAGCTCCTGTTACGAAAAGTTTTCCGTTTTCTGTTTTCTGTGGAACCGCCGCCCCGGCTGTTGTGCTCTGAAAAGTTAACTGTAGGGCGGGCACTGCCCGCCATAATTACGATTTCTACTTTTTCATGCTTTACGGGTGGGTCGATAGGCCCATGAGGAACTGCCTTGAAAAGTTTTTGGTGGCACCGGTATCTTACCGGGGCGGGTGCACAGGTTGAAAACCTGTGCCACCAACGGTGGTTGATCCCGCGCCGGTCAGCCTGAAACGGCAGTTGCGGCGGCGCCTGGGGGCTCAGTCTCACCGGGGTGCTCTTCGAGAAAACTGCCGCCCGGCGCCGGCCCTTTCCCGGACTGTCCCCTGGGGCGCCCGGACCCCGGTTGGGAGCGCCTCGGCGGTTCAGGCCCCGGAAAACTCATTGACAAAAAGGCCCCAAAAAAGGTAGTAATGCTAAAATAAGTTTATTTTGTCTCAGGAGGAAAAGAATGGCTGAACCTCTCCAGGTAAGCGACGCTGATTTCGAACAGGAAATCCTGAAGTCCGATATTCCGGCCATGGTGGATTTTTGGGCGGCCTGGTGCGGCCCCTGCCGGGCCATCGCCCCGGTGGTGGAAGAACTGGCCCGGGATTACCAGGGCAAGGTCAAAGTGGCCAAGATGAACGTGGATGAAAATTCCAAAACCCCGGCAAAATACGGCATCAGAGCCATCCCGACCCTGATTATCTTCAAAGGGGGTCAGGTGGTGGAGCAGATCACCGGCGCCGTTTCCCGTTCCATCATTGAAAACGCTTTGAAGAAAGCCCTCTAAGCCATCGGTCCGGTATGCCTACGCGGGATTATGACCTCATCATCATCGGCGGCGGCCCAGCCGGGCTCACCGCGGGCATTTATGCCGGCCGGGCCCGCCTCAGGACCTTGCTCCTGGAAAAGCTCATCCACGGCGGGCAGATGATGACCACCGACCTGGTGGAGAACTACCCCGGGTTCCCGGAGGGCATCACCGGGTTCGAGCTCAGCGACCGGATGCGGAAACAGGCGGAGCGTTTCGGCTTGGAAATCCGCAGCCGGGAAGTCCTGGAACTGAAACCCGGGAAGCCGGTGCACACAGTGGTCCTGGAGGACAGCCAGCTTACCGCCGGCGCCGTCATCATTGCCACGGGCGCCCGTTATCGGCGGTTGGGGGTCCCGGGAGAAGACCAACTCGTCGGCCGGGGGGTCAGCTTCTGCGCCACCTGCGACGGCGCCTTTTTCAAAGACGAGGCGATCATTATGGTGGGCGGGGGTGACAACGCCCTCACCGAAATCCTTTTCCTGGAGCGCTTTGCCAAAAAGATCCACCTGATCCACCGCCGGGATCAATTCCGGGGCGCCAAATACCTCCAGGAGCGGGTCTTGGAGCTGAAAAAGCTGGGCAAGGTGGAGATTCACTGGGACAGCGAGGTGGTGGAGTTTTTGGGCCGGCCCAACCTGGAAGCCGCTAAGATCAAGAACGTGAAAACCCGGGAAGAAACCGTGCTCCCGGTTACCGGGGCCTTCATCGCCATCGGCATGCTGCCCAACAGCGGCTGGCTCAATGATCTCCTACCCCTGGACAAAGGGGGGTTCCTGCTGACCGACGTCATTATGGCCACCGAAATCCCGGGCATCTTTGCCGCCGGGGACGTGCGGGCCACACTCTTGCGGCAGATTAGCACCGCCGTGGGAGATGGTGCAGTCGCGGCCATCGCCGCCGAAAACTACCTGGAAGAGCTAAAGCGAGGCTAACCTATGACAAAAAGAGCCGTCATCCAAGGTCTCCTGGCAATGGCGCTGGTGTTCGCCTTCAGCGGTTGCAGTACCGTCAAGGGCTGGTGGAGCAAACCAAAACCCGATCTGCCCCCGGAAGTTTTGGCCGAGAAAGGCATCAAGAATTTGCAGAAGAAGAAATACGATGACGCCATCGATTCCTTTGAAATGGTGCGGGACCGCTACCCTTACAGCGAACAGGCCCTCCTGGCCCAACTCAAAGTGGCGGACGCCTATTTCTTTAAAAAGAAGTACGAAGAAGCCTATCAGGCCTACCGGGAATTCGAAAAACTCCATCCCACCAACAAGGCCGTGCCGTATTGCATCTACCGGGAAGGCCAGAGTTTCTATCGCCAGCGCTCCACCATCGACCGGGACCAGACGTATACCCAGAAGGCCATAGAAGAATTCAAGCGGCTCAAGCAAAAATACCCTGACAGCGAATACGTCACCAAGGCGGATTTTTATCTGGCCCGCTGCCGCCAGGATCTAGCGGAACACGAATTCTATGTGGCCGAGTTCTATTATCGGACCAAGCGCTACCAGGCCGCCATCGACCGCTATCAGGCCCTCACGCAGGATTATCCCGATTTCCCCAAGAACGCCGAAGCCAAGGCGCGCATCCAGGAGTGTCAAGAACTCCTGGCCACCAAAGATAAACCCAAAGGCGTCCTCTCCAAAGTTACCAGCATTTTCGACGCCAAGTGGTAAGGACGGCCCGGAGGGCCGGCGCAGTTCCGGCCCCCCGGCGCCTCCGCGTGGCCGTCCCCGCCGCACCGATCGGCTCATTCCCAAAGTTACGGCGTCAGAGCCGGGTATCCGAAAAGCCGGTTGACTTCAGAAATCAATTCGGAGGACGGGGTGAGGGCCAGTTCCCTGGGAAGGGCCAGACTCGCCTCTTCCCGGGGGTGGAGGAAGTGCAGGAAGACGGGAACGGGGCCGCCATGCCGGCTGAGAATCCCTTTCAATTCCAGGAGTTGCTCCCGGGTCACGGTAGCGGCCTGGAGACGCACATCCACCCTCGAAGGCCCGCGCGGCGAGGCGGTCTCCAGGGAGGCAATCTCCTGGGCCACCAGCTTGGGGCCCTTTTCTTCCTGCACCACGTGCCCTTTGAGCCACAGGGGCAGGCTGGGCTCCTTAAGCAGCGCGGCCACCCGCTCATAGACCTCCCCGAAGACCACCACCTCCACGCTGCCCGCCAGGTCCTCCACCGTGAGGATGGCCAGGCGTCCCCCTCTCTTGCCCATCTTTTCCTTCAGGGAGGTAACCACCACCCCCAGGGTCACTTCCTGGGAGTCCGGCAGTTCGGCCAGGTCAGCCGTGGTAATCCTGATCTGGGCTTTTAACAGGGCCCGGTAGGCATCCAGGGGGTGACCGCTAAGATAAACGCCCAGGGCCTCCTTTTCCCGGGCCAGTTTTGCGGATTGATCCCACGGCTGGGCTTCCGGCAGCCAGTCGTCCTCTTGGGCTTCCAGGAGGCCGCCGAACATGGACATCTGCTTGACGGCCTGGAGGCGCTTCTGGTTGCCGACTTTTTCCAGGGCGCTTTCCAGCCCCGCCATCAACCGGGACCGCCGGGGCTGGAGGCTGTCAAAAGCCCCCGCCTGGATGAGGGATTCCAGGACCTTGCGGTTCACCTTGCCCAGGTTGATACGCTCCAGGACGTCCCGGAAACTCTCGAAGCGGGCGGCGCCCCGGGCTTCCAGGATGTTGTGAATCGCCCCCACCCCCACATTTTTCACCCCGGCCAAACCGTAGCGTACCTTGCCGTTTTCCACGGTGAAATCCCGATCGCTGTGGTTGATGTCCGGGGGCAAAAGCTCGATGCCCTGGTCCCGGGCTTCCATGATGTGCTTGGCCAGGGCGGCGGTGTTGTTGATTTCGCAGTTGAGCACCGCGGCCAGAAACTCCAGGGGATAATGGGCCTTGAGGTACGCGGTCTGATAGGCCACCAGGGCATAGGCGGCGCTGTGGGATTTGTTGAAGCCGTAGCCCGCAAATTTTTCGATGAGGGTGAAAAGCTCAACCGTTTTGGCCTTGGGCACCCCCTGGGCCTCGGCCCCGGAGACAAACCGGTCCCGCTGGGCCGCCATCACCGCCTGGTCCTTCTTGCCCATGGCCCGGCGCAGGAGGTCGGCTTCCGCCAGGGAAAAGCCGGACACCACGGCGGCGATCTGCATCACCTGCTCCTGGTAGAGGATGACCCCGTAAGTTTCCTTGAGGATGGGCGAAAGTTGCGGCAGCGGGTATTCCACCTTGCTTTCGCCGTGCTTGCGGCGCACATAGTCATCGTGCATGCCGCTTTCCATGGGCCCCGGGCGATAGAGGGCCACCAGGGCGATGATGTCTTCGAAGACCGAGGGTTTCAGGCGCACCATGAGAGAGCGCATGCCCGCACTCTCCAGCTGGAACACCCCCGCGGTGTTGGCCGCCTGGAGGAGGGCAAAGGTGGCCGGATCATCCAGGGCAATGGTGTGGATGTCGAAGTCGGGATCATGATTGCGGCGAATCAGGCGCACCGTCTGGTCGATTACCGTCAGGGTCCGCAGGCCCAGGAAATCGAACTTCACCAGGCCAACCTTCTCCACCCCTTTCATGTCGAACTGGGTAACCTGCTCACCCTTGCTGCCCTTGTAGAGGGGCAGGTACTCAATCAAGGGCCGGTCGGCGATGACCACCGCGGAGGCGTGGGTGGAGGCGTGGCGGGGAAGCCCTTCCAGAACCTCGGCGACGGCGAGGATGTCGGCCACCATGGGGTTGGTGTCCCGGAGCTCCCGCAGGCGCGGCTCCAGGGCCAGGGACTGCTCCAGGGTGACGTTGAGCTTTTCCGGCACCAGCTTGGCGATCTTGTCCACTTCGGGGTACGGCGCTTCCAGGGCCCGGCCCACGTCCCGGATCACCTGGCGGGTCTTCATGCTCCCGAAAGTGGTGATGTGGGCCACGTTCGGCCAGCCGTAGGTCTTGGAGACGTATTCGATGATCTCCCCCCGGCGCTCGTAGCAGAAGTCCACGTCGATGTCCGGGGGGCTGACTCTTGCGGGATTGAGGAAGCGTTCGAAAAAAAGGCCATAGGCCAGGGGGTCCAGGTCGGTGATCTTCAGGGTGTAGGCCACCAGGCTTCCGGCTGCAGACCCCCGGCCGGGCCCCACGGGTATCTGGCGCTGCCGGGCGAAATCGATGATGTCGGCCACCACCAGGAAGTAGCCGGCATACCCCATCTGCACCAGGATGTTGGTCTCGTATTCCAGGCGCTGCCAGTAATCGGCCTCCGGGGGCCGGGGATGATTGGCGGGAGCCGCCAGGCGCTTTTGCAGCCCCTCCCGGGCCAGCCGGGTCATGAGAGATGCCATGCTGTCCCCGTCGGGGACGGGGTAGGCCGGAAAGTTGTAAGTGC
This sequence comes from Deltaproteobacteria bacterium, assembly GCA_016875015.1. GTDB lineage: Bacteria > Desulfobacterota > Desulfobaccia > Desulfobaccales > 0-14-0-80-60-11 > 0-14-0-80-60-11. The sequence goes on along the minus strand of VGSJ01000084.1, from coordinate 5,909 downwards.
CCAGCTCCAGGGCGACATCGCAGCGGGCCGCAATCTCCACCGAGGCCGCCAACACCTCGGGGTAAGGGAAGATGCGAGCCATCTCCGCGGGGCTCTTGAAATAGAGCTGGTCCGTATGGAACTTCATGCGGTCCGCGGTGTTCACGGTCTTGCCGGTCTGGATGCACAACAGGACGTCGTGGGCCCGGGCGTCTTCGGACTTCAAGTAGTGTACGTCGTTGGTGGCCACCACGGGCAGACCCCAGCGGGGGCCGAGTTCCAGCAACGCCGCGTTGACCTTGAGCTGCTCCGACAGGTTGTTGGCCTGGACCTCCAGGTAGAACCTATCCTTAAAGATCTCAGCGTACTCCCGGGCGCTCGCCTCCGCAGCCACGGGGTCGTCGTTGAGGAGTTCCGGCGCCACCACGCCGTGGAGGCAGGAGGACAGGGCGATGAGGCCCCCGTTCAACTCCTGCAGCAGTTCTTTGTCCACCCGGGGGCGGTAATAGAACCCTTCCTGGTGGGCCCGGGTGACCAGCCGGATGAGATTGTGATAGCCTTCAAGGTTTTCCGCCAGGACCACCAGGTGCCGGTTGTCCCCCTTGCCCGTTTTTTCCTGGCGGGAGCCCGGGGCCACGTAGAGTTCGCACCCCAGCAGGGGCTTGATTCCTGCGGCTTTGGCCTTCTGGTAGAAATCCAGGACCCCGAAGAGGGTGCCGTGGTCGGTGATGGCCACCGCGGGCATGCCGTAAGCCTGGGTCTGGGCCAGCAGGTCTTTTACCCTGATAGCCCCGTCCAACAGGCTGTAGGCGGTGTGGACATGGAGATGAACAAATTCCGGGTTGGACATGGGTCGCGCCGTACTGTACCCTTCGTTGAAATAACCTCAAATCCATCTTAACCCGAAACGCCGGGCCGGGGCAAGGAAGAAGAATTTTATAAAAAACCTGAACGATTAAAGCAGGTTAAGTGGATTACCGCACCCAGGACTGTACTGGTCAAAATTTGACCAGACAACCTCTCCCTCAAGGCATAATATCATCGGACAAAAAAACGATTCTGGAATACCCCCACAAAAGGCCCATTTCATGGCGATCATATCAACAACTTATTGGATTTATTGGTGAGTTTAGTTTGTGGCAAGAAACTCGCATGCAGAAAATATATTTATAAGCACGGGGATTTGATTAGCTGTGGGGTGGGCGATGCCCACCCTTTTTAATTTTCAAGCAAAATTTAGCGCCGCATGAGAGGTGCGCACCATGCTCGGCTTACAACAGCTTGTCCTTCACCAGGTATTCCAGGGCCCGCTGGGCATAGGTGGCCATGGCGCTGATCATCCAGGTGAGGTGGGACTGGATGTCGGCGAACATACTGGCGTCCGCCATGCCGATGAGCCCGGTCATCACCGTCCGCACCCGGATCATGTCGGGGTCGCGGATCTGCGCCTGAACCAGGTTGACCTCCTGCTCCAGGCCCCTGAGATATTCCACGAAGAGGCGGCCGGCCCCTTCCCGTTCCAGCCCCTCCATCTGGGTCACCGTTTGCAGCAGGCGGGATGCCAGCAGGAGTTCCGCTTTCACCCGGTCGGCAAAATGGAACGCCAGGATTGCCTCTCGCCGGTTGGCCGGGAAGCCTTCAGCCATATCGTCACCTCCTGTAAAGATGCCGCTTACCTTACCATATCTCAAGTCGGGCCACAACCTGCGGCGCCCCCCGCCTCGCGGGCTGATCTGATACCAAGTCGCGATCATAAGGTAATTTTGGGTAGCCGCAGGCTTCAGCCTGCACATGCACAGGTTGAAAACCTGTGCCGCCATTTGAAGGCAAATTGGTATGAGGCCTTGCCGGGAGAAGGCAAAAAATCTCTTCCTCAGGAGGCCGGGGGCTTGGAGATGCTGTCGGGCTGGGGGGTGAAGTCAGGGGTGGAGGGAATGTTTTGCTTCTTCATCTTCTCCAGCAGGGTGGTGCGGTTGAGGTGAAGGAGTTGCGCCGCCCGGCTTTTCACCCAGTTGCTCTGGTGCAAGGCCCTGAGGATCAGGTCCCGTTCAAAGGCCTGCACCGCATCGGTAAAAAGGACGCCCCGCTCCGAAAATTGCGCGGTTTCCGTGGGCCGGGGGGGGATGAAGCGCTGAAACTTCTCGGGCAGGTCAGATACTTTAATGACCTCGCCTTCGGTGAGAATGACCAGGCGTTCCATGAGGTTTTCCAGTTCCCGGACGTTTCCGGGCCAGGGGTGCTGCAGGAGGAGGTCCATGGCCGCAGGGCTGATCCGTTTGAGGGGCTTTTTCTTGGTCCGGCTGAATAACTGCAGGAAGTGGTGGAGCAGCAGCGGAATGTCGGAGACCCGCTCCCGAAGCGGCGGCACCTGTATGGGGATGACATTGAGGCGGTAAAAAAGATCTTCCCGGAACCGGTTCTGGCGCACCAGTTCTTCCAAGTTCCGGTTGGTGGCGGCGATTACCCGGATATCCACCCGGATGGTCTTGATGCCGCCGATTCTTTCAAAGGAGTGGTCTTGTAAGACCCGGAGGATCTTCACCTGGAGGCCGGGGCTCATCTCCGAGATTTCGTCCAAAAAGATGCTGCCGCCGTTGGCCAGCTCAAAGCGGCCGATGCGGGTGCGCACTGCGTGGGTAAAGGCGCCCCTTTCGTGCCCAAAGAGCTCGCTTTCCAGCAGTTCTTCGGGAATCGCGGCGCAGTTGACCGGAATCAGCCGGCCCTCCCGCCGGGCGCTGTTATAATGGATGGCGTGGGCGATGAGCTCCTTGCCGGTGCCGGATTCGCCCAGGATCAGGACGTTGCTGTCGGTGTCCGCCACCTTGCGGATCAGGTCGAAGACCCGGGTGATGCCGTCGCTGGCGCCTACCATGTTGGCGAAGCCGTACCGCCGGTGGAGCTGTTTCTTGAGGTGCAGATTCTCCCATTTCAGGCGCCGGTGCTCCAGGGCCCGGGCCACCACCAGCCGAAGTTCGCTGGGGTCCACGGGTTTGGTGAAATAATCATAGGCCCCCTGGTGCATGGCTGACACCGCGTTGGCGATGGTGCCGTAGCCGGTGATGATGATGCAAGGGCACGCCGGCGCCTCCTGCCTCAGATATTTAAGCAGTTCCATGCCGTCCAGGCCGGGTAAGGCCAGGTCGCTCAGCACCAGGTCAAAGGCGTGCTCTTTCAAGCAACGCAAGCCGCTCTCCCCATCGGCGGCGCTCGTTACCTCGTAGCCCTCCGCTTCCAGGATTTCTTGCAGGCTCTGGAGCAGGGCCGGATCATCATCCACCACCAGGATGGAGGCGTTATCCCGTTTCATAAGCGATCTTCCTTAGTTATTAAAACATACCCTAAAGTGTCCTTTGTGTCAATTAAATGACAGGGTGCAAACTGCCGCTTGACAAGGCGCGCGGGAAAAAGGTTGACTTCGAAAAATTAATATTGTTATGCTTTGGCAACCTGAGAAGGGGGAAACCGGTGCTTGCAACTTTAGCTGTAATTCTATGGGCTTATGGGATGTACGCCCTGTTTTCCCATATTTTTCATCGCCAGGGTGGTTATGTCCGTAGTCGAAGCCATTGGCGCAAGCTTAGCTGGCTTACCCTGGTGGGTGGGGTCACCGCCGGGGTGGGGCTCATGTCTTGGTGTTACCTCTCCCCCGACAAGAATAATCAGCGGCTAAAGCTCGCCGGGTTTCTCGGGACCGTGTATGCCGAGGGGTGGCCGGACCGGTTGGATCGTCTCAACTATCCGCCGGTCAAAAGCTCGAACCAGGGGGCATCGGAGCAGCCGGCTTATGCCCTGCTGCATCCGGAGACGCCGGCCAGTCAGATAGGACCGGAAAAGAAGTTTCCCAAACCCAGGCCGAACCGGGCTGCCTCCAAGGGGCAATCTGTAGCCCCCCCGGATAAAGCCGGCAAGATCGCCAAGGTCGCTAAAGCTCCGGCCCCGCTGGCCAAGAAGGACAAACCGGCCGCTAATAGCCGCGCCAAGCAAAAGAACCGGACTTCTGCCCCGCAAGGCAGGCAGGCCGATGCCGGTTAGCCCCCCGGAGGCCGCGGCCCGGCTCCAGGGTGACCCACAACCGCAGTGATCCGCCACCTACCGCGACACCTGAAATTTTTGGCCTCCAAGTTCTGGAAGCGGCGCCCACGGCTGGCGCCGCACCTCCCCCGCTCGGGGTAACCGGTGCCCCAAGACTCAGCCAGCCAAACGGGAAAAATCGCCCGGGCCGCAGGGACGGTCAGTCTCGCGGTCCTCGCCAGCCGGATTCTGGGGCTGGTGCGGGAACAAGTCTTTGCCGGACTCTTTGGCGCGGGCTTAGCCTTTGACGCCTTCGTCGTCGCCTTCCGAATTCCCAACCTGCTGCGGGACCTGTTTGCCGAAGGGGCCTTGAGCTCCGCTTTCGTTACCGTTTTTACCGATTACGAGCAGCGCCTGGGGCGGGAGAAGACCTGGCAGCTGGCCAATAACGTGGTCTTTTGCTGCACCCTGCTCCTGAGCCTGGTGGTCATGGCGGGCATGTGGTTCTCCCCCGATATTGTGGGGGTCATGGCCCCGGATTTCGGCACGGTCCCGGGGAAACTGGAACTCACCACCCTGATGACCAGGATAATGTTTCCCTTCCTTATCCTGGTGTCCCTGGCGGCCCTGGCCATGGGAGTCCTCAACACCAAGGGCAAGTTTTTTGTCCCCTCCCTGGCCTCCAGTTTTTTCAACCTGGGCTCCGTTGTCGCCGGTGTGGGTCTGACTCTGGCCGCGCCCCGGTTCGGGGTGGCCCCCATCGTCGGCATGGCCTGGGGCACCCTGGTCGGGGGCGCGCTGCAGCTAATGTTCCAGTTGCCGCTGTTGTGGCGGGTAGGGTTCAAGCTCCGGTGGGTCCTTAATCTCTGGGAACCTGGACTGCTGCGGATCGTCAAGTTGATGCTGCCCGCGGTGGCGGGCCTCTCCGCCACCCAGATCAATGTCTTCATCAACACCTTCTATGCCTCCAGTTGCGTCCAGGGCAGCGTCTCCTGGCTCAATTACGCCTTCCGGCTGTTCCATCTGCCCATGGGCCTGTTCGGCGTGGCCCTGATGCTGGCCACCTTGCCGGTGGTCTCCCGCCACGCCGCCAATCACGACCTGGCCGCCCTCCGGGAAGCCCTGCAATCTTCCCTGTCCCTGGCCATCCTGGTCACCCTGCCGGCGGCCTGCGGCTTGATCTTCCTGGCCCAGCCCATCATTGGGCTCATTTATCAGCACGGCCAGTTCACCGCGGTGGATACTCAGCAGACCGCCGCGGCCCTGGCGCTCTACTCCCTGGGACTGGTAGCCTTTGCCGGGGTCAAGATCGTCGTGCCGGTTTATTATGCCCTGGATGACACCCGGATACCGGTGCTGGGCTCCTTCGTGACGGTGGCCGCCAACCTCTGCATTATCCACCTCACCCTGGCGACCTTGCAGCACCGGGCCATCGCCTTATCCACCGCTCTGAGCATGATCTTTAACTTTTTGTTCCTGGCCGCGGTGCTCTACCGCAAACTGCCAGGTCTTAAGGTGGGCGGGCTCATCCTCACGCTGGGCAAAGTGGCCGGAGCCAGCGTGATTATGGGACTGGCCGTATCCTGGCTTCACCCCCACGCCGCCGCCTGGTTGGGGTCCGGTCTGGCGGGGAGAACCCTGGGGCTGGTCGGGGTGATTGGCATCGGCATGGGCCTCTATGCCGCTATGGTGTCACAATTGCAGATTCCGGAATTCCAGGAGTTGGTGCGGCATGTACGAAATAAGCTTACCCGTTGACGGGTCGGGCTGGCCCCCGCACCGCGGCGACTAGTGCCATGTATCATTTATAGTTTCGGATAAAGGTGCTTAAGCCTTATCCTGGCATCGGCTGTAGAGAAACGCCAATTTATTTTTGATTGCCGGTTGTTACGGTCATTCTCCCAGGCGGCGATGTAGTT
>VGSJ01000083.1 GCA_016875015.1 Deltaproteobacteria bacterium | reverse complement strand
TAGTAACCATAACGCATTAAATCAGTTCCACTTTTCCCCCTCTCCCCCAATGGGGGAGAGGGCTGGGGTGAGGGGGAAGTATTCTTCTCTGAGCAAAAAAGGCGTGAGCTAATTTATCCACTGTTGCTCCACGTAGAGCGAGCCTCCTTTATTTGCAAGAACCTAACCGGACACTGCTGGGGGTAGGGGGGATTTTTCATCCTGGGGGTGAAACATTTTTGGCTCATGGACGTTTAGCCTGCGTCGGCACAGGCAAGGAAGCCTGTGCCACCTTTCGACTGCAACCTGGTCTCAGGCTTCCGGCAGGGGACCGGGGACCGCGTCATCGGCGCCGGCGACGCGGTTGCGGAGTTCAACTATGTGGCAAAATTTCAGGCGAGCACCGGCGGTCTTTCTCCTCATCGTCCTCACCGGGTTGGGGTGGGGGGGCGCCAACGCGGCGGCCGCAACCGAGACGGGCGGGAGCCTCGGCCTGAACCAGGCCATTGATCTCGCCCTCAAAGAACATCCCGCCATCAGGCAATCCCGGGAAACTGCGGCTGCGGCCCGCTATAACATCGGGGTGGCCCGGGCCGCCTATCTGCCCCAGGTCAATTTTGTGTCCAACTATTATTATGGGAACGCTTTTTCAACGGCTGGGCGCAAGCCCCTGACCGCCGCGACGGGCGGGACGATCAGCAGTTTATCCAGCGCCGCCACGACGCACTACTATTTTTATCAGTTCCAGGCAACCCAACTGCTCTACGATTTTGGCAAGACCCCCGGCCTGATCAAGGAGTCCCGGGCCTCTTTCGGCGCCTCGGAGCAAGATTACGCCGGCAGTCGCCAACAGGTGGCGCTGGACGCCCGTACCGCCTATTTCGGCTACCTGGCGGCCCAGCGGGCCTTGAAGGTGCAGGAAGAGACGGTGCGGCAAAACCAGGCATTGTTAAAGCAGGCCCAGGGGTTTTATCAGGTGGGCTTAAAGGCCAAGATCGACGTGACCAAGGCCGAAGCCAACCTGTACGACGCCGAGGCCAGCCTCATCAAGGTCAAGAACGCCGTGGATCTGGCCCGGGTCACCCTGATGACCGCCCTGGGATTGAAGACCTGGCCCTTTACCCAGGTGGAGGACGTTCTGGAAGTCAAGGCGCAGCCCCAGTCTCTGGAAGCGTTGAAGACCCAGGCCCGAGAGCGGCGGCCGGAGCTCTTAAAAAACCGGCAGCAGCAAAAATATAACGAAGCCGCGATTACGGTGGCCCGGGCCGGCTACTTTCCTGTGTTAACCTCCAATATGGCCTACGGCTGGCAGAGCCTGGATCAGCCTTTTGCCAACGCCCCCAGCACCTGGTATGTGGGCGCGGCGATGACGTTCCCGCTGTTCGAGGGCCTGTCCACGGCCTATGCGGTCAACCAGAACAAGGCGCAACTGCGGGCTAGCCAGGAAAATTACGAAGTGCTGAGCCAGAACGTCGCCAAAGAAGTGGAGCAGACCTACCTGGATGTTAAGTCGGGTTGGGAGTTGATCCGGGCTTCCAAGAAGGCCCTGGAGGCGGCCCGGGAAAATCTGCGCCTGGCCTGGGGCCGCTACCAGGCGGGCGTCGGCACCATCATCGAAGTCACCGACGCCCAGGTGCAATTCTCCCAGGCGGATTTGAAATTCGTGCAGGCCCTCTATGATTACCGGGTGTTCGAGGCCAAACTGGACAAGGCCATCGGCAAACCGTATTAGGTTTTCGCTTTTCGGTGGGGCCGGCTTGAGGGAGGAGAGGAATTCTCAACCAACCGTTACCTTTTCGGAGTTGAGGCCATAAGCTTAATCTCTGTTAGCCTTTCCCCCTTTCCCCTTTTTCCCGTTTTTCCGCAGGGCCCGGGTCCCGGTCTTCCAGGCGGGCTCGCCCTTCTTGCCTCTGGACCGGGGCTTGGTCACGGGTTGCAGTATCCCGGGCAGGTCCAGGGTGAAGCTGCCGGGGGTGGGAGCCTGGGGCCGGGGTATCGAAGGTTTGGGCTTCTCCGGGACCTGGGGCGGGGGCGGCAGTTGGAGAAAATCCCGGGGCAGGGCCGGGGCCAGGTACAAACCCTCGCCGTAGCCCGTGAAACTGATGCCGCGCCGGGCCGCGGCCTGGGCCTGGATGGTGACCATAATGGGGTCCGGGGCTCGGCGCCGCCCCAGCTTTTTCGCCAGTTCCGGGGTCGCGGCCAGAACGATCTCCCGGTCCGGGGACGACTTGAGTCCGTCCTCCCAGACCCGGGCGTGGGCCTTGGGGGGGATGGCGATGTAGAGCAGGGCAGGGGGCTCCCCCGGGAGGCGGCGGAGCCTCGCCGGCGCCGGCGTCAGGGCGCGGATCCGCTCCCCTTCCTCCTCGAAGGCGGGGGGCGACATCAGCCCCACCACCTGGTCCAGGTGATAGCGCCGCACGAAGCCCCAGCCGGGCTCCGCCCCCAGGACCTGGAGCAGGAGCTTGATGGGGATGAACCCCTCCTCCGAGAGCACCAGCCCGAACTCGTCGGGCCGGTGGCTCAGGATGTAGGTGAGCATCCGGGCCAGGGACTCCAGTTGCCGGGGCAGACGGGTCATATTAACAGCGGTTTTCGGTTTCCAGTTTTCGGTTTGCGGTTATGGGGTGCGGTGAGTATCGCGATTTCGGTCAAATACGCTGAGCATCCTCAAGCCCGCGCCCCGGGAGCCGGGAGGCCTGGGGTTGTCCAGTGTGACGCTTCATAAATAATTTATGCATCATAACACCGGTTGGGGCGCCGGAAGTTCCGGCCGGTGAGCGCCGAAGGTAATTTCCGCCGCCGACCAGGATAGCTGGCGGCTGTTTGACCGCAGCGCCCCGGCCCCCGGTCAACAGCCGCCCAGCGCCGCAATAACCGCCAGAGAAAGCACCAAGGCTAATTTCTTCACGTTTTTCGCCCCTGGTCAGGATGCATAAGGAAATATATCTCGTTAAGCGGAATTTAGTCAATTGATAAGACAGTCACCTGTGGGGCCAACGGGAAACTTGACAGAAAACCCCAAATCCTCCAGGCTGAAAACGCTGGGGAAAAAGACCTCCGGCGCGGTGGAGTTGACAAGCCTTGGATAAATGGTAATTATATATCGATAATGAATCCGGCCCAGTATTTTCACCAGCATCACAAGGAGCTTCTGAAAGAGGCGACGGTCATCGCCGAGGAGGCCACCTCTGACTTTTTCAAGCTGTCTCCCTGTCACTGGCGCCGGGCCCGCTACGACATCCTGACCCTGGAGGCCCTGCGGGACGAGGAGATTTCCTCCCACGCCCTGGCCCTGGTGGCCAAATACGACGGCTGCCATAAGGACCGCCTGCTGCGCTCCGCGGCCTTTGATTTTTACCGGGTCTGTTTGCAGGACCACAATATCCTCAAGACCCTGCAGCACGTTGACGGCCTGAGCCTGTTTCCCCTGCTGCTCTACATCGTCACGCACGAACTGGTGCACATCGTCCGGTTCAGCCAGTTCCTGGCCCTCTTCGAGGCCCCGGAGGAGCACAAGCAGGAGGAAGAGCGGCGGGTGCACCGCTTGACGCAGAAAATCCTGGCGCCCCTGAAGGTTCGGGATTTGCCGCCGGTGATGCGATATTATGATGCTAGGACTCAAGGAGGTTTGCAGTATGCCAATTTATGAGTATCAGTGCGCCGCATGCGGCCAGGTGGTGGAACGGTGGCAAAAGATTTCCGATTCCCCCCTGGCGGAATGTCCGGGCTGCGGCGGCAGTCTTCACAAGATCATCAGCTCCTGCGCCTTTCACTTGAAGGGCGGCGGGTGGTACGTGACGGATTATGCCGGGAAAAACGCGGCCGCCGGGCCCAGTGACAACGGCGACGGCGCCAAGGCCGCCGATAGCGGCGGCGACGCCACCCCCGCGGATACGCCCAAGACCGAGGCCGCGCCTGCTGCCAAGATAAAATGACGCACCTGCTGAGTCTCCCAGGCGGGAGAGAAAGAGAGCGATAATTGGCGGAAATCAAGAGTGCTTTAGAGTTGGCCCTGGAAAAGGCCGAGCAATACGGGCGGGCTTCCCGGGAAGAGATGGAGCTGGCCCGGCGCCAGGAGGAGGGCCGCCGGCTGGCGGTGCAGCACCTCAAAGGGGAAGGGGACCTGTCGGCCGACCTCAAGAATTTGCCGCCCCAGACCCAGCCCGCCGCCCGGTTGGCCATCAAAGAGGTCTTTCTGCGGAACCTCGGTCTGCCCCGGGAAAATGCGGTGGACCCCCGCCAGGACCGGGCCGTGGAAGGGTTGCTCCTGGTGGCCGACAACCGCAAGGCCATGGCGCACCTCCAGACGGAAATGGAACAGCTCCTGCAACAGTTCCTCCAATTCCGCAGCAACGCCCTGCAGCAGCTCAAGGCCCGGTTTGCCGCGGGGGTGGGACAGATGCAGCAGGCCATGGAGGCGAAGTATCGCCAGCCAATGAACCTGGACGTGGAGCGCCTCCCCCAGTTCCAGGAAGAGTGGCTCCGGTTTAAGGGGCAACTCCAGCAGCAGTTTGAGCCGGTGATGGCAAAACTCAAGGAGCGGATGCGGCTGGCTTGAGAACCTCGCCTTTGAGATGATGACAGCCAAGGGGCGGCCACCGGGTCGCCCTTTTCTCTTCACGGGATGACCGGGAAAGAGTGTGACATGCAAGCAGTGGTCAGTGGTCGGAAATAGCGTATACCGTGTTCGTTTTGTAGGGGCGGGTTTGAAACCCGCCCCTACGAGAGATATCAATAGGTTATCTGGATGGTTTGTTTCATTTCAAAGGGAACACGGTATTATATGGTTTGTGCAGGATTCAGCCGGCGCCTTGGGGTGATGACGATCGGCCTAAAGCGCCGTCAGGGTCAGCCTGAGCCGCCGGGGAGTTAAGCGATGCTGAAGCAGAGCGACGCCCGGGACATGACCTACCGGGGTTTTGAACAGGGCCCCATCCGGCCCCCCAGCGAGGCGCACAGCCTCCTGCTGCGGGTGACCCGGAACTGTCCCTGGAACCGCTGCACCTTCTGCCCGGTCTATAAAGGCGCCCGGTTCTCGGTGCGGCCGCTGGCTCATATTGTCCGGGACATCGATGCCGTGTACGAGGCGGTGCAACAGCTCCGGGAGGGACCCCGGGACCCGGCCCCGATGGGGCTGGCCGGGGGAGACCCCCGGGCCGGGGCGGCGGCCAGGAACTGGTCGAGATACGGCAGGCGCCAGGTCTTTCTCCAGGACGCCAACAGCCTGGTGGTGGACCCCGGGGACCTGGCGGCCATACTCCGGCATCTCAAAACGCGTTTTCCGGAAGTGACCCGGATCACCTCGTACGCCCGCTCCAACACGATCGCCAATCTCGATGCCGGCGCCCTGGCCGATCTGAGGCGCGCCGGACTCAGCCGGATTCACATCGGCATGGAATCGGGGGCCGACGAAGTTCTGAAGATGGTGTGCAAAGGCACCACCCAACGCATGCACATCCTGGCGGGGCTCAAGGTCAAAGAAGCGGGCATGGAGTTGTCGGAATACTACATGCCGGGGCTGGGAGGCCGGCTGCGGCTCGAAGTCAATGCGGTGGAGACGGCCGCGGCCTTAAATCAGATCAATCCGGATTTTATCAGGCTTCGCACCCTGGCCATCCCGCCCGAGACCCCCCTGTATGAGGATTATGCCGCCGGCCGTTTCGCTAAGGCCACGGATGTCGAGATGGCCCGGGAACTGCTCCTGTTTCTGGAGTCGCTCTCTAAGATCACCAGCGTCATCAAGAGTGATCACATCTTGAATCTCTTGCCCGAAGTAGACGGCAAACTGCCCCAGGACCTACCGCGTCTGATCGGGATCGTCCGCACTTTTCTTAACCTGGACCCGGAACTGCAGCGCCTCTATCGGGTGGGGCGACGGACGGGGATCTTGTCGGGGTTAGGAGATTTGGCCGACGCCGGCAAGATTGCCCGAGTCGAGGCGATCTGCCGGGAATATCGTATCCGGCCGGACGACGTGGACGCAATCACCGACGACCTGATGCGGCGGTTCATTTAGGGGAGAATTAACCGGATTAAAGCCGACCCCAATCAAATCCAGATAAGCTGAGGCCTGGCCATCAGGCCGAAAGCTGATCGTAACAGAGGTATCTGCGGAGATCAGAAATTGGGTGTCGGCTTGCTGGTTGGCGGCCTCGTGGTGTTCCGGGGGCAGCCGCAGAAATTTAAGGGTAGGGTGACCCATCCCCAGACCCCACCAAAAAGGGGGTCTGAATTTGCTTTTTTACAACAAGCCAGACATTTGACCTTCACCCCAAACCCCGATGATTTTAGGCTTGGGTGTGGGGAATAGTGTGGGGAATGAAAAGAGAAGGGGTTAGGCACATTGCCTAACCCATTGAAATTCCTGGCGGGCGATGGGCGACTCGAACGCCCGGCCTTTGGTTCCGGAGACCATAAGAATATTTTTACCCTACTTTACCATCACCTCTCTTATCTAACTGATTACTGGGCTTTTCAAGATTTCCTTTTTCTGTTGACTTCCCCCTTTTTACCCTTATAATCATTAAAAATGTTGGGGATAATGTTGGGGACAAATCCTTTTGGTTTTCCAGCAAATCCCTTTGGTTCAGTGGAGTAATCCATGCCAAAACAGCAACGTTTTAAGACAAAATATCCCGGAGTTTATTTCATCCAGGGAACCTCTGCGGACGGCAGACCAGAGCGGATTTATTACATAGTTTATCGCAAGCATGGTAAGCTTATCGAGGAAAAAGCCGGGCGGCAATTCAAAAATGACATGACCCCGGCCAGGGCTGCGAGGCTTCGCACGCAAAGAATCGAAGGGGACGAACCCACCAACCAGGAGCAGAGGGAAGCAGCCCGGCAGACCCAGGAAATCTGGACCTTTGGAAGGCTCTGGGACGAATATCGAGTCAGTAAGACCCTCAAAGGCATTTCCCAAGATAGGAGTCGTTTTGAGAGATATATCCGGCCACTTTGGGGTGACAAGGAACCCCACGAACTCGCCGCCTTGGAGATAGATCGCCTGCGCTTGCGGTTTTTAAAAGGCAAGTCTCCCCAGACAGTCAAGCTGACGTTATCGCTTCTCCGGCGCATCATCAATTTTGGAGTTAAACGACAACTGTGCAAACCCCTTCCCTTTCACCTGGAAATACCCAAGGTGAACAACCTTAAGACGGAGGACCTGAACCCCGAGCAACTGGCGCGGCTGCTGGGGGCAATAGAACAGGATGCCAATGTCCAGGCCGCCAATTTCATGAAGCTGGCCCTTTTCACCGGTATGAGGCGAGGCGAGTTGTTTCACTTGCAATGGCAGGACCTCGATTTTGAGCGCGGCTTTATCCATATTCGCGATCCGAAGGGTGGCCATGATCAGAAAATCCCGTTGAATGAGCCGGCAAGAGCTTTGATAGTTTCGCATCCCCGCACAGACAGCCCGTTTGTTTTCCCTGGCCGGAACGGGGGGCGTCGTGTTGACATTAATAAGCAAGTGAACCGCATCAAAAGGATGGCCGGGCTTCCCCAAGACTTCCGGGCTTTGCACGGATTGCGCCATGTCTATGCCTCCATGTTGGCCTCCTCTGGCCAGGTTGACCTCTACACCCTGCAAAAACTTCTGACCCACAAGAGCTCGGCTATGACGATGCGCTATGCTCATTTGCGGGATGAGGCCCTCAGAAATGCCGCTAATATTGCAGGGAACCTCCTTGAACAACTCACTAACGGATCAGCAGACCTCAAGAAAGAAGGGCAATCTTGACCACCGGCATTGAAAATAAAGCCTTCTTGACCAATATGAAGGCCATTGAGAAAGGTTGGACCGGGAGTTTTTCATCCGGGTTTTGGAGCTAAACCATGTTGAATCAGACTGAACGGGGTATTGTTGAAGAATTAAAGGGGCGCATGCGGGAAGCGGGAGGGGATCGCCTCCAGGCTGTGATCGTCTTTGGCTCCCGAGCCTGGGGCCAAGCCGGTCCCGATTCCGATTTGGACGTGGCGGTGATCGTCCAGGGCTGCACCCCGGAGTTGGAGGCGGCTTTGCATGAGTCGGCATACCAGGTGATGTGGGACCACGACTTTTCCCCCATCATCGCCCTCAAGGTCTTTGATGCCGACAACTTCGCAGCTTATCGGGAGAAAGGCTTTTCCTTTTACCGGAAAGTGGCCCAGGAGGGCATCGCCCTGTGAACCTGACCCCGGAGGTTGAAGCCTTAATGACCAAAGCACACCATGCCTTAGAGGTGGCGGAAAAACTTCGGGCCGGGGGCGACTTCCCGGATGCCGCGGGTAAAGCTTACTATGCCATGTTCTATGCGGCCCAGGCTCTTCTCAAAGCTCGTAACATCGAGGTGGTGAAACATTCGGCGGTGGCTTCCATGCTGGGCCGTCATTTCGCCAAAACCGGGTGCCTGGACCCCAAATTCCATCGGATGTTTCTCAATGCCCGCCGGGTGCGGGAAACCGCCGACTACGGCATCTTTGAAGAAATTATCGAACCCACTGCCAATCTGACCGTGGAAGAAGGCCGGGCTTTTGTAGCCGAAATAAACCGAATTTTGCAGGGAAAATAAAGAGAAAGGGAAGTATTTTCGGCGCGTAGAGGATATTCTGATCCAAGGCTACGGCTAAACTCGCTCGACAGACATTCTCCCCCCAGAGCGAGGCTGAAGGACCCATCTCCTGCAAATAACTCCACATCGGAAATTGTTTTTCTCAGCCATTCCCGGTATGATTTTCCTGAAAGAACACCCCTGACCTGCCAATGCTTATCCTGCACGCCGCGTTTTATGAGAACCGCTTGTTTGTCTGGGGAGAAATTCCTGCTCCTCCGGAACCTCCCGTCCACCGCGTCAGTAAAGGCAGGTTAAAGGCCGCCAAACCCCCGCAACTCCCTTACGACGCTGGCAAGGAACATTTATCAGAGGCGCTCCAGGAGGCCGGCTTGGGCCAGTTGCTGAATGGCCTCGCCAGCGAGACCGCAGTTGCCTGGCTCCCCACCCACAAGCATCGCCCCTTGGCCTCCAGTCCGCTGATTTCCGAATCTTCAGCCTCCCTTAAACCAGTTGTCATATCCCCGTGGCAGGTGACCACGTTGGCCCTGTCGCCGCCGGCAGAAGTCGAGTTGCTCTGTGCCTGTGTGAACCAAGAGGTCCTGGCTCCCGGTGTCATTATCGGGAAAGATTTGCGTTTTTGGGCCACAGCCCTGCGCTTTGCCGGGTCGCTGGCGGCCAGACAGCGGTTTCTCCCCGGCCTCACGGAAATCCGGAGGACATACTACGCCCGCTGGGAACCGGTTGTATCCGGTAACGACAGCGGTGTGGCCACCAGACTGGCCGTGATCATGCCCCAGGTGTGCCGGGCCCTGACCCCGGATGCCGCCTCTCCCCCCTGGCGCCCCGCCACCGAGGTGCTCAACGACTTTCTGGGCCGGATGGTGGATCATCTGGTCCGGTTGCCCAGCCCGACCGCCATGGAGCCGGCCCCAATCCGGCGGGGCCGCCCCGCCAGTAAGGCTTCCGGATTCGACAGCCTCCATGATCAGTGGCTGCACGCCTTGCAAGCCCCGGACGGGCTGATGGCAGGAGACCCCGGCGATCTGGCCCGGCTGCACCAGCAAATTCAGCAGTGGCGGCGTCCAGTTTCTGTTACCGCTGCCACGCCGTTCCGCCTCTGCTTCCGCCTGGAGGAACCGGAGGAGGAAGCCCCGGCTGCGCCCGGCGAAGAGCACTGGTTTGTCCGCTATCTGCTCCAGGCCACGGCCGACCCCAGCCTCCTCATTCCTGCCAGGGAAGCCTGGAATCCTAAAAAGTCGACCGCTTCCTTGCTCCGCGACTTTTACGCCAAGGAGTACCTGTTGGTGTCGCTGGGCCAGAGCGCCCGCCTTTGCCCCGACTTAGAGGCCGGCCTCAGGACCGCCCTGCCCGACGGCCACTCTTTAGATACCCGGGGCGCCTTTGCCTTTCTCACCGAAAAAGCCTCGTTGCTGGAACAGGCCGGCTTCGGGGTGATGCTGCCCGCCTGGTGGAGCGGCCGGGGCGCCAAGATGCGCCTGTCGGCCCGGGCCCAGGTCAAGTCCCCCAAGATGGCGGGGGGCTCCGGAATAAACCTGGACCAGATCGTGCGCTTCGACTGGCAGTTGGCCTTGGGCGACGCGGACCTTTCCCTGGCCGAACTCCAGGAGCTGGCAGAGCGGAAATCCCCCCTGGTCAAGGTGCGGGGCCAATGGGTGCAGTTGAATGCCGAGGAGATTCAGGCGGCCCTTGACCTCTGGCGGAAACGGGCGGATGCCGGGATCACCGCCCGGGAGGCCCTGCAACTGGCTTTGGGCGGAGCCCAAACCCCGGCCGACCTCCCCTTTGCCGGCCTGTCTGCCGAGGGCTGGATCGGCGAACTGCTGGCGCAACTGCAAGACCAGGCCGCGTTTGCCGAATTACCCCCGCCAAACAATTTTCACGGAATCCTGCGCCCTTACCAGGTCCGGGGCTATTCCTGGCTGAATTTTTTGAAGCAGTGGGGCCTGGGGGCCTGCCTGGCCGACGACATGGGACTCGGAAAGACCGTGCAGACCCTGGCCCTGATAGCCCGGGAACGGCAAGCCGGTCACCCGGAGCCGGTCCTGCTGGTCTGCCCCACCTCTGTGGTGGGCAACTGGCAGAAGGAAGCGGTGCGCTTTACTCCCGATTTGCCGGTGTTGGTACACCATGGCGTCACCCGCTCCAGGGGTAAGGCCCTGGCCAGACAGGTGAAGAAATACGCCATGGTCATCTCCAGTTATGCCCTGCTGCACCGGGACTTCGAGCTTCTCAAGGAGATTCCCTGGTCCGGGGTGATCCTGGATGAGGCGCAAAACATCAAAAATCCGGAGACCAGGCAGGCCAGGGCGGCCCGGGCCTTGCCGGCGGGGTACCGCCTGGCTCTCACCGGCACGCCGGTGGAAAACAATGTGGGCGACCTGTGGTCTATCATGGAGTTTCTTAACCCCGGCTTCCTAGGGTCCCAGACCGCTTTCAAGCGGTCCTTTTTCATCCCCATCCAGGCCAACCGGGACCCCGAGGCGGCCCAACGCTTGCAACGCCTGACCGGGCCGTTTATACTGCGCCGGCTCAAGACCGACCCCAAGGTCATTGCCGATCTGCCGGAAAAGAACGAAATGAAGGTCTTTTGCAATCTCACCAAAGAGCAGGCTTCGTTGTATGCCGCGGTGGTGGAAGAGGCGGCCCGGGCCCTGGAAGGGGCCGACGGCATCCAGCGCAGGGGGGTGATCCTGGGGGTCCTCTCCAAACTCAAGCAGGTCTGCAACCACCCCGCCCAGTTCCTGGGGGACAATTCCCCGGTTCCGGGCCGCTCCGGCAAGCTGGCCCGCCTGACGGAGATGGTGGAAGAACTCCTCCAGGTCAAAGACCGGGCCCTGATTTTTACCCAGTTTGCCGAGATGGGCAAGATTCTCCAGCGCCACCTGCAGGAAACTTTTGGCCGGGAAGTGCTCTTTCTGCATGGCGGGACCCCCAAGAAACAGCGGGATGACCTGGTGGAGCGCTTTCAGGCCGACGGTAGCCGCCTGCCCCTGTTCATCCTGTCCCTAAAGGCCGGGGGCACCGGTCTGAATCTCACTGGCGCCAACCATGTCTTCCATTTTGACCGATGGTGGAATCCCGCGGTGGAAAACCAGGCCACCGACCGGGCCTATCGCATCGGCCAGACCAGAGACGTCCAGGTGCACAAATTTCTCTGCCTGGGCACCCTGGAGGAAAAGATCGACGAGATGATTGAGCGCAAAAAAGAAGTGGCCGAGCAGGTAGTAGGCACCGGGGAAGGCTGGCTGACGGAGCTGTCCACCGCGGAATTGAAAGACCTGATGGCCTTGCGCCGGGAAGCCCTGGAGACCTGAAATGGGTTGGTGGCGCTATTATCCTCCGAAGCCGGCCCGGGAAGTGAAGGGGGGCATCAAGGCCCAATCCCGGAGGGGCGCCTTCGCCACCAGTTGGTGGGGGCAACGCTGGATCAGGGTGCTGGAAAGCTTTGATATCGGCGAACGCCTGAACCGGGGACGCACCTACGCCCGCAAAGGCCAGGTCATGGACATCGAGGTTGAGAAAGGCGCGGTAAGAGCTGCGGTCCAGGGTTCCCGTTCTCGTCCCTACGAGGTGGAGGTGCGGTTCCGGCCATTATCCCGGGCCCAATGGCTCCACGTCGCCGCGGCCCTGGCGGACCGGTTCATTACCCTGGCCAAGCTGCTTGCCGGCGAGATGCCGGAAGATGTTGAGGAAGTTTTCCTAAACGCCAAAGTGTCCCTCTTCCCCCACAAATTGAAGGACCTGGAAACCGATTGCTCCTGTCCCGATTGGTCCAACCCCTGCAAGCACACGGCCGCGGTCTTTTACCTCCTGGCAGAGGAATTCGACCGGGACCCCTTTCTCCTCTTTAAACTGCGGGGGCTCGCCCGGGAAGAACTCTTCGAACTGTTGGGCTATAGCCCTCCTGCCGCCTCCGTTCTTCCGGAGCCGGAACGGGCTGGGGTTTCGGAACCCCTCCCTGATGAGCCACCTTTGGAACCCGCGGCTTTTTGGGACGGGGAGGATTTCCCCGGCAACCTGTTCGGCGAGGTCCGCCTGCCGGAAGTTACCGCCGCCTTACCCAGGAGATTGGGCAGTTTTCCCTTTTGGCGAGGTAAGGCCCCGTTTTTGGAAGCCCTGGAACCCTTCTATCTCAAGGCCGCGCCCCTGGCCCTTGACGTCTTCCTGGGGCTGACCAAAGCCCCAACCGATGAGGCTCCTGCTCCGGTTAAACCTATAAAAGGGCTCCCCAAAAGCGCGAAAACTCTCAAAGGGAAATCCCCGCCGGGTGAGTGGCAACCGAGAAAATCTGTTCCCAAGAAAAAACCTCGGAGAAAACCCAGGCCTTAAGTAATCTGTGGACTTGATTCGGAGTTGCCGGAGATGACCTGACTACCATATTTAGATTTGCTTGGATATAAAAACAGTGGATCATCAAAACGACCGAGAACCTTCAAGAACCATGTTTGACAAGGCTAAAACCATATCTTTCTCCTGAAAAAAATATGAGACTTCACGGTGGGTATGATTATGACATCAAAAAAACGCAGCAATTCCTCGTCACTTAAAGAAGCTAAGAAGTTTTGGTTGAAGTACCGGTGGGAATTTATGAGGAGAGACCCGGAGTATATTAGGGCCTACAATGATATAATGGAACTTGAGGGAAAAATTCAGGATAAATCAGGTCAGAATATTGACAGTATTGAAGCCGCCCTTAATGAAAAGATAAAGAAATATTATAGGTTATTTGAACTCAGTATGCCTTTTTTTTGGGACCCAAACAAAACTTTTGAAGAAGTAACGAAAATTAATTATGAAGCAGAATCACCCGGATTGACCCAAGCGGTTTTTTATTCAACTCATGACCAGAAGCCCGTAAAAATTTATACCAAATACATTTCTGTCCGGCTAGGCCCAAGCCAAGGTTAACTGATTATTAACATTCATATTATCCGGAACCGGGCCTGGCGGATTAAAAAGTTCCTGCAAGGAGCAGGTACGAAACAGGTTGAGCTGCAAGAC
>VGSJ01000082.1 GCA_016875015.1 Deltaproteobacteria bacterium | reverse complement strand
CTGGGGCGAGGATGCCCCCCCTCACCCCAGCCCTCTCCCCCCGCCGGGGGGAGAGGGAGAATTACCGGATATCCTTCTTTATTCCCTCTCCCCCAATGGGGGAGAGGGTTAGGGGGAGGGGGAATTAATCACTTTCTCCCTGTCGTTGATAAATGTGTTCCCGGATTTTTTGAAAGCTCGGGTGCTAAGTGAACAGCATTGGATTTAGGGGGATTTTGGGTTTCACGATATAGCCTTTTGAGCGCAACTCATACCAGATTGCAGTCAAAGGGTGGCACAGGCTTTCCAGCCTGTGCAGGCGCAGGCTAAAGCCTGCGGCTACAGAAAATAACCTTTTGAGCGCAACTCAGTATCAGAACGATGCGGAGAGAAAAGACCGGTGGCGCCGGAAGGGGGATGGACGGGGGTTCGGGCGCCTCAGCCGCCCCTTGCGGAGTTGCCCCCCGCGGTCAGGGGAGCAGCTCCCGAAAACTTTTCCTCTCACCGCCGGCAAAGGTGGACGATTCTGGGGGGGAGACGCCGCCACCCAGCCTCAGGGTCTATTGCACCAGCTTGGGCGGGGCCAGGGCGCCTAATTTGCCGCCGCCCGGCAGGGCCGCGGCCGCTTCCGCCACGGTCAAGACCGTGCCTTTGACGTACTTGGGGTTCCCGTTATGTTTCACCTCGGTAATTCTTACGGGCACAAAGGCGTCGATTTGATCCGCATGATTAAATTTGGGGGTGTCCACCACCGGGAGAAACACGTCCCAGCCACCGGGGTGGTTGGCCAATTCAGCGGCTAATTCCTGAAGGGCCGAGACAACCACGCCGTTTTGGAGGTCAATGGTGTCCCCGATATGCAGGGGGGGACAGGAATCGTTTCGGATATAATCCTTAAACGTATTGGCGTTGGCGCCGTCAGCCGGTAACGCAAACCAACCGCCGTTATCCTCGGGATCGGGATTAAAGCCGATGTATATGGTAAGGCCCGGGTTTTGCGCATAGTCCTGATTGACGGCAATGGGGAGGCAGCCTTTGCCCACGGCGCCGGCGAAGTCCATGACCGCGACGGCGGTGGCCTGCATATTTTTCGAGGACTGCCCGAAGACTTGCGCCAGAACCATTTGGACGTTGGCCCTGGAGGCAGTCACCCGGACGCCGTTGGCATTAACGCTTATCCCGGGGGTAAACTGTTTGGTGGCATAATCCCACCGGCCCACCTCCACCGTGACCTCGCCGGTGCTAAGGTTGGCGCTTTCCACCCGGTTCTTGGTCGTCGTGGCGAGGGCCACGTTGGTGGCGTTGGAGCAATTTGGGTCTCGGCTGGTGGCGGTGGATAAATCTTGGGGCCAGAGGCTCCGGGCTCCGGACAGGGCCCCGGCTTCGGCCGCCTTGGTCAATTCCCGTTTCACGGACGCCATGTGGGCGACGTCCAGGGCCAGGGCGCCGGCCCCCAAGAAAACCACTATACCGATAGCCACATAGACCGCCACGGCTCCCGAGTCGTTGTTGAAAAATCCCTTTTTGCCTTGTTTCATAAGTCGCCTCCGGTCACCCATGGTTATTCACACGTCATGGTAGTAGCTACCGTCAGGGTTTCACTGCTGCCAAAACCCGGGATGAGGCTGCCCAGGACAAACCAGGTTTTGGTGGCAGTGACCGTGACGATTAAATCTTTTCCCGCCAAAGTGGTCACATCGGCCCATGTCGCCCCCGGTCCGCCGGGGGTGACCAGGGGGTTGGCATCACAAGGGAGGCGGCTGGTTAATCCATAGGTCGTGTTGACATAACTAGCTACCGAGGGGTTTAAATCTTTCGGCAGGATGCGATTAGTACCATTGGTCGCGTAACGGGTGCCATAGCGGGCGCCTTCCCGGCTGGCGTCGGACATTATATGCTTCATGTACCAGGCGTGGCCGAAATCGATGATGCCGAAGGCAAGTAACAGCAGCACGGGCAAAATGACCGCGAACTCCACGGCGACCGCGCCGCGTTCTGAACGCAGACCCCGCTTTGCATCAGAGCCAAATCCGCACCGCATAGTTCACCTCGCTAAGCCGACAGAATACTCGCTGCCCATCATGGTTCTCGGTTCATGGCCGGGGGATTGCCGGGCTGTTGTGTTAAAGAAGTTAAACCAGTCTTTAACTAAGTTCTATCCGGGAATCCCTGATATTGGCGGTCAAGAAACCTGTTTTTTACCGGTGAAAAAGAAAAAAACCGCCGAGGGGCAGACCGGGGAACTCCGGTTATGGCGTCAATCTTCAGGGATAAACAGGAAAAACTAGATTAATACGAAGTTGCAGTCAAAACACCTTGAATATTCATGTCATTCTGAACGGAGCGCAGCGGAGTGAAGAATCTCGGCGGCTAAAAAGTGAGATTCTTCGCTGCGCTCAGAATGACAAATAATAGTCTTTTGATTGCTCTTTGGTATAACGTAACTAACCGAAAGATTTCCAGGGCATAGGCCGGCAGATGGTCCCGGGAGCCCCCGGGGCTAATCGTAGGAAAAGGTGAGGGCGGCGGCAAGCTTGACCAGGGAAGTGACGATGAAAGCAAATGGTTGGAAAGACGCCCCCCTGTGAAACCGCCGGTAAGGGGAATGAGGCGGCGGGGTTTTTCCCGGGACGTCGGTCCCCCAATTGCCCCCTATTTGGTTCTGACCTCAGCTTTATACATGATCCAGGCTGATACGATAACAATCACGGCGCCCAGGAAAATTAACGGATGTATGCCGACCTCGTACCTCATCCAGACCCACAGCTGGTAACCGGTGTGGGCGCATTGCTGCCAGACGGCCTCTAACCCCATAATAACCTCCGGTTAGGTAGCCCGTTTAATCCCCTGGTTTATTATATCATGTTTTGGGGTCGAGAGAAATCCAATTGAGGCGGAGGCGCCCCTCAGGTTAAGGACACCAGTTCCACCCGGCCCCAGGCGCCCAACTTCTCGCCCACGATGACGACCGCTCCCAGGATGTCCGGGAGGGCGGCGATCCAAGACAGGGCCGGGGCGATGGCGTCGGGGCCCTGCACCCGGTTGCCGAGAGCGGTGGCCGCGGCATCGGCCAGGGCGGCGCTTTCGGCCAAGACACAGGCGGCGTCCGCCCGGCCGAGGCTCAAGGAATGCCCCACGCTGGCCGAGGAGGTGCACACCCCCAAAGGACTGAGGCTGGGGTCGAGGTGCAGCCCCACCCGGCGGCTCAATGGGGATTTACCGGCAAACAGGGCCACGGTGGCCGGCTGTTCAATGGCCAGAAAGATGTCGCCGCCATTTTCCACGATGATCTCGGGGCTCAAAGGGGCCAACTGCCGCCCCACCCGGGCCGCCAAAGTCCCGGCCACCGCGGCCATGGGACCCACCCCGGCGGCCGCCGCGGCCTCGATCATCTCCCGGACCACCGGCGGGGCGAAGGGGTCCCCGGGCCAGGGGGTAAGGGCCGTGAGAAAGCCGGGGTTGGCGGCAATGTAAGCCTCCAGCTGCTGCCGTTCCTGGATGACCAGATCTCGGACCTGAAGTGAAAAATCCCGGGCGGCCAGGACCCAGAGGTCGGTCTCCTTCACCGCCACGCGAAAACCCACCAACCCCGGCCGGGCCATGCTGGTGCGATAGGTGCGGGGTTCGTAAGCCGTCGTGGTCATGCAGGCTATCCTCTGTCCCGGATAGAGATCTTTTATCGCTTTGTTATGGCCCAAAGGCCATGGTCCGTTTATATAAAGATCCCTGGATGCCGCGGGCCTGCCAGGGCCTGCGGGGGCGACCAACCCCTGAACTTAAAAAGCCGGGACTGCAGGCTCTGCCAGCCCCGGCGATTTCCCTCAGATTGCCGGGGATCCGTGCTCCCGGCCCCGTGGCTTAAGCCTTCCACAGCCCGTGCAGGTTGCAATACTCCCGGGCCGTAACCCCCTCGGCCTTGAGTTCAAACGTCGCCTCCGGCGCCTCTCCCGGGTTGAGAAATTTCCGGTAGGCCTTGCCGTCGGCGATGACCTCGATCCACTCGATATAGTGGGTCTGCTCCATGGGGTGCAGGACGGCTCCCACCGTTACCTTGAAGCCCGCGGCGGTCTTTTCGATCACCGGCACATGCTTTTCCTTGGCGGCATCCGTGGTGTTTTCCTTATTGAGCTTCATGGGCTGGCCGCAGCAGACCATCTGGCCGGCCCCGGCATGCAGCATCTCGGCGATATTGCCACAGACTTCACACTTGTAGATTTGCAGTTTCTCGGTCATGTCATCATTCTCCTTACCGGATATTTTCCTGGTTCGCATCGTATTGCATTGTTCCGCCGTTCATGCCGGCGGTTGATGCGGTCGGTTTAGGCCTCAGTCCACCTTGGAAAATGCCTTGGCGCCGCTGTTGCACACCGGGCACTTCTCGGGCGGGTGGTCTTCACAGGTGTAGCCGCACACGGAACACACGTAGTAGTCCACGCTTTCCGCTTTTTGGTCCAGATTGGCCAGGGCCTTTTGATACAGGCCGGCGTGAATCTTTTCCACCTCGTTGGCGTAGTGGAAGCTCCGTTCCGCGGCTTTGTTGCCTTCGGCCTGGGCCGCGGCAATCATTTCCGGATACATATGCTCAAATTCGTGGGTTTCCCCGGAGATGGCCGCCTTGAGGTTTTCCGCAGTAGCCTTAATACCGCCGGCCACCCGCAGATGGGCGTGGGCATGTACGGTCTCCGCGGCGGCGGCGGCCCGAAAGAGCTTGGCCACCTGGGGATAGCCTTCTTTCTCCGCCTGTTTGGCAAAAGCCAGATACATCCGGTTGGCTTGAGATTCACCGGCAAACGCTTCCATCAGGAATTGTTCAGATTTCGTCATGTGTCCTCCTGTTTATGGGTATCATAGATGATTTTAGCTTGGTTTTAGCAGGTTCAGCCTTCTGAGGTCCTTTGTAGGTCCCACCGGGTGGCAAGGCTCATACCACGGCGGTGAACTGGTCTTTCCCGGCCCCGCAGATGGGGCAGACCCAATCCGCGGGGAGATCTTCAAATGCCGTGTTGGCGGGAATATTCGCCTCCGGGTCTCCGTTGGCAGGTTCGTACAGATAACCGCAAATTCCACACTGATAGTCCTGCATGCTTGGCTCCTTTTAACCTAAATTCTCCCAGCCGCCCTTTTTGATGTGGGCCTCCCGCTCCGCCTCGGCCAGTTTTTTGATGCGATAAGCCGAATCCCGCAAAACCCCGTAAAGCACGCCGCACCCCACGTCTTGCCGGGCAACGTCGCCTTCGTCAGCCACCTTCAACATAAGTTCGGCCAACTCCAGGGTTTTCTTGAGGCATTCATGCGTCGTCGGCATGGGTAGATGTTTTCCCGGTTCTTTCCTCTGATTGGTTTACAGGCTCTTCCACTGCGGGGACTCCGACGGCTTCCCCGAATCTTTTCTTTAATCACTATCCAAGATGTGTGCCACCCTTAAGGCTCGGATCTCGTAAATTTAATTTGCAGGTAAATCAATTGGTTGTGAAATAGGTGCAAATTGCGGCCCCGGCAGCCGCAGCCGGATACCGGCAGGTGACCCTGAGACACTCCGGGCTGGATTGTGATAACAAATTGATTTTGCTAAAGATAAATAGGAAGAATTGTCTCAGTTTTCCGGGTGAGACAGGGATGCCTCTTGAGACACCAGGAAGCGATAGAGGGTGGCCCGGCCTACCCCCAGAAGTTTGGCGGCCTTCACCTTGTTGCCGCCGCACTGCTTCAGGGCCGCGGCCACCACCGCAACATTGAGCTTGGGGACGGGGCCCCGGGGCATACTGGCCCGCCTGATTTCCTGGGGCAGGTCTTCCGGCCCAGCCACCTCGCCGTGGCATCCGGCCAGGGCAAAATGCACCGCGTTCTGCAATTCCCGCACATTCCCCGGCCAGGGGTAGCGCCGCATCAGGTCCACGGCGGCGGGTGACAGACTCAAGGCGCTCTGGCCCCGGCTTCTGGCCTGCTCCAGAAAATGGGCCAGCAGCAGGGGAATATCAGGCTGCCGCTCCCTTAAGGGCGGCAGTTTAAGGGGCACCACGTTGAGGCGATAATAGAGGTCGGTGCGAAAACGCTGCTTTTCCACTTCCCGCTTGAGGTCCCGGTTGGTGGCGCTGAGCACCCGCACCTCCACGGTGACGGGTTTTTCGCCGCCCACCCGCATAAAGGTGTAGTTTTCCAAAACCCGCAGCAATTTTACCTGGAGGGGCTTGGGCAGTTCGGCCACTTCATCCAGAAATATGGTCCCCCCGTGGGCCAGTTCAAACCGGCCCTTTTTATCCCGCACGGCCCCGGAAAAGGCGCCTTTGACGTGTCCGAAGAGTTCGCTCTCCACCACCCCTTCCGGCAGGGCCCCGCAATTCACCGGCACAAAGGGGCCGCGGTGCCGCCGGCTCTCGCTGTGGATGGCGGCTGCCACCAGTTCCTTGCCTGTGCCGGTCTCCCCGGTGATCAGCACGGGATAGTCATGCTCCGCCACTTTTTGAATCTGCCGGTAGAGTTGCACCATCTTGGGGTCTCGCCCGACAATGCCCGCAAACCCGGTTGATTCCTCCGTCCACAATTTCAAGCCCACCAGGCTGGTGATGTCACGCACCGTGGCGAGAACGCCCACCAGGCGCCCCTCTGCATCCGTCATGCCCACCACCGCCATCTGGATCTGTTTGGGATCACCGGTCTTGGTGACAATATTGAGCGGGTAGTTGAGGTTGGTCCAGGTATCCGGCGCCTGCCCGCAAAACGAGCATTGATTGCCGCAAAACGGCCGCCCGAAAGCCTCGTGGCAGTCCCGGCCCAAAACCTCCTCCCGGGCATAACCGGTCAGGGCTTCCGCCGCCCGGTTGAACCAGATGATTCGCCGCTCCCGGTCATGACAGATGATCCCATCCGGCAGGTAGTCCAGAATTTGTTCCAGGTGCTGCTGATCCTTGGGGAATTTTTCCAAAATTTGGTCGGCCCCGGGCGAAGTTGGCAATGATGGGACTTGAGCCACAAGATCGCGTATGGTTTAAACAATATCAAATTTTAGTTTGGTTCGAAAGCCGCGTTTAATGCCCCCCGCCGCGCCGGCAGATAAACCTGGGGACGCCGATCATTGCCGCCCTGGCGCCTCAGGCTCCAGCCGCGTCAACCGCCAGGTTTTGCGCAAGGGTTTCCGATAGTTCCCCGAAAGACCTGAGTTATCCCCCCGGGGTTTGCCCCTGGACCCCGGTCAAAAAGGGGTTGACGCCCTGCGGTGGATAGGGTACTAGTTCGTAAATTCCATCTGGCAGAGTGAGATACCGGCTGATGATGAGACGTGTGGTGGCTGTCTGGTTGGCGCTCGGGCTGCTGGGTGGAACGGTGGGCTGCGCTTCGGCGCCGCTGGCGCCGCCACCGGAATCAGGCGCAGTTCCGGTGGAACCGTCCCCTCCCGTAACTTCGGATTCGGCCAGGCTCAAAGATTCCCTGACCGGACGTGAGATGTCGCCCGCCGAGGTGGCGGACCTGAGCGACCGCCTGCTGGCGGCCGGCAGCAAAGCCTTCAACGATCAGCAGACCATGGCCCGCCTGGAGCTCGTGATCCTCAAAACCTTGAAAGACCCGGATAAGAGCTACCGGCCGGTCCTGTGGCGCAACCTGGGCATCATCCATTACCATCAGAAGAAGTACAAGCAGGCTGAGCACAATCTGCAGTCCGCCAACGAACTCAACCCCAAGAACGCCCGCACCCATTTTTACCTGGCCTGCCTGTTCGCTCACAAGGGCAGGATTTACCAAAAATCGGGCAAGACCCGCGCCTCCCAACAACAGTATAAGCGGGCGGCCATCGAAATCGGACTGGCCCGCAAGCTGGAACCCAGCAACGCCTTGTACAAGCAAGATCCTAAACAAATTATCCAGCAAGAGAACGGGAAATGAAAATTGCCTGCCCCTTTTGCGGCAATGATACGGATTTTTATGAAGTCGCCGAGGGGGTGACCATCACCACCTTCTACGTGCAGAACGAAGACGGCAGTTTCTCCTCGGTGAGCGATGATTCTGAAATCCAGGGGGAAGTGCGCCTCTTTTGCGGGGAATGCCACAAAGAGCTGCAGGAATACCACGAGCACTTCCTGGACATGCTCTTTTAGGCCGGGCCTTAGGATCAAACAGTCTGAGCGGGCGGGGCCGACTGCCGGGTTGTCCCGCCGCCGCCGGCCGGGGTAACGTCCATGCCTGAACTGCCGGAGGTGGAAGTCATCCGCCGGGGTCTGGCCCCCGTGCTGGTGGGGCGCCGGTTTCTGGCCGTCAAGGTGGGAGCCCAACGCCTGCGGCAGCAGTCCTCCCCCCAAGAGCTCCGCCGCTGGCTCCCGGGGCGACGCCTTGAGGGCCTGCGCCGCCGGGGCAAATACCTCCGGTTCGACCTGGAAGGAGGCGTCACCCTGCTCATCCATCTGGGCATGACCGGCCGTCTGTTCATGGGACCGCCCCCCTCCCCTCCCCTGCCCCACGTTCACCTGGTATTTCAGCTGGAAGGCGGTCTGGAGCTCTTTTTTCAGGATACCCGGCGCTTCGGCCAGGTCCTGGTCTTTCCACCCGGGGAGGCCCCCCCGCCCCTGGCCCAGGTAGGGGCCGAGCCGTTCTCCCGGAAAGTGACCCCGGCCTGGCTGGCCGGGCAGGCCCGGGGCCGGTCCCGGCCCATCAAGAATTTCCTCCTGGACGCACGTATCCTGGCCGGCATCGGCAACATTTATGCCTGTGAAATCCTCTTGGCGGCGCGGCTGCACCCCGCCACCCCGGTGGCCCGCCTGACCCTCGCGGACTGGGGCCGGGTGCTCGCCGAGACCAGGAGGATTCTCAGGCGCGCCATTAAGAAAGGCGGCACCACGGTGGCCAACTATCTCAACAGCAAAGGCGAGGCCGGCCTCTTCCAACTGGAACTGCGGGTCTATGGCCGGGCCGGCGAGCCCTGCCGCTGCGGCGCCCCCATCAATCGCCTGGTTCAGGCCGGGCGCAGCACCTTTTTCTGTCCCCGGTGCCAGCCGCGGCGGGACTGCAATCCTTGACCCATTGCCTGGGTTTAATTGATGCCCCCAATTGAGGACGCTTAACGTAGTAGTGCGGGACCGCTTTTGCTGGCCATTTGCCAAACTTTTTGATAGAGATGGGCAGGAGGATCGACGCGTCTCATGTCCAACGGCGCCCCGACCCGGTCCTGGCCGCCGCGCCGGCCGGTGGCCTCACCCCTGCCTCGCCTGCGGCGGTTTGCCTCACCCTGGATCGACCCGGGACTCAAAGTGCTGATTCCGGCCCTGCTCATCGTTTTCCTGGCGCTGGCCGTCAACTTCGGCTCCTTTCAAGCGTATCTGCAGATCCTGAGCTCCCAGACCTACGCCTCCTTCCTGCCTGCCCTGGGAGCCGGCTACGCCCTGGTGATGCTCATCTTTCAGCTTGGCCGCACCGTCCTCTGGGCCCGTTACAAGCCTTATCCTCCCGCGGCCGAACCGTTGCCCAGCCTCACCGTCATCATCCCGGCCTACAATGAAGGGGCCATGGTGGAGAAGGCCATCGCGGCCGTGGCGGCCTCAGATTACCCGTCCGACCGGCTGGAAATCATCTGCATCGACGACGGCTCCACCGATGACACCTGGTTCTATATTAAACGGGCCCAGCAGTGCTACCCCCACCTCCTGAGGCCCATCCGGTTTGCCGCCAACCGGGGCAAGAAGGAGGGGCTTTACGCCGGATTCACCCAGGGCCGGGGCGAAGTCTTCGTCACCATCGATTCCGACAGCATCATCGCCCCAGAGGCCCTGCGCCACCTGGTGGCCCCCTTGCTGCACGACGGGCTGATCGGGGCGGTGGCCGGCAACGTCAAAGTCTATAACCGCAACCAGAGTCTCATGGGCAAGATGCAGGGCGTGCGCTTCGTAAACCTGGACTACCTCCGGGCCTCTCAATCCCTGTACCGGGCGGTGGTCTGCACCCCCGGGTCGTTGTCGGCCTACCGGCGCACCGCCCTGATGCCGCACCTCACGGCCTGGCGGCATCAAACCTTCCTGGGGGCGCCCTGTTACCACAGCGAAGACCGGGCCCTGACCAATTTTATCCTGCGGAGCGGCCACTACACCTATTATCAGCGGACCGCGCTGGTGTATACCCTGGTCCCCGAGACTTATAAAGGCGTGTGCCGGATGTACCTGCGCTGGGAGCGGGGCAACGTGCGGGAGTCCCTGGTCCAGTTGGGCTACCTGTTTACCCGGTACCGGAAGAAATATCGCTTCCTCCCCATCGTGGAGTTCTTCCTGGCCCAGTTGGAATACCCGCTGACGCTGCTCTTCTTGGGTCTGCTGGTGGCTTCGGTGGTAGTCTACCCCCTGATCCTGATCAAACTCCTGGCCGCGCTGGGGGTGGTTTCGCTCCTCAACCTGGTCTATTACCTCTGGCTGGAGCGGGACCTGGAGTTCGTCTATGGCGTCATCTATACGTACTATGCCTTCTTCCTGCTCCAGTGGATTTACCCCTACGCCTGCCTCACCGTTCGCAACCGCCACTGGCTGACGCGCTAACGCCGCCGGCCAGGCGAGGCTAAGAGTCGTGCGGGAATTTTTTAGCTTAGGCGCCCGCCCCCTGGGTCGTCGTGAGGCTGGCTAAGGACGGCGGGGGTTGCCGATCATGTTTGGAGTTTAGAAGAGATTGCAGATCTAGCAGATTAAGACAATTGTCATAGAAATTACTAAATGCACGATTTTAAAATTGACAATATATGCCGATCACACTATCTATATTTTTAAGGAGCCAAAATTATGCCAGTATTTGTCTCTTTTTCCGCTGATATTGGACCACAGACGACTGAAACGCTTATTGCGGTATTAGGGGAGCAAGCCAATAAAGGAGTTGATGAGGTTTATTTAATGCTCTCAACCCCTGGCGGTTCTGTAATGAACGGTCTAAACCTTTACAATGTATTAAGGGCCTTTCCATTCAAGCTCATAACCCATAATGTGGGTAATGTGGATTCAATTGGTAATGCAATTTTTTTGGCTGGCGAGGAGCGCTATGCGTGCCCCCATAGCACTTTCATGTTTCATGGCGTAGGGTTTGATGTAATGGCGGGTCACAGACTCGAAGAAAAACTCCTCCGAGAAAGACTTGAGACTATTTTACAAGACCAGCGACGAATCGGCTCGATCATTCGGGACCGTACAACGCTTAACGACCGGCAGATCAGTAGTCTCTTCCGAGAAGCCAGGACCAAAGATGCAGGGTATGCCTTGAACGTTGGGATTGTTCATGAAATCCGTGATGTTCAGATTCCTCCGGGCAGTCCCGTAATATCTCTTGTATTCCAGCGCTAACGCGTTCATTTCCACAGTAGCCATAAAACTACCCTCCCAAGGAACCCTAAAGAGACACTACGGCACTTAATTTTAAGCATTTTGGCCAAAATTGTCAAGGGTAAATTACCCTAACATACTTCCTATATAGATTACCAGAGAAAACGAGCCACATAAGAAATTTTTCACAGACATTAGAAAAGACCCACTACCAGAACCCGCGGTTGTTACGCGAGAGAGGATAAAGCTGGTATACTGAGGCGCGCGGTCCACGGCAAAGACGGTTTAACTACATACCAGGAAAAGACATGACCGAAAAAAGTTACAAGCCCTTGATGGAGCAGGTCCGAGCCGCCGGCTGAGCTGGCAAGGTTCCTCCCGGGGTTTTGGAGGAAATTTTGCAGGCTCTGCCCATCCAGTCGCATCCCGACCTGCTGGTCGGCATGGAGACGTCGGATGACGCGGGGGTGTATCGCCTGACGCCCGAAATTGCGTTGATCCAGACGGTGGACTTTTTTACCCCCGTGGTCAACGATCCCTACACGTTCGGCCAGATTGCCGCGGCCAATGCCTTAAGCGACGTGTACGCCATGGGGGGGCGGCCCCTGACGGCCCTCAACATTGTCTGCTACCCCGTCAAGACCGTGCCCCGGGAGGTGCTTCAGGCGATTCTGGCCGGCGGCCTGGATAAGATTCATGAGGCCGGGGCCCTGCTCGTGGGCGGCCACAGCGTCGATGATACGGAATTAAAATACGGGCTCTCCGTGACCGGCGTGGTCCATCCGGGAAAAGTGCTCACCAACGGCGGGGCCCGGGTGGGCGATACGCTGGTTCTCACCAAGCCCCTGGGAACCGGCGTCATTGCCACCGCCATGAAAGGGCGCCTGGCTTCCCCGGAAGCGGAGGCCGAGGCCATCCGGGTCATGACCACCTTGAACCGGCTACCGGCGGCCTGCCTGGAAACCGCGACGATCCACGCCATCACGGACATCACCGGCTTCGGCCTTCTGGGTCACGCCTTGGAAATGGCGTCCGCCAGCCGCGTCGAGTTCACCTTCTGCGCCCATCAGGTGCCGGTGCTGGCCGCGGCCAGGGAATATGCCGCCATGGGGCTGGTGCCGGCCGGCAGTTTCGCCAACCGCAGGTTCTGCGAAAAACACCTCCAGGTGGCCCCGGGCCTCGATCCCCTGCTGGTTGACCTGTTCAGTGACGCCCAGACCAACGGCGGCCTGCTCCTCGCCGTGGCCCCGGACCGGGCTGAGGCTTTGCTGGATTGCCTGCAGGGCCGCGGCATCCGCGCCGCGGCCATCGGCGCCGTGACCGGTCAAGCCCCCGGAAGGATCAGGCTGGAGCCTTAGGGTGGCCGCTCATGACCCGTTGGCCTACCCGCAAATCATGAAAAGTCCGGTGGGGCGGGCCTCCGTGTCCGCCGCGGCCCTAAGCTCATGGTGCGTAGGACGCACCCTTGGAAGACTTTTCAGACCAGCGTCACGTAAAGTATTGACCCACCGGTAGGCGCTCTTCGGCCGCAGGGCGCCCATACCCATGATGAGCGGCCCCGCATCAAAGGAGGCGACCATGCGAACCCGGGACCGGATGTTGCCCGTGGGCTGGTATCCCGCCAGCGTCAGCGCCTGCAAGGCGGAAATCGAACACTTTATCGCCGGGACGACGCCGCTGCCCCCGGGGACCACGGTGTACGGCGGCATCGTGCCCCATGCCGGCTGGCACTTTTCCGGCAAGGCCGCGGCCCGGGTGTTTTTTCTGGCTGCCAAGGCCCGCCAACCGCAGGTGGTGTGTGTTTTCGGCGGGCACCTGGGAGGAAACTCGCCGCCGCTCCTGGTGGCCGACGACGCCTGGGAGACCCCCCTGGGAAACCTCCTCCTGGCCACGGAATTTTATCAGCCCCTGGCTAAACGGCTGCCACTCCGGGAGGAGTACCCCGGGGACAACACCATCGAGGTGCAACTGCCTCTCGTCAAATACTTTTTCCCCCAGGCCAAAGTCCTGGCCCTGCGCGCCCCCCACTCGAATACGGCCATAGAGCTGGGCCAGGCGGTGGCCGCCGTGGCCAAGGAATTAAAGGTCAGTATCCTGGTCTTCGGGTCCACCGACCTGACCCACTACGGCCCCAACTACGGCTGGTCCCCCAAAGGCTACGGCCCCGAGGCGGTGAAGTGGGTGAAAGAGGTCAACGATAAGAAATTTATCGACCAGGCCCTGAAACTGGACGGCCCCGGGATGCTTAAGGCCGCCCAACAAGACCAGAGCGCCTGCAGCGCCGGGGGGGCCGTGGCCGCGGTGGCCGCGGCCAAAGCCGATGGCGCCCGCCAAGCCGCGCTGACAGACTACTACACCAGCTACGACGTCATGCCCGGCGATTCCTTCGTGGGGTATGCGGGGATCGTTTTGAAGGGGTGAAGGTGATTTGCTCGTGGGGGGAGGGCCAGGGATTTTCGTAAACCGTCCCTGCCCTCCCCCAAAACATCTTATACCGTGTTCCCTTTGAAACGGATGTTCCAGACCCAAAATCATATAACAGATTGAATATAATTGATATATTGTGTTTTTTGGTAAAATATGTAGCCACTAATCTAATAGATAAATTAGATAAAAAGCTTGACATTCAAATTAGT
>VGSJ01000081.1 GCA_016875015.1 Deltaproteobacteria bacterium | reverse complement strand
CAACGACAGGGAGAAAGTGATTAATTCCCCCTCACCCTAACCCTCTCCCCCATTGGGGGAGAGGGAATAAAGAAGGAGATCCGGTAATTCTCCCTCTCCCCCCCGCGGGGGGAGAGGGCTGGGGCAAGGGGGGGGCATCCTCGCCCCAGCGACCCATCGAAATAGCCAAACCTTAAGTGAACAGCATTGGATTTAGGGGGATTTTCCCAAGGGTTTATAGAGGCACGAAACGTCAACTTGAGCAATTAGTAAAAGGAGTTCGCATGACCTGGCAACCCCGCCTCCCCTCGGAGATCGAGGCCGAGAGTTTTCGTCGTATCGAAGCCCAGGTGGGGCCGCATCACCTGCCGCCCGAGGTCTGGTTCGTGGTGCGGCGCATGATCCACACCAGTGCGGACCTGGAGTACCTCGCCTCGGCCCGCCTCCACCCCCGGGCCATCGCCGCCGGGGTGGAAGCCTTGCAGCGCGGCTGCCCGGTGGCCACCGACACCCGCATGCTCCTGGCGGGCATTTCCACCGGGCGCCTGGACCGCCTGGGGGTTACGGCCTGCTGCCTCATGGACGCCCCGGAAGTCGCCGCCGAAGCGGCCCGGCGCGGCGCCACCCGGGCCGAGGTGGCCATGGAGCGGAGCCTGCCGGGACTGGCCGGGGGCATCGTGGCCATCGGCAATGCCCCCACTGCCCTGCTGCGCCTGCTGGAGTTGCTGGCCGCCGGGGCCCCGCCGCCGGCCCTGGTGGTGGGGGTGCCGGTGGGATTCGTCAACGCCGCGGAATCCAAGGACGCCCTGGCTCGCCAGGATTGCCCTTACATCACCGCCCTGGGGCCCAAAGGCGGCTCCGCGCTGGCGGCCAGCATCATTAATGCCCTGGCCATCATGGCCCTGGAGGAGATGCCGTCATGACCACGAAAACCGGGACCCTGTACGGGATTGGCGTGGGACCGGGAGATCCCGAATTGATCACCCTGAAGGCGCTCAAGGTGCTGCAGACAGTACCCCACATCTTCGCCTCGTGCTCCACCAAGAACACCTACAGCCTGGCCCTGAGCATCGTGCGGTGTCACTTAAACGGCGCCGGCATCGAGCACCTGCCCTTCCCCATGACCAAAGACCCCCAGGTGCTTGCCTCCGCCTGGGAGCAGAACGCCCGGCGGGTCATGGAAGTGCTGGCCACCGGCAGTGATGCCGCGTTCGTTACCCTGGGGGACCCCTTGACTTACTCCACCTTCGGGTATCTCCTGAAAACCCTCAAGCGCCTCAACCCCGAGGTGGGCATCGTCACGATCCCGGGCATCACTTCCTACAGCGCCGCCGCGGCCTTGACCCACATCCCGCTGACCGAGGGGGAAGAATCCTTCTACCTGGTGTCCGGGGCCCTGGGCGCGGCCCGGCTGAAGGAAGTTATTGATAAATCAGATAATATCGTGATACTCAAAACCTATCGCCATTTTGGCGAAATCTACCAGGTGTTGGAGGACATGGATCTCCTGGACCGGACCACCTGCATCAGCCGCTGCGGCCTGGAAGGCGAAACCATCGTGGAGAATCTCCGGGAGCTCAAAGGCCAGGAGTTGCCCTATCTCTCCATGGTCATCATCAAAAAGAAAGGCAAGGGGTATTGATGCCCCTCCCCAAGACCCTGGGCGGCCGGGGCCGCTGGCTGCTCCTGCTGGCCGTCACCCTGTTGGGCGCCATCTCCTGGCTGGGTCTGGGCGGGGCTTCGCACCACCTCACGGCCGGCAAGCTTTACCACCAGTTAGGCTCGCCTCTGCTCCGGCTCCTGGCTTATCTGGGAATTGGTCTCCTGGTGGGGCAGGTCATCGAATCCCTGGGGTGGGCCGCCAAACTGGGAGGCTGGGTGGCGCCCGTGCTCCGCTGGGGGCGCCTGAAACCGGAGAGCGGGGCCAGCTTCACTGCCGCCTTTTTCTCCGGGATCCTGGCTAACACCATGCTGTGGACCTTTTACCAGGAGGGTAAACTCAGCCGCCGGGAAATGACCCTGACCTACCTGTTCAACGGCGGGCTCCCGGTTTACCTGCTCCACCTGCCTACCACGTTTTTCATCATATTGCCCCTGACCCGGGAGGCCGGGCTCATCTATCTGGGGCTGACCGGGATCGCCGCCCTGCTGCGGAGCGCCGCCCTGTTGCTCCTGGCCCGGTGGCGGCTGCCCGCGGGGTCGGCCCCGGCGAGAGAGGCGGCCATGCCGACGCCGCCGGCCCGTAAGGGAAAAATTTCCCAGGAAATTTGGCGGAAATTCCGCCGGCGCTTTTCCCGGGTGGCGCTCTACACCTTGCCCATCTATTTCCTGATTTTCCTGGCGAATGACCGGGGCCTGTTCACGTGGCTGCGTGAGGTTGCGGCGTCTCACGTCGCCCTGAGCTTTCTGCCCATGGGGGCCGCCAGTGTGGTGATCTTCAGCCTGGCTGCGGAGTTCACCTCGGGCATGGCCGCGGCCGGGGCCTTTCTCCAGACCGGCGTCCTGACCGTCCATCAGACCGTCCTGGCTCTGGTCCTGGGCAACATCGTGGCCACCCCCATCCGGGCCCTGCGCCACCAACTGCACACCCATGTGGGGATATTTTCGCCGGGGTTGGGGACCCGGCTTTTGCTTATGAGCCAGGGGCTGCGGCTCCTGAGCCTGGTTGTGGTGGCCGTGCCGTATGCGATGTGGCATTAACCTGAGGCGAGGGGATGTCGGGGCGGTGAGCGCACCGCCCCGACCCGCCGATTAGCATGGCAGGTAAAATAAAACGGTTGCAAAGCAATTGAAAAAGACACCCAAAACTTTTCAGGCCCCTGAGGACGACGAGACCCCTGGACCGCCCCGGCCCCGGAAGGAACTGCGCCAGGGGTTCGCCACCGGCGCCGCCGCGGCCGCGGCGGCCCAGGGCGCGCTGTGCGAACTTCTGGACCGGCCTTGCCCGGATCGGGTCGAGGTGGCCTTGCCCGGCGGGGGAAGCCTTAGCATCCCGCTTAACCGCCATGAGAGGCGCGGCGCCCGGGGAGAGGCAGTGGTGATCAAGGATGCGGGCGATGACCCAGACGTTACCCACGGGGCGGAGATCGGGGCCCGGGTCTGGCGCCTGGAGTCCCCGGGAGCCGGGGAGGACATTACGCTTTTAGGCGGCGAAGGCGTGGGCCGGGTGACCAAGCCGGGTCTGCCGGTGGCGGTGGGGGAGCCCGCCATCAACCCGGTGCCCCGGAGGATGA
Source organism: Deltaproteobacteria bacterium (assembly GCA_016875015.1). GTDB lineage: Bacteria > Desulfobacterota > Desulfobaccia > Desulfobaccales > 0-14-0-80-60-11 > 0-14-0-80-60-11. The sequence goes on along the minus strand of VGSJ01000081.1, from coordinate 10,824 downwards.
TCCGCCTGGCCCTGCGCCAGGTGTGGGATAAGTTTTGTCCCGGGGAGCCCCTGCGGCTGAGGGTGGAAATTTTCGTTCCCCGAGGGGAGGAACTGGCCCGGCACACCCTCAACCCCCGCCTGGGGATCGTGGGGGGCATCTCGATTCTGGGCACCACCGGGCTGGTGAAGCCTTTTTCCCACCAGGCCTACCGGGCCACCATCGCTTCCAGCCTGAGGGTGGTCCAGGCGGCGGGGCTTAAACACCTCGGGTTCAGCATCGGGGGCAAAAGCGAGGAGCACCTCAAAGCGTTCCTCCCAAAACTGCCCGAGGAGGCCTTTATCCAGATGGGGGATTACGTGCGCTTTGCCCTGAAGGTGGCCGCCCACATGAAATTTTCGGAGATCACCGCGGCGGCTTTTTTCGGCAAGGCCCTGAAGATCGCCCAGGGTTTCGGGCACACCCATGCCTCCCGGGGACTGGCCGATTTGCAGGAATTGGGCCGCTTGACCCTCTCTCTGACGGGAAATGCCGCTCTGGCCCAGGCGGTGGCCGGGGCCAACACCGCCCGGCAGACCCTGGAAATCCTCACCGAAGCCGGGGCCGGCCTGGTAGTGGCCCATGTGGGAGCCGGAATGCTGGCGGCCCTGCGGGACTATGCCGGTCCCAGGCCGAAACTCAATGCGGTGATGCTCGATTTTAACGGCTCACTCCTCTGGCGGGGGGAGCGCCCGGGGGAGGGGGCGGCATGATCACGGTGCAGGTGGTGGGCCTGGGGATGTCGCCCGCGGACCTGACCCCAAGGGCGAAGGAGATTATTTTGGAGGCCCAGGTGCTGGTGGGGGGGCGGCGTCTCCTCGATTACTTCCCGGAGCACCGGGGTATGAAAATTCCCCTGGGCAAGGACCCGGAAGGGACCCTCAAACAGCTCCCGGCCCTGGCCGAAACCAAGCGGGTGGTGGTGCTGGCGTCCGGGGACCCTAACTTCTACGGGGTGGGGCCTCTGGTGGTCAAGGTCCTGGGGGCGAAGCAGGTGGTGATCCATCCCAATCTCACCGCGGTGCAAACCGCCTGCGCCCGGCTCCAGATGCCCTGGCAGGATGCCACCGTCATCAGCCTGCACGGACGCTCGTGGGAGCACCTGGCCGCGGTCCTGGGCAAGCCCGGCCCGCTGCTGATCTACACGGACCCGGCCCATCCGCCGGGGGAGATTGCCCGGTTCCTGCTGGCCCGGGGACTGTCTTCGGCCCGCTTCTGCGTGCTGGAAGACCTGGGCCAGGACGCGGAGCGGGTCACCTGGATGAGCCTGGCGGAGGCCCAGGCGCGGGAATTTTCTTCTCTGAACCTGGTCGTGGTGGCGCCGGAGCCGGGTGAGGCAAGCTCCCGGCGCCCGCAGCTCCACCTGGGGCTCCCGGAAGCGGCCCTGGTCCACCAGGCCGGGCTCATCACCAAGGCCGAGGTGCGGGCCGTGGTCCTGGCCAAGTTGGCCCTCGGACCCGGCCAGGTCCTTTGGGACGTGGGGGCGGGGTGCGGTTCCGTGGGGTTGGAGGCCAGCCTGCTTGTCCCCAGGGGGAAGGTTTTTGCGGTGGAGCGCCACCCGGAACGGGCCGCCCAGATCGCCGCCAACCGGGACAAGTTCGGGGTGCACAACCTTGAAGTGGTCTGCGCCCCGGCCCCGGTATGCCTGGCGCCGCTGCCCGACCCCCACCGGGTCTTCGTAGGGGGCGGCGGCCCGGAAATCGGCGCCATCATCCAGGAAGCCGTGCGGCGCCTGGGACCCGAGGGCCGGATGGTGGTCACCGCCGCCCTGCTGGAGACCCTGGCCACCGCCCGGACCGCCCTGGAACAGGCGGGCTGGGAGGTGGAGGTGGTCCAGATCCAGGTGAGCCGGTCCCACCCCCTGGCCGGAGGGACTGCGTTGCGGGCGTTGAATCCCGTGTGGATTGTCACGGGTTACTGGACCAACACTGATGAAAAATCCCCCCTGACCCCCCTTTAAAAAAGGGGGGAAAGTTAAAAGTCCCCCTTTATAAAGGGGGATTTGGCCCTGGCTTTCCACGGTAAAGCTGAGGGCTGGCTGGTCAAGCCCTGGGAGCGAAAAAGCTTGAGGAAGATTACATGACTGAAAACCATCCCGTCATCTTCGTGGGGGCCGGTCCCGGTGACCCGGAACTCATCACGGTCAAAGGGCAAAAAGCCCTGGCCGGAGCCGACCTGGTGCTCTATGCCGGGTCCCTGGTGTCGCCGGCGGTGCTGGGCTGGGCCAACCCCGCAGCTGAACTCATCGACACCGCCAAACTTAACCTCAAGGAGATTTGCGCCCGGATCATGGCGGGAAACCGAGCCGGCAGGCGGGTGGTCCGGGTCCACTCCGGGGACCCCGCCCTGTTCGGCGCCATTCAGGAGCAACTGGAGGTCCTGGAGCGGGAAGATGTCCCCTGTCTGGTGATTCCCGGGGTGAGTGCGGCGTTCGCCGCGGCCGCGGCCCTGGCCCAGGAACTCACCCTGCCGGAGGTAACCCAGACGGTCATCCTCACCCGGGCGGCGGGGCGCACCCCGGTGCCGGAAGGAGAAGCCCTGCATGAGTTGGCCCGGCATGGGGCCACCCTGGTCATCTATCTCAGCATCAAGCTTATCGACCGCGTGGTGGCTGAACTCACCCCGGCCTACGGCCCGGACACCCCGGTGGTGGTGGCCTACCGGGTGAGCTGGCCGGACCAGCGGATGCTCCGGGGCACCCTGAGCACCATTGCCGGGCTGGTCCAGGCCTCGGGCATCGAGCGCCAGGCGTTGATCTTGGTGGGGCCGGTTTTGGCCGCCCGGGACGGCGAGCTCAAAGCCCGCTCCAAACTCTATGACCAGGGCTTCACCCATGGATTCCGGGCCGGCGGAGGGGAGGAGTGAAATTTGCTCCGAGAAGTGCTGGTGGGGGAGTGGAGCAAAACCCCCAAATGATCCTGGTGGCACCGGCGTCTCGCCGGTGCAGTGGTATATGAGGTGCGCACTGCGCACCACTTGACTCAATCCGGTATCAGGTAACTTCATGGTTTCTCAAGAACGCCCCATCAAAATTCTGGCCTTGACGAGTCAGGGCGCGGCCCTGGCCCGGCGGCTTGGCCGGGAATTGGCCGGGGCAGAGTGCTGGTTGCCTAAGAACCAGGCCGGGGAACCGGGGGACCAGGCGTTTTCCCGGTTATCCGAAGCCTTCCGGGAGGCCTTCGAGCGCGGCGACAACCTGGTGTGCATCATGGCCGCGGGGATCGTGGTGCGCGGCATCGCCCCATATCTGCAGGGCAAGGATACCGACCCCGCCGTGGTAGTGGTGGATGAGGCCGGGCGGTTTGCCATTAGCCTGCTGTCCGGGCACCTGGGCGGGGCCAACGAGTTGGCCCGGCGGGTGGCGAAGGTCCTCGGGGGCGCCCCAGTCATCACCACGGCCACGGACGTGCAGGGGCTGCCGGCCCTGGACGTGCTGGCCGTTCAGCACGGCCTGACCATCGAAAACCTGGCCGGGGTGCGGCCGATCCACATGGCCCTGTTAGAAGGCCGTCCCGTCCGGTTGGTGGACCCCGAGGGGTTTTTATATGGCGAATTATCAGCGTTTCCGGAGTTATTCAGTTTAGATCCCGACCTGGACCGGGCCCTGAACGGCCCCGGCCCCACGGTCTACGCGGGCTTCAGGGAGCGGTACTGGCCTCCGGGGTGGCTCAGGCTCCGGCCCCGGAACCTGGTGGCCGGCATGGGCTGTCATAAGGGTGCGCCCGCCGAGGAACTCGTGGAGTTCATCAAACAAACCTTTAAGCAGGAAGGGTTGTCCCTCCTGTCCCTGAAGGCCCTGGCCACTATTGAGGCCAAGAAGGATGAACCCGGGTTGCGGATGGCCGCCCGGGTTCTGGGAGTCGAATTCTTATGGTTTACCGCGACGGAATTAGAGGACATACCGGTGCCGAACCCCTCGCCCCGGGTGGCCCGCCACATGCAAGTGGCGAGTGTCAGCGAGGCGGCGGCCCTGAAGGCCGGGGGGGTGGAACTGATCGTGACCAAGCAGAAGAGCCCCAACGCCACCCTGGCGGTGGCCCGGGTCGTCTGGCGGTAGTGAGCCTGGGGCCCGGGTTCGCCGATTACCTCATCCCCCGGGCTAAGAATGCCCTGGCCGAGGCCCAGGTGGTGGTGGGCTACCAGACCTATATCGACCTGGTGCGCCCCTGGTTAACCACTCAGGAAGTGGTGGCTACCGGGATGAAGGCCGAAGTGAAGCGCTGCCATCTGGCCCTGGACCGGGCCCGGGCCGGGCAGCGGGTGGCCCTGGTCTCCAGCGGCGACGCCGGCATCTACGGCATGGCCGGGCTGGTCCTGGAGATTTGCGCCGCCCAGGGGCTCAAGGTGGGACCCCCTGGGGGGAGCGCGGACGTGGACCTCTACCTGGAGGTGATCCCCGGGGTCCCGGCCCTGGCCGCGGGGGCGGCGCTCCTGGGGGCGCCCCTGATGCACGATTTTGTCGTCATCTCCTTAAGCGATCTCCTCACTCCCTGGGAGACTATTAAGAAGCGCCTGGAACTGGCGGCCCAGGGGGATTTTGTCATCGTGCTCTATAACCCCAAGAGCAAGAAACGGGACTGGCAGTTGGGCGCGGTGCGGGACCTGTTGCTGAAGCGCAAAGCCCCCGACACCCCCGTGGGCATCGTCTCCCGTGCCATGCGCCAGGGCCAAACCACCACGATCACGACTCTTCATGACCTTACGAAAAATCCGGTGGATATGCAGACCATCGTGGTTGTGGGCAACTCCCAGACCTACACCTATGGCGATTATATGATCACCCCCCGGGGCTACCTGGCCAAGTACAGCGGCCAGGTGCAGGGGTCAGTAGTGTAGGTCAGTAGCGTAGGGTGCGTCTTACGCACCATTAATCCTTAAGTTTTGAATAGATGACCAGGTTGGCTGGTGCGTAAGACGCGCCACGAAAGACTGATGGTTTTTTACCAAAAACCAAAAACCAAAAACCAAAAACCAAAAACCGTCTTTATGAAATACCGTCCTTTAATGATCCTGGGGTCGGGCTCGGATGTGGGCAAGTCCATCATGGTAGCCGGCCTGTGCCGCATCTTCCGCCAGGAGGGCATCCGGGTGGCGCCTTTCAAGGCCCAGAATATGGCCCTGAACAGTTTCATCACCCCGGCAGGCGGGGAGATGGGCCGGGCCCAGGTGGTTCAGGCCCAGGCCGCGGGCCTGGTTCCCCAGGTGGACATGAACCCCGTCCTGCTCAAGCCCAGCAGCGAAGTGGGCTCCCAGGTGATTGTCCAGGGCCGGGTGTACGGCAACTTCTCAGCCCGGGATTACTACCGGCTCAAGCCCCGGCTGGTCAAGAAGGTGATGGAGAGCTACCGCCGCCTCGCCCAGGCCTATGACCTCATCGTCCTGGAGGGGGCCGGCAGCGCGGTGGAGCTGAATTTAAAGAAAAACGACCTGGTGAACTTCAACATGGCCAAAAAGGCCGGGGCCGCAGTGCTGCTGGTGGCCGACATCGACCGGGGCGGGGTGTTCGCGGCCACCATCGGCGCCTTCCACCTCCTGACGCCCTCTGAGCGCCGGATGCTCCGAGGGTTCATCATCAACAAGTTCCGGGGGGATGCGGCCCTTTTCGAGGAGGGTGTTGCGATCATCGAGCGCCGCACCAAGCGGCCCGTCCTGGGGGTGGTGCCCTACGCCGGCGATCTGGTCCTGCCCGAAGAGGACAGCGTCGCCCTGTCCCGCAAGCGTTCGGCCGGAGCCTGGGAAGAAGATGGCGGCCTCAAGATCGGCGTGGTGCGCCTCCCCCACATCTCCAACTACACCGACTTTGATCCTCTGGAGCAGGAGTCCGGGGTAAGTCTCCGGTACATGGACCACCGGGATGAGCTGTCCGGGCTGGACCTTTTGATCCTGCCGGGAACCAAGAATACCATCAGCGACCTCCTCTATCTTAAGGAATCCGGCCTGTTCCGGCGGATTCAGGCCTACGCCCGGGGAGGCGGCCGCGTGGTGGGAATCTGCGGGGGCTACCAGATTCTGGGGCAGGAAGTCCGGGACCCCCTGGGGGTGGAAGGCGACCCCCGGGCGGAAGCGGGGTTGCAGCTTTTGCCGGTGGCGACTACCATGGCCGGGGCCAAGACCACCACCCAGGTGCAGGCCCGGGCGCCGGCCCCCCGGGATTGCGGGGTGCTGTCGGCCTACGAGATCCACATGGGGGTCACGGAAACTCAAGGGGAGGGACAGCCGGCCTTCGAGATCGTCAGCCGGAACGGCCAACCCCTCAAGGTGGCCGATGGCTGGGTTTCCCCGGACCGCCGCGTCTGGGGCACCTACCTCCACGGCCTGTTTGATAATGACCGGTTTCGCCGGGTCTTTCTGCAAGAATTGCGACGGACTCGGCCAGGCATGGACACCACCGCACCGGCGACGTCTACTTATGAAAAATATGAAAACTTTCAAGAAGCCCAGTTGGATCGCCTGGCGGACCTTTTGCGGCGTCATCTGGATATGGCGCAGATCAACGCGATGATCCAAACTTAAAAAAATGACTAATTTCCCTGACCAGCCCCCCCTGCACGGGGGCGACGTGTATCTTCTGGCCCGCACCCTGGGGGTCAATATTGGCGACCTCCTGGATTTCTCCGCCAACATCAACCCCCTGGGATTTCCCCCGGGGCTTACCGGCGCGGTAGAGGAGGCTCTTAAAGAGATCGTCCACTACCCGGACCGCCGCAGCCTGAATCTGCGCGCCGCCCTGGCGGCCTATCACCGCCTCACCCCTGAAAAAATCCTGGTGGGCAACGGCTCCACGGAGCTTATCTACCTGGTGGCCCGGGCTCTTAGACCCCGCCGGGGGCTCATCGCGACCCCGGCCTTCAGCGAATACGAACACGCCCTGAGCCTGGCCCGGGTGCCGGTGGCTTTCCATCCCACCAATGAATCCCACAATTTTACCCTGAGCGATATCCCGGAGCCGCAAGCGGGGGACCTGGTCTTCCTGGCCCATCCCGCCAGTCCCAGCGGGGTGCTGCTGGACCCGGAGTTGTTTCTCAGAGTGGCGGCTGGCGTTGAGTCGGCGGGAGCCTATCTCCTCCTGGATGAAGCGTTTGTGGATTTCGTGGAAGAGGCCTCCTTAAAGATTCACCTGGGCCGGTTTCCCCGCCTGATGATCCTGCGCTCCTTCACCAAATTTTTCGGTATTCCGGGAATGCGCCTGGGTTTTTTGTTAGGAGCGCCGGAACTCACTGCCCGCCTTGCGGAGGCGCAGGAGCCCTGGTCGGTGAACACCATGGCCCAGGCTATGGGGGTGGCCTGCCTGGCCGACCGAGAGTACATCAGCCGGACCCGGACCCTCATCAAACGTGAGCGGGAATTCCTCTTGGAGCGACTGGCGGCGCTGCCGGGCCTGACCCCGTTTCCCAGCGTGGCGAACTACCTCCTGGTGAAACTCACCCGGCCGGGGTTGACCGCGGCCGCATTGCGGGAGCAGATGCTGACCCACCGGATCGTGATTCGGGACGCCAGCAATTTCCGGGGGCTGGATGAGCGCTTCTTCCGCCTCGCGGTGCGGGGCCGCCAGGAAAATGAGCGGCTGCTTAAGAGCCTGGAGCAGTGCCTGGGATTTTGAGGGAGGGGGCCAGGGGCTTTTTCGTTTTTTCGTTTTTCCGTAAGGGTTGCCCCAACCCCTATGAGTGCAAGGAAAAAACCATGCTGCCAGTGGCACTAAACTGAACCCGGAGTAACTTATGGGCCTGGCCCTGCCTTTTCTGTTGGCTTACCTGCTGGATCTCCTGCTGGGGGACCCCCCCGGCTGGCCACATCCGGTGCGGCTTTTGGGCAGTATCATCCAATACTGGGAGTCGGTGCTCTACCGGGCTCGAGTGGCGGCCGGGGCGCTGTTCTGGCTGGCGGTCATGGGCACCACCCTGGTCCTCATGGTCGGAGTGCTGGGGGTGGCGACGTTGCTGCCGCCCTGGGGCGGCATTGCGGTTCTCACTTACTTCCTGTATTCCGGCCTGGCCACCCGCAGCCTGCACCAGGAGAGCCTCAAGGTGGAGGCGGCCCTGGTCAAGGGCGACCTGGACGGGGCCCGGGCGAGCCTCTCCATGATCGTGGGCCGGGAAACCTCGCACTTATCCCTGGAAGATATGCGGCGGGCCGTGATTGAGACCGTAGCCGAGAACCTGGCCGACGGGGTGGTGGCCCCCATGTTTTTTACCCTCATGCTGGGCCTGCCGGGGCTGTTCTTTTACAAGGCCGTCAACACCATGGACAGCATGGTGGGCTACAAAAACTACTGGTATGCCCAGTTCGGCAAAGTGGCGGCCCGGGCCGATGACGTCCTCAACTTCATCCCGGCCCGCCTCACGGCCCTCCTCATGATTCCCACGGCCGCGGCGCTGGGCCTTAATTGGCGGGGGGCCTGGCGCATCCTCCTGCGAGACCGGCGCAAAGCTGCCAGCCCCAACGCCGGCTGTCCCGAAGCCGCCATGGCCGGAGCCCTGGGGGTGCGCCTCGGGGGTCCCAGCACCTATTTCGGCCGCCTGGTGGAAAAACCCTTTATCGGCGAGGCCAGCCAACCCCTGGACCAGGAGCGCTATCGCCAGGCCGTCCGCCTCTTATACGGCGCCTCTCTGGCGATGGCCGCGATCACCCTGTCGGGTCTCATAGCCAGCCGCGCCGGGGTCTGGGGGTTGCTCTCCCTGGCCAGATAACGCCCGCTCTGCAAACCATATCTTCAACCATTGGGAATTTTTCATAAGTTTCTATCGTGGAGCCGTGTTTATCCTGCGTCTGGGTTGCCCCGGTCGTTAATCGTCTTTTTTATTTTCTTTTTCATATAACGGATGTTCCATTTTTAAGTGACGAAAAATATCCTATAACCTATTGATATACAAGCAAATACTAGCTGCTTGACAGTTTTTTCCTGGTGGCTACATGGATTTTCCTCAGGGGCAGGGTGTCCGGCAATTTTACCTGGGCGGCGGCCAACAATTCCTGATTGATGCCGGTGGGCTGGGGGACTTTTTGGCAGGTGACATTGGCGATGACCAGTTCTATCCCCCGCACCGAACCCAGTTCATCTAAGGCTTCGCTGACAGTGAGGTCGAGATGACGCCAATAATGGGCCAACTCCCGCTCCAGCAGGTAGGCCAACATCACCACGAAGACGTGGCCCCGAGTGCTGGCTTCGGTTTGCACAAAGGTGGGGCGGATTTCCAGATGACCGCTTTTAAAGGTGCGAAAGGCGCGTTCCACCTGGGCCAGGTCTTTGTAACGCTGATGAATGGCGGCGGCGCTGGCGGCCTCCCCCGGCACATCGCTTTTGATCACATAACAGCCGTCCAACTGGGTTTCTTTCGCCCAGGCTTCCGGATCAATTTCCAGGGCCAGGATGCGTCCGCTGAGTGTTACTTTAGCCCATTGGTCAATTTTAAGTAACCTGGCATAGTCCACCAATCTGTCTCTGGCGATCTCAGGATTGGCTCTGGGGTGTTCATCCAGATAACGTTGTTTATCTGACAGACGTAACTTTAGAGCTGACAACTTATTCTGGCGATTGTCGGCCAACTCCGACACCCGCTGGGGATTACGCCGCAAGATATAGCGGGTATTATCGATTACTACTTCAGCCAGTTCACTTTCAAAAAGATGCATTTGGAAAGCGCCGGTTTTGAGCAATTGGCGAATCTGCGCTTTGGTAATCGCGGTAATATAGTGGAACTCATGTTCTTTAAGGGCCTGTAATTGCGGCAGCTTTAACATGCCGCGGTCGCCCACCAGGGTGACCTTGCAGACCCCAAAGCCCTGGGCCAGGGTGCGAATCTGTTCGCTGACGGTCTTGGGGTCCTGGGTGTTGCCGGCAAAGACCCGCACCGCCACCGGCGCGCCTTCGGGACCGGTGAGCAGTCCGATCACCAGCTGCTGCTTGCCTTTTTTGCCGTCCCGGTTGTAACCGAAAGCGGCCAAGACGTTGTTGACGCCTTCCAAGTAAGAACTGGTGACATCATAAAGAAACAGTTGCGGCGCGGCGGCGCCGTATCGCCGCCGGAAGAGACGTTGTTCAATGGCCTCCTGGTGTTGTGCCAGCCAGGCCAGGTTCTGATAAAGATGTTCCTCGTTAAAGGGAGCCAGGCCCAGGAGATCGCTGGCGGCGTGGCTTTCGGCCAACCGGACGGCACTGAGGCGGGAGCCCTGGTCCATCAGCCGGGCAAAGACCTGCCACAGGGCCAGCTTGCCGGGGCGCTGGGACCCCAGGGCTTGAGCCAGCCCCAGGCGCTGGGCCACCGCCAGTAAACAGCAGACCGCGCCGATCCTGGCGCCCTGTTGAGGGTTTAACTCCTGGACGCTGCCCAACTGGGCCAAATCGCCTTTATGTCGCAGGGCCAACTTGATGGCGGCGATTTCCGCCTCGGAACAATGGGAGAGATTAGCGATGGTGCGATGCTTGACCTTGCCCTCATGCCGGTATGATTCCCGCAGCAAATACCGGCGATAGGTCTTGCCCCCCTGGGTGGAATAAGCGGCATCGAGGTACATAGTGAGTACATTAATAAACAGAACTATTCTGATTGTCAAGATTAAAATCTACTAATTCTATTTATTTTAGTGGCTACACTATTTTCTCAAAATCACGAAACATTAAGTATATTCAAGCAGTTATATGATTAGTGGTCTGGAACATCCGATATAACGGATGTTCCAGACCCAAAATCATATAACAGATTGAATATAATTGATATATTGTGTTTTTTGGTAAAATATGTAGCCACTAATCTAATAGATAAATTAGATAAAAAGCTTGACATTCAAATTAGTTTAAAATAGTATCGT
>VGSJ01000080.1 GCA_016875015.1 Deltaproteobacteria bacterium | reverse complement strand
CACCCTGCCCCTGAGGAAAACCCATGCAGCCACCAGAAAAAACTGTCAATGAAATAGTATATATTTGTATTTCAACAGGTTATAGGATATTTTTAATCACCTTAAAATGGAACATCCGTTGCAGGGGCGCGGCGAGCCGTGCCCCTTTTTTGCCGAGGTTCGGCTGGCCTGTGGTATGACTATGGTTCGATTTTAGGGGCGACCTGCCGGGTCGCCCCTGCCATTTGGCCCCGGCCTCATTCTCCATGCCCCGGACCTCAACCCGCCGGGGAAAAATTATCCGGCCCGGCGACAATCTCTGACAATTCTGGCAATTTCCCTGCGGCTGTGTTAAATTCCAGTTAAGATTCTTCCCACTGACTGGAGAGCTTGGATCCAAACCGATTTGGACCGAGACTTAAAGGAGGGAAAACCATGGATTGCCTTCCAAACCCCCAACGGGGGGCTGTTACCGCCGAGCTGGCGCACGGGCTCAAATTCACGCAGGCCTTGGACCAGATGCGCGAGGAGCTGGGAGCGGTGCTGGCCCGGCTCACTCCGGATATGGCCGAGGTCCTCATCCAAGAACTGGAAACCGCCCCCCGGATTTTCGGCTGCGCCGCCGGCCGGTCGGGATTTATCCTCCGGGGCTTCTTGATGCGGCTGATGCACCTGGGTTTCACCGTCTATTTTGTGGGGGAGACCATTACCCCAAGGGTCCGCCCCGGCGACCTGCTCATGGTGATGTCCGGTTCCGGGGAGACGGCCCAGCCCCGGGAGATGCAACGCCGGGCCAACGCCGCGGGCGCCCGCACCCTGGCCCTGACCACCCACCCCGAATCCACCATCGGCCAAGAGGCCCAGGTAGTCATCAACATTCCCGGAACCACCAAACTGACCCTGAACCAGGAAGCCAAGTCGGTGCAATGCCCCGGCAGCCTGTTCGAACAGGCCGCCTTTCTGTTCCTGGAAGCCGTGGTGCTGATCCTCTACGAGCGGCGCCTGGGTCGCAACCAGGGCGAAGTCCTGGACCGCCACGCGGATTTGGAGTAGGGGCAGGGTTAGGGGTTAGGTGCCCCTAACCCCTGATCCCTAATTCCTGATCCCTAAAAATCTGACCAGGAACCTCAACCATGACAATAATTTTGCAGTTAGCGCTGGATTTTGTGGATTTGCACCGGGCTGTGCGCGTGGCCGAGCAGGCCGTACCCGCGGGGGTGGATTGGGTGGAAGCCGGTACCCCCCTGATTAAGAGCGAGGGTCTGGACGCGGTGCGGGAGTTGAAAAGGCTCTTCCCCGGCAAGACCATCGTGGCCGACATGAAGATCATGGACGCGGGGCGCATCGAGGTGGAGTCCGCGGCCAAGGCCGGGGCCCAGATCATCGATGTCCTGGGAACGGCCACCGACGCCACCATCGCGGAGTGCATCCAGGCCGGGAAGAATTACGGCGCCAAGATTGCGGTGGACCTCATCGCGGTGGCCGATCCGGTGGCCCGGGCGCGGCAGGTGGAGGCCCTGGGGGCCGATTACATTACGGTGCACGTGGCCATCGACGAGCAGATGCGGGGCCTGGACCCCTTTGACATCTTATCCGCAGTGAGCCAGGCGGTGCGCGTGCCCGTGGGGGTGGCCGGGGGCATCAACTCCGAGACCGCGGCCCTCGCTGTGGCCCACGGGGCTAGCTATGTCATTGTGGGCGGCGCCATCACCAAGGCCCTGGACCCGGCGGCCGCGACGCAAGAAATCCGCCGGGCCCTGGATGAAGGCGTGGTGATTCCCACCACCTTCTTCAAGCGGGGCGGCGCCGAGGAAATTCGCCGGGTGCTGGAGATGGCGTCCGCCGCCAATCTCTCCGACGCCCTGCACCGGGGCGGGGTGCTGGAGGGTATGCGCCCCCTGGCCCCGGGAATGCGCCTGGCGGGCCGGGCCTTGACGGTGCGCACCTATCCAGGGGATTGGGCCAAGCCGGTGGAGGCCATCGACCTGGCCCAGCCGGGGGACGTGCTGGTCATTGACGCCGGGGGCGTAGGGCCGGCCATCTGGGGCGAACTGGCCACCCATTCGGCCATCAACCGGGGCCTGGCCGGGGTGGTCATCGACGGGGCCATCCGGGACTCCGGGGACATCGTCAGGCTGGGCTTCCCCGCCTTCTCCCGCCTGGTGATGCCCAACGCCGGGGAACCCAAGGGGTTCGGGGAGATCGGGGTGCCCATCCGCATCGGCAACCAGAAGGTGGAGCCGGGGGACTGGCTCCTGGGGGACGACGACGGGGTGACGGTCCTGCCCCGGAAAATCGCGGTGGAATACGCCAACCGGGCCATGGACGTCCTGGAAAAAGAGAACCGTATCCGGGAGGAGATCAAGGAGGGCCGCACCCTGGCGCAGGTTACGGACCTGCTGCGGTGGGAGAAGAAGGTGTGAGGTGCAATTGCGCTGCCTATTTGCTGACACATTTATGAATGGCGAGGGTAAATAAATCATGAATAGATTCACTAAGTTAATTGTTATCCTGTTATTTCTTGTCCCTACCATCGTATATTCGGCAAGCTATAAAGAGGAGTTTAATGATGACACCTTATTAGCTAAAGCAGTTCTCGATATAGAGAAAATGTCAATTGACGAACTTAATTAATTTGTCTGTTATTTTGCAAGTTGTGAAACATATAAGGGGGGCCAGATAAAGGATTTCTTCTGTGGAAGGGACAGAAAAACATATTTAATAAAATATGAGAGGGGCCGCTCTATAGATAAGATTATTAATGCCTTAGCTATTATGTGGGAATGGATAGAAGCATCCGATAAAGTAGCAAAACAAAATTCAAGTGATAAAAAGGAAGCTGTGAAGGCTATTACGAGGTATGCTGATATAACGAATAAGATGAAGGACGCAGCTAATAAGCGTTTTCAGCAATTATCTGCTAACAAGTAATGTAGGGTGCGTCTCACGCACCATCAAGGGTTAGCGGGGCAAAAAAATGGTGCGTGAGACGCACCCTACGATTCGACGGCGAGTAATCATTAATGTAGGGCGGGCATTGCCCGCCGTTCAGGGTGGCCTTGGCGTACTGCAAAGCACAGGTGGAACGCCTGTCTTCTGGTTCCCAAGCAGGAGCTTGGGAGCCAGAGTGCTATTGATCCTCAACTGCATCCTTACACCGCTTCTTGGCCTCTTTCCGGCAGAGTTCCCAGATGACGCAACTTTGGCGGAATTTGCAGTAGAGGCAGGGGTCGGTGCAGGCCCGGCACGCGTCCAGGCACTCCTGGCAGTAGGCAACCTCCATTTTCTGGCAGACGACGCAGGCGTCCCGGTCCGGGTGATGGCGGCATTTATCCATAAGTTACCCAGGGAAATTATAGCAAAAGTAGTGACCCTGAACCAGGCGGCGCGGGAAATTCCAGATTGGCTTTAGGGCGCCAGGATCTGCGCCTGCCCCGGCTAAACGTTCATGAACCACAGATGTTTTACCCCCGAGGATGAAAAATCCCCCCTGCCCCCCTTTTTCAAAGGGGGGTATTAAAGTCCCCCTTTGGAAAAGGGGGACTTAGGGGGATTTGAAGTTTTTCATGGTAAGCCTGTGCCGCCAAAGGGAAAATGCGGGGTGGCACTGCCTGCCATCAACTTGTCCACCGAATAGATTACCCTGAAGACGGTGAATAAAGAAGACAATCCATGAATGAAGACCGGTACACTGCCATGCGCCACCGGATGGTGGAGACCCAGATCGCGGCCCGGGGGGTGTCCGACCCGAGGGTGTTGGCGGCCATGCGGCAGGCGCCCCGGCACCGCTTCATCCCGTCTCATCTCTGGGACCAGGCCTACAGTGACTATCCCCTGCCCATCGGGGAGGACCAGACCATCTCCCAGCCCTACATCGTGGCCCTGATGACCGAGCTTTTGGAGCTTAAGGAGACGGACCGGGTGCTGGAGATCGGCACCGGCTCGGGCTACCAGGCGGCCATCCTGGCGGAGCTGGCGGCCCAGGTCTTCACCATCGACCGGGTGGCGTCCCTGTTGGCCCAGGCGGAGAAAATCTTAACTGCGCTGGGATACGGCAACATCAAGACCCGAGTGGGGGACGGGACCTTGGGCTGGCCCGAGGAAATGCCGTTCGAGGCCATCATCGTCACCGCCGGCGCCCCCCAGGTGCCCCGGCCCCTGACGGAGCAGCTGGCGTTAGGGGGGCGGCTGGTGATTCCCGTGGGGGACCGGTGGTCCCAAACCTTGACGTGCGTCCGCAAGACCAAAGAAGGGCTGAAGTTTGAGTACCACGGCGGCTGCCGCTTCGTGCGCCTCATCGGCGAGCACGGCTGGCAGGAGGCGGGTTGGACGTGAATCAGGCAGGTATGGCGGCGCTGGCTGGGGCGTTAACGGGGGGTTAAGGTCACGGCCCGCCGTGCCCTGACGCCGGCGGGACGCCATTGCCCGCCAGGCTTGGCAAGGTGCCCAGCGGAACTTGGGTTACCCTCTGGTTCCCAAGTTCAACTTGGGAACCAGAGCATTAGTCCCCTCCCCCAAGGAATTCATTTCACCTGAGCCACCTTGGGTTCGGACAGGCCCACATTGATGACCCGCCTGGCCAGAGGGGCGGCGCCTTCACCGCCGTGGCCGCCGTGCTCCACCAAGACCGCCACGGCCACCTGGGGGTCGGCGGCCGGGGCGTAGGCCGCGAACCAGGCGTGATCTTCCATCCGCCGCGCCCGCTTCTTTTTGGGGTTATCCCGATCGATGGCGACCACCTGGGCGGTGCCGGTTTTGCCGGCTACCTGGAGGTGGGGCAGGCGGGCGGCCTTGCCCGTGCCGTCGTTGACCACCCCCACCAGGGACTGCCGCACCGCCTCCAGATTGGCCGGGCTGGCCCCCAGGGTGGATTGCACCTCGGGCCTGGCCTGGTAGAGAATCTCCCCGGCCGGGCTTTCCACCTTTTCCACCAGGTAAGGCTTATAGACGATGCCGCCGTTGGCAATGGCCGCCACCACCCGGACCATCTGGATGGGAGTGGTCAGATTGTAGCCCTGGCCGATGGATACCAGGATCGTATCGCCTTCGTGCCAGGACTGATGAAATCGAGCCTTTTTCCAGGCCGGAGAAGGCGCCAGACCCGGCATCTCCTTGTCCAGATCGAGGCCGGTGGGCGCGCCCAGGCCGAAGCGCCGGCTCCATTCGGCGATGCGCTCAATCCCCAGGCGGCGGCCCATCTCATAGAAATAGATGTCGCAGGAATGCACCATGGCCCGGTGGAGGTTCACGGCGCCGTGGCCGCCCTTGCGCCAGCAATGAAACTTGTGATTGCCAACGGGCATGACGCCGCTGCAGGAGATGATGGCGCCGGGGGTGATGACCTTTTCCTCCAGGCCGGCCAACGCCGTGACGATTTTAAAGATGGAACCCGGGGGATACTGGCCCTTCAGGGCGCGGTTTTCCAGGGGGTGGGTCTTATCGTTGTTGATCTTTTGCCACTCATGGTTGGTGAGTCCCCGTTCGAAGGCCTCCAGGGAAAAGGTGGGCGAGGACGCCAGGGCCAGGACCCGGCCGGTTTTGGGGTCCAAGGCCACGATGGCCCCCACCTGGCCTTCCAGGCAGGCCTCGGCTTCCCCCTGCATCCGGTTATCCAGGGTGAGGTAGATGTTGGCCCCGGGAGTGGGGAAGACGCTGTCCAACAAGCCCAGTTCCCGCCCGTAGGCGTCCACTTCGATGCGGCGGGAGCCCCGTCGGCCCCGGAGGTATTTTTCCCAGGCCAGCTCCACCCCGCATTTGCCGAGGTAATCCGCCATCTTATAATCGGGAAACTTGCCGCTCTTGAGCTGGACGTCGCTGATTTCCCCCAGGTAGCCCAGGAGGTGGCAGGCCGTGCCCTTGTGGCGATATTCCCGCTTCGGCTGGATCTGGATGAGGACCCCGGGCAGTTCCGGTTGAAAGGCCTCCACCCGGGCCATCTCATCCCAGGCGAGGTCGGCGCGGATACGCACCTGGTGCAGGCCGGCTTTCTTGCCATTTTGCAGCTGGGCCGTTAGCTGCTGGGGGTCCAGGCGGAGCAGGCGGGCCAGGCGCCCGGCCAGGAGGGGGATATTCCCCACATCCTCCAGGACCACTACCAGTTCATAGCTGGGCCGGTTGGCCACCAGCACCTGGCCGCGGTGGTCCAGAATCATGCCCCGCCAGGGCGGCAGGTCCTGGAGGCGAATCCGGTTATGTTCCGAACGCTGCTGCATTTCCTCCCCCTGCAACAGTTGCAGGAACCAGAGACGCAGAAAGAGGACCCCGAAGAGGCACAGGACGATCACGGCGGTGCGGGCGAAGGTCCGGCGGAGGCGCTCCTGTTCTTCCGGGGGCATTACCCCCCCAAAGCTGGTTTCCGGGAGATTGAAGCCGGAAAATCTTGGTTCATTCGGGCGCAGCATGGCCGCTCTCACTCATCCGGGTCATCAACACCGTAACCGGGGCAATCGGTTGCCGGAAAGGGGTAAAACTCCGTCGGCCTGGGCCCCCGCCACCCCGTGGTCGGCACGGGACAGGCTCAAGGCCTGGCCTGAATCGAGTTTGCCTGCCTCATTCGCCAAAAAGCTAATAGGGCATGGGTTCACTTCTGGGCCGCCAGCCCAGACGGCGCAGGAAGTTTTCCACGCCCTGCACCAAAAGATGCATCAAGGGCCCCAGGGCCGCAGTGCCCAGGATCTCCATACCGTGCACCCAGGTCAGGTCGTGGGAAAAAAGGGGCTGGTAGCTCAGTATGAAGGTGCCGAACTGCAAGTGCACCTCTTGCAAAGCCAGGGCGGCCAGGCTGGCCAAGGCCTGGAAACCCACCTGCTGGAGCAGCAGGCGGCGCCGGAAAAACCGGGCCATGGCCACCAGCACCAGGGACGCCCCCAAATGGAGCCCCAGGGGGGTGGTGGCATAACTATCCTGGAGGCAGCCCAACACCAGGCTCAATGCCAGGGGCAGCGCTAAAGACGGCCTCAGGCCCACGTAGAACAGCAGCAGGGCCAGCAGACGCAGGTGCACATAGGGAAAAAGCACCAGGTTCTGCACGTAAAAGATGATCAGACCCGCCAGGCTGAAAGCTATCAGTGGCGCAATCATGGTTCGGGAAAAGCCAGAGTGGCCACTTGCACCACCAGAACCTCTTCCAGGGTGGATAGATCGACGCCGGGGGTAACCTCGATCTCCTGAAAGACGCCTGGATTTTTCTTGTTGGCCGCGGTGACCTTCCCAAAGACCAGGCCTTTGGGATAGAGGCCCACCAACCCGGAGGCCAGCACCAGGTCACCCACCTGCACGTCGGCGCTCTTGGGGACAAACTCCAGGGAGCAACGGTTGCCGCCCTTGCCCTTGAGCATGCCCCGGACCCGGGTGCGCTGCACCATGGCATCGGCGCCGCTCTTGCGGTCCACGATGAGCATCACCTTGGAATACTCGGGGTAGACCCCCACGATGCGCCCCACAATGCCCTGGGGGGCCAGTACCGGCAGACCCTCCTTGACTCCCTGGGCCTTGCCCTGATTTATGATGGCGGACCGGGACCACAGGGTGGGGTCGTAGGCGATGACCCGGGCCCCAATGACGGGGAGGGCCACCTGCCGCTTCAGGTCCAGGAGGACTTCAAGGCGCGTTAGGGCCTGTTGGGCTTCCTGGAAAAGGACCTCCCGCTGCTTATACTCCTCCAGTTGCTGCTGTAATTCGGCATTTTGCCGCCGCGCCCCCACCAGGTAAAAATAGCCCAGCCAGAGTTGCTTGGCGGTGCGGCCCACGTACGAAAGCCCCTCCAAACCGGGGGCGGTCATGGAGACGACCAGCTCCTGCACCTTTCTCAAGGCCGGCGAGCGCTTGAGGCTCAGGGAGAGGACCGAAAAGACCAGCAGCAGGGTCAGAACTAAAAGGAGCGGGGTGCGGTAGCGACCTTGGGGGTGCACATCTAACCGCCTCAATCCACCATCACTTCTTTGAGGATGCTGAGATTATCCAGAGCCCGGCCGGAGCCCATGACCACGGTGGACAGGGGATCGTCGGCGATCTTGATGGGCAGGCCGGTTTCCTGGTGGAGCAGGGTATCCAGATGCTTCAGCAGGGCCCCGCCCCCGGTGAGATAGATGCCCCGGTCCACGATGTCCGCCGCCAGCTCGGGGGGAGTTTGCTCCAGCGCGCCCTTGACTGCGGCCACGATAGTATCGATCTGTTCCTGGATGGCGTGGCGGACCTCGTCGGAATTGACATTGATGATTTTGGGGATGCCGGTGACCAGGTCCCGGCCTTTGACGTCCATGGACTCCACCTCACTCCCCGGATAGGCGTTGCCGATGGTGGTTTTGATGATCTCGGCGGTGCGCTCGCCGATGAGGAGGTTGTAAGTCCGCTTGACAAACTGCAAGATAGCCTCGTCCATCTTGTCGCCCCCCATCCGGACGGATTTGGCATAGACGATGCCCGCCAGGGAAATGACCGCGACTTCCGAGGTGCCGCCGCCGATGTCCACCACCATGTTGCAGATGGGCTCGGTGATGGGCAGCCCGGCGCCGATGGCCGCGGCCATGGGTTCTTCAATGAGATAGACTTCCCGGGCCCCGGCCGACTCCGCCGACTCCCGGACCGCCCGCTTCTCCACCGGGGTGATGCCCGACGGGACCGCGATGATGATGCGGGGGCGGATCAGGGAGCGCCGGTTGTGGACCTTACGGATGAAGTGGCGCAGCATGGCTTCGGTGATTTCGAAGTCGGCGATGACCCCGTCCTTCATGGGGCGGATGGCGATAATGTTCCCGGGGGTGCGGCCCAGCATCATCTTGGCGTCCCGGCCCACGGCCAGGACCCGGCTGCGGTGGTCCCGCTCGTTCTTGCGGACCGCCACCACCGAGGGCTCGCTCAGGACGATGCCCTTGCCCTTAACATAGACCAGGGTGTTGGCGGTGCCCAGGTCGATGGCCAGATCGTTGGAAAACCATCCTAAGATGGGATCAAGAAACATGGGTATAACTCCTTAGCATCGTGGGAACACCGCTCCCGGTGGGGGTGGCGCCGGCCAGAAGGCTAAAAAAAGCGCCCGTTCCCCGAGCGCCATCGCTGCGTGAAATGCCCCTTACTTGTTTATTCTGACTAACTTAGTGAAAAAATTCAACCTAAAAATCCTCACGCCTCCCGGCCCCGGGGCCAGCCGGCCAAAATTTTGCCCCCGTCCCATGCTCCCAAAGTCTGGATGCGCCTGCCCCTTAAAGCAAATCGCCAGGATTTTTTTAAAAAACGCCGTGGGCGGGTAGACTCCCCCGGCATCGGGGAAAACCGAAGAGACGCAGGCGCGTTGAACGCCGCCAGGGGTTTGGTCATACTTATCTGGAAGCCGTAGCCGGATTAATCACGCCTGGACCTTGACAAAATCGCCCATAAATGGTTTATATTATGTTTGGAATAATCTCCGGAAATTAAGGATGAATCGATGAAACGCACCTATCAACCCAGTAATTTGCGCCGGAACCGCACCCACGGGTTTTTGGAACGGATGAGCACCCGGGCCGGGCGCGCCGCGATCAAGCGCCGCCGGGCCAAGGGCCGGAAACGCCTTTCGGTTTGAGGCGGGGAGTCCCTGAGCCTCATTCCTGATGCCAACTGCCGGTGCTCTGCCCCTGTCCCGAACCCAACCCCAAAGGGACCGCCCGTTTCACCAAGGCGGCGCGGCTCCGCCATCGCCAAGACTACCTGCGGGCGCAGGCCCAGGGCAAGCGGCTCCACACGCGCCATTTCGGCGTGGTCCTGGCGCCCATGGCCGAAGGCCATCCCCGGCTGGGGCTGGTGGTTACCCGGCGACTGGGAAAAGCGGTCCAGCGCAACCGCGTGAAGCGATTGCTCCGGGAGTTTTTTCGCCGCCACCAAACCGGATTGCCCGCCTTTGACTTGGTGATCATGGCCAAGAAAGGGGCTCCGGCTTTGGGATATCATCAGGTCGAAGAGGAGTTGAGCCGGCTGCTGCTCTCCCGGGCCCGGCCGAGAACCCATGACTAACCTGGTCCTGCTGATAATCCGGGCCTACCAGGTGCTGATCTCACCTTTTTTTCCCAGTTGCTGCCGGTTTGCGCCGACGTGTTCCCAGTATGCCGCCGAGGCCCTGAGCCGACACGGCGTCTGGCGCGGCCTCGGGTTTACCCTCCGGCGCCTCTGTCGCTGCCATCCCTTCCATCCCGGGGGGTGGGACCCGGTACCTTAGGAGTTTCTTATGGAAAGACGGGCCTTAATTGCCCTGGCCTTAAGCTTCGCGGTGTTCATGGCGTTCATCTATTACGGGGACAAGACCAAAAGCCCCACGGCGCCCTCTCCTGCCACCCAAACCGCCACCGCGCTACCGGCGGCCCCGGCGCCGTCTCCGGCCGGGGTACAACCCACCCCGCCGGCGTCGACGCCGGGGAAAGCGCCATCGAGTCGTCCGGCCAAAAACGTGGTGGTGGACACTCCCTCGTTTAAGGCGGTATTTACCGAGCAGGGGGGGCGGCTCCAGAGCTTTCAGTTAAAGAAATATAAGGACCGCATCCCCTTTGAGCCCATCTATCAATTTAAATTGGGCCCCGTGGGCTTTGAGGTGGAGCGCTATCTCGCCCCGGGGGCAGCCGGGGTCAAATCCAAGGACCTGGTGCGGGAGGGCGGCGCGAATGAGCTGCCCCTGACCCTGAGTTGGGAAGGGAAAACCCTCAACGTGTCGGGGCTGGCCCAATATGAGGCCTCGGCCTCGGCCCTCACCCTCCAGGCCGGAGAAAAAGGCGCCCTGAAATTTACCTGCGTCAGTCCCGAGGGTCTGACCCTGGTCAAGACTTTCACTTTCACGGGCGACAGTTACGGCTTCGATCTGGCGGTCCAGGTGACCAATAATACCGGCCAGCCCCTGGATGGCAAACTCAACCTGGACTTGAGCGGGAATTTTGCCGCAGAAGATCCCGACCGCTTCCATTTCCTGGGGTTTAACGGCTCCATCAATAATAAGCTGGAGGACATGCAGAGCGGCGGGCTTAAGGAACCCAAGACCTATACCGGCAAGGTGGATTGGGCCGGGTTGGACGAAGGCTACTTCATTACCGCCATCATCCCCGAGTCCGCCAAGTCCTGGGTCACCCTGAGCGAACCGCCGAAAGCGCCCATGGTGGCCAGCGTCAAGATCCCGGTGGAGGCCCTGGGCGCGGGGCAGGCGGCCCAGTTTTCCTACGTCCTTTATTTCGGCCCCAAAAACCTGGACGACCTCAAGCCCCTGGGGCTGGGCCGGGCGGTGGACTTCGGCTGGTTTGATGTCCTGGGAAAACCGCTCCTGCAATTCTTAACTTGGCTGGAGCGCTACTCGTTCAACTACGGCTGGGCCATTGTCATCCTGACCATCCTGCTGAGGATCGTCTTCTGGTATCCCAACCACAAGAGCTACAAGTCCATGAAGGACATGCAGAAGCTCCAGCCCAAGGTGGCCAAGCTCCGGGAAAAGTATAAAGATGACAAGGAACTCATGAACAAGGAACTCATGGCCTTGTATCGCACCTTCAAGGTCAATCCCATGGCCGGGTGCCTGCCCATGTTGCTACAGTTGCCGGTGTTCATCGCCCTGTACAACGTGCTGGGATATGCCATCGAACTGCGCCATGCCTCCTTTCTCCCCACCCTGCCGTTCACCAACATCGTCTGGCTGGCGGACCTGTCCGCCAAGGACCCCCTGCTCATCACCCCACTGGTCATGGGGGCCACCATGTTCATCCAGCAAAAAATGACCCCGTCCGCCGGGGATCCCACCCAGGCCAAGATGATGATGTTCTTGCCCTTTATTTTTACGTTTATGTTCCTGAACTTCGCCTCCGGCCTGGTAATCTATTGGCTGGTGAACAACGTTCTGTCAATCGCCCAGCAGCACTATACCAATAAATACCTTACGTAGGTCTCAGGGGAAGTATTGATGGAGTTTCTGGAGTTTGAAGGCAAGACCACCGAAGAGGCCATCGCCAATGCCGGCGCCCATTTTCAGGTCCCCTCGGAGGAGTTGGAGATAGAGATTGTGTCGGTGGGATCTCCCGGATTTTTTGGTCTGGGAGGTCGAAAAGCCAGGATTCGCGCCGCTCTGCCTGAAGAGCCGGAGGGTGATCTGCTGCCCCTGGCCCGGGGAATCCTGGAGCAGATCCTGGCGAAGATGCATGAGCCGGCCGCGGTAACCGCCACTCAGGAAGAAGACCGGATCAACCTGCTCATTGCCACCCCAGATGCAGGCCTCCTCATCGGCAAGCAGGGCCAGACCCTTGACGCCCTGCAATATCTCGTTACCAAGATGCTGGCGAAGCAGACCCGGGGGAAGGTCAGGGTCGCCATAGACGTGGAAGCCTACCGGGCCCGCCACAATGAGGCCTTGGCCCTGCTGGCCCAAAAGTACGGCGACAAGGTCAAGCGCAGCGGTAAGCCCATCACCCTGAATCCCATGAATCCCTATGATCGCCGCATCGTGCATATGGCCCTCCAGGGTAACAAGGATTTGAAGACCATCAGCCGGGGCGAAGGCCTCTATAAGAAGGTAATCATTTCACCCGCCAAAAAGAAGGAAAGCCGGGAGGATGTCGCCGGCCCAGCATGACTTCTCATGAGGCGGCCGATACCATTGCGGCTATCAGCACCCCCATGGGTGAGGCGGGGATCGGCATCGTCCGGCTGAGCGGCCCCCGGGCCTTTGCCATTGCCCGCCGCCTCTTTCGCCCTCATCGCCCCCGCCCCGCGTGGCAGTCCCACCGGCTCTATCTGGGCCACATCGTCGACCCCCAGGGTGACATCATCGATGAGGTCATGGTCACCCTCATGCGGGCGCCTTACACCTATACCCGGGAAGACGTGGTGGAAATCAACTGCCATTCGGGCTATGGGGTCTTGCGGCGCGTCCTGGACCTGGCCCTGGCCGCCGGGGCGCGCCTGGCCCGCCCGGGAGAGTTTACCTTGAGGGCGTATCTCAGCGGGCGCCTCGATTTGACCCAGGCGGAAGCAGTCCTGGAGGTCATCCGGGCCCGGACCGAAACTCACCTCCAGGTGGCGGCGGCGCACTTGCAAGGCGGCCTGGGGCGAAGGCTGGCCCGGATGCGGCAAGACCTCCTGGACCTCCTGGCCCGGGTGGAAGCCGCCCTGGATTTTCCCGAAGAAGCCGGGGAGTTGCCCCCCGCCTCGGTCCAGGAGGGTCTCGACCTGCAGCTAAGGACCCTTAACACCCTGGCCGACAGCTATGAAGCCGGGCGTCTGCTGCGGGAGGGGCTGCTGGCGGTGATCGCCGGGCGTCCCAACGTGGGTAAATCCAGCCTGTTGAACCGCCTCCTCAACATGGAGCGGGCTATTGTCACCGAGATACCCGGCACCACCCGGGATCTGGTGGAGGAGTCCATCACCCTGGGGGGGGCGGTGGTGCGTTTCAGCGATACCGCCGGCCTGCGCCCGGCCCAGGACCGGGTGGAGGAGTTGGGCATCGAACGCACCCGGGAGCGGCTGGGACAGGCGGATATGGTCCTCTATCTGGTGGATGCGAGCGCCCCCCTGGCCTCGGAAGATGGGGCGGCCCTGGCGGAACTGGCCGGGCAACCGGGGCTGCTGGTGGTCAACAAGCTGGATCTGCCCCAGTGCGTCTCCGACGCTGAATTGTCGGGATTAAGCGCCTGGCCCCTTGCGAAAATCTCCGCCAAGACCGGCCAGGGCATCGAGGCCTTGAAGGAAAAAATCGTGGCCCAGACCCTGGGCGGCGGCCTCAAGGTGCAGGGGGAGGTCGTCACCCAGGCCCGCCACCATGAGCACCTCCGGCAATGCCTGGCTTATCTGGGCCAGGCCCGGGGACTGCTTTCGCCCAAGACCCCCTGGGAACTGGTGGCCCTGGAACTCGCCGCCGCCATCCGGGAACTGGGGGAGGTCACCGGGGAGGAAGTGGGTGAGGCCATCTTAGACCGCATCTTCGGCCAGTTCTGTTTGGGGAAGTGAATTGGGGGAAGGGGATAGGGGCCGAAGACACCCAACCCCATACAGATTTTCATATTAATAATCCCCCTAAATCCAATGCGGTTCACTTAAGGTTTGGCTATTTCGATGGGTTGCTGGGGCGAGGATGCCCCCCTCACCCCAGCCCTCTCCCCCCGCCGGGGGGAGAGGGAGAATTACCGGATATCCTTCTTTATTCCCTCTCCCCCAATGGGGGAGA
>VGSJ01000079.1 GCA_016875015.1 Deltaproteobacteria bacterium | reverse complement strand
GCAATCGGCGTAACCCACGCGGCGTCAAGCGCAAGATGAGCAATTTCCCTCTGCGCCGTCGCGGCTCTGATCGAATGCCCAAAATCGACCTCCAAACAGCTATAAATATATTAACTGAACAGTATTGGGGTTAGGGGGGATTAGAATGATTCCGCTATCGGAAAAAACTTTTGGCAATCGCTATATAAATCGCGTTCAGGATGACCGGAAGAAGGAGTTTCCGAATTGCGGACAGGCAGGGAAATTGGTTCTCAGGAAATTATCTTTGGCGCCATTGTCGCTTTTTTTTGCCAGGAAATGATACCAAGTTATTTTTCAAATGCCCGGTATACATTGGCTATCTTATTGATAAGCATATTTTTTTATAGAAAACCGAAAACCGGAAACAGAAAACGGTATTAGCGCCAAGCCCCGGATTTCTTGCTCCCGCAGCCAACTATTTCCTCACCCTCAATAATACCGGGCAATGGCCAGCCAGCCGCCGGCTTCGGGCCGCGCCCAGGCCGGCAGAATCCGCCCGGCCTTCACCAGAACCCGCCACCCCCCCTGCCAGGGTCTGGGGCTGAAGACCTCCACCGCCAGGGGGTCAAGAAGATGGAACCCCACCCCCAGGGCCTTTACCGCAGCCTCCTTCAGGGCCCAGAGCAAGGCCGCGGCGCCGGCGGTCGCGCCGCCACTCAGGGGCCTGGCCCAGTCCAGCTCGGCAGGTCTGAAAGCCCGGGCCATGGGGTAGCCTGCCTCAAACTCCGACGGCAGGGCCGCGTCCACTCCCACCTGGCCGGTGTATGTCAACGCGGCCCAGAGGCAACCCGCGGCCTGAGAAAACGATACCGCCGGTCCCGGCTGCCCGTTAAGCCTGAGGCGCGGCTGGCCCAGGGCGGTCAGCTCCAGGCTCACCGGCCCCAGCGTCGGTTGCGGGGCGCTCCCCCGGTTCTGGCCGAACCGGCCGGCCAGCAGTCCTCGCACCAGGCGCTCTTTGGCGCCGGGGCCAGCTCTGTCTGAGGCGTAAATCACCGGATCGCACGGTCCCAGGCCTGAAAGCGCCTGGGGTGCGGCCGCGTCGGACCAGCGCAGCCCGTGCGCCTGTGGGCTTATGGTCCATCGATTCGGCGCCCCGTTAACCATGCAACCTCAGGCGGAAAAGCTTTTCATGATAAGGCCCTGAACCGTCATGATGATATGGCCGGCATCGTCTATGGCCCGGATATCCCAGGAGGACTCCCCGCTGTCCTCGGAGCGCCGGCGCCCCTCCAGGACAATATGCTCTCCCGGCCGGCAAGCCCGGGAAAAGCGCATTTCGCCAATCCCGAAAGGAATCATGGCCGCAGTCACGTTTTCATCCCGCAGCAGCAGGTGAGAATTCACCAGATGCTTCAGGGCCTCCAGCAGGTAAGGCGGGTACTGGTAGCGAGCCCCGTTTAACCCGGCAAAGTCATCCATCTGGTTAGCAATGGCCCGGCCCCGGATGACGCCGCTGCTGGAGCCGTCAAGTCCTTTGAGCACCTGGTAGCGGCCTCCAAAGTTGCTGTATTTTTTGTAGAACAGCAGTATTCCCTTCAGGTCGAACTGGGCGCTGTCCAGTTCCTCCGGCTTGACCGTAAAGCCTGGCCAGTCGGGCAGCGGCCCCCCCGGCAATCCCAGGATCACCTGGCCGGTGTAGTTGGTGGTCCAGCGGTCCAGGACCCGCCCGTTAGCGGTGATATGCGGGCTGGAAATGGACACGTCGCAGAGCACTTCCCCGCCGGTGTTCTCCTGGAGGCGCCGGCAGACGATGCGGGCCTCCCGGTTGACCCCAGGCGGACACTCCAGGATGTCCAGGTACTGGACATGGCGCACTCCCAGCGGCGCCAGGCGGGGGCAAAGCAGGTGGGCGGCCTCCATGAAGGTTTCCAGGGCCATGACTCCCGACACGAAGGGGTTCTTCATGAATTTGAAGGGCCGGTGGTCTTCCATCCACAAGTCGTGGTCCAGGGAGAAGGTGCGGCCGGCCTCCAGCTTCCCCGCCCCGACCTCCAAATGGTGGATCGTCTGGATCATGGGAAGTTCGTAGTCCCGGTAGGCCACTCCGTCGGCGATGATATAGCCCGGGGCGGGTGGGGGTTCCTCCAGATTCAGCCGCACCGTCTTGAGCGGCGGCAGGGTGCGGATGGGCATGACCCAGTGCTCATGGGCCGGCCCCAGGAAAAGTTCCCGATAGAACAACTCTGCCAGCTCGCCGACGCTGATATACGATTCTCCCATGCCCTTGAGTTGCATCAGTTCCCGCAACTCCGGGTCGTCAGCCATGCCGGCGCCTTCGATGGGCGGCAGCATTAAGGCTTTGACCCGCACCGACGGTTGTTGGGAGGCAATCAGCCGCGTTAGGGCGGACATGGCCCGGTTGCCGGCGCAGTAATTAATCTGGCCGACGTTGCCCCTGACCGCGGTGATGGAAGAGAGCATGACCATGAAGCGCAAGCCGTGCTCCCGGGCCGCCTGGTACAGGTTCCAGGCGCCCAGGAGTTTCACTTCCACCACCTTGGTAAAATCGGCGGCGGTCATAAACTCCATAAAGGAGTCCCGGATAATGCCGGCCCCGTGGATGACCCCGGCGATGCCGCCGTAGTGCGAAACCACCCGGCCCAAAACCGCCGCGACATTTTCCGGATCATTGACATCACAGGAGTAATAAGCCGCCTCTATCCCCTGGCGGGCCAGTTCGTTGAGGGTCTGGGTAATCTCCCGACCGGAAGCCAGCCGCATGGCGGCATCGGACTTATCGGCCGGAGAGGCGGGCCGGTCCCCGCCCCGGCGGCGCGGGCTTGCGCCTGCCGGACCGGCGTCGGTGGCGCTCAGGCTGTCGTAGTCCGCCTGTGGGTCCAATTCGCTGCTGCCCAGGAGGACCAGGCGCGGTTTGAGAGGGGCCAGGGCATAGGCCAGATGAGGGGTGATGCCCTTGCCGCCGCCCGAGATGACCACCACATCGCCAGGGTTTAAGGTAAAGTCAGACGGGTCGGTCAGGGACAGAGGCTGGGTGCGCCCCTCAACGGTGTAGGCTTCCTGGCCGTGAAACCGGATCTCCGCCAGGCTGTGGTCCAGGCTCAAAGCCTGTTTGAGCCCAGCTGCAAGGTCGGTGTCGCCATCCAGCGCCACGCTGCGGAACAATACCGAGTCATATTCCAGGGCTGCGTCCAGGAACATGCCCCGCACGCCTTCGACCGCAACTGCTGCCGGGTCGGCGTCGCCGGCTCCCCGGGTAACCAGCAAACAAAATTTTCGCTGCGGGGAGGACACCAGTTGCTGCATGGCGCCGAAAAATCCGGCGAGCAGGGCTGGTATGCCTTCGATGTCCTCAATGGCGGCGTTGGCCGCCTCGTCCAGCACCAGCACCAGGCCGGCCAGTGATGCCGCCGCCTGGGGCTGCGCCGCCTGGGCCGCGGCCTCGGGAGCACGCCCCGCGAACCGGCCGGAGAGGTCCAGAACCCGGGCTGCGACCGAAAGCTGCTGCTCGAGCCCGGCGGCGACCGCGGCGGCCAGGGTTGACCCGGGAGAGGGGCACATGACGGCTATTTCCTGTCCGGGGGGTAGCGTCAGGAAGGCGCCGGAGACGTGACCCAGGGGCGCCTCACGAAAGACGATGCGCTTGATCGCCTCGGGCTCGCCGGTGGCAACCGCGCCCGCGACGGGCGCGGTTGCCACCGGCGGCGCAGGAGGCAAATCACTTTCACTCCCGGCGGCCGCCCCTGGGGTATCGTCGCGTTCCCGTACCGAGGCAATGCGGTCGGCAATCTCCTGAACCGTGCGCACGGTGATAAAGTCTTCCAGCTTGATGGTGATGCCAAAGTGACGTTCGGCGGCGTCCATGATGACCGGCAAGCGGCTGGAGCGGATGGCCAGATCCTGGCGGATGTCCATGTGCGGCTCGATTTCGTCCCGCTCATAGCCGGTGGCGTCCATGATGATCCGAATCACTCTCTCAACGTAGTCCCCGGCGGAAATAGGCGGAAGAATCTGGGGCGCCCCGGCGGCGGCCGGCGGCAAGGCTTGCATTGCCGCGCCTGACGGGGTGGACGGGGGTATGGCCGCAAGCGCCGGGCCTGCCGGGAGACTCGCGTTAAAGAGTTCCTCAAAACGCGTCTCGCTGAAGGAGGGGTCCACTTCGCGGCGGATGGCCTCCAGAATGGCCGGTTTGAGATACTTGCCAAAGGTGTCCAGGATAAACGTGTTGATTTCCCTCTGCATCACCATTGCGGCCCGGTTGTCCGCCGACCCCGCCGGGGTGGGCCGGGGCGCCGAGGCCGGGGTGGGAGCAGGCTGGGGAATAGTCACCTGAGCCGCCGGCCGGACGGGCTGCACGTAGCCCAGGGCGTAGAACTGAGCCGCCGCCGCCCGGAAAGCATACGCCTCATTTTCGGGGAAGGAGGTATGGATACACCGGGCTGCTTCAAAAGTATCGATAATGAGGTTGCACAGGGTGTTTTTCGGTCCTACCTCCACAAACGTGCGCACTCCATGGTCATGCCACAGGGTTTCAGCATTTTGCTGCCAATGGACCGGATGTTCCAGGTGATCCAGCAAGATCTTCCGTATGGCCTCGGAGTCATCCGGGTAAGGTTTCCTGGTGGTATTGGAGATCACCGGGATCTGGGGCGGATGGAATTCGAGGCCCGCAAGGAACTCTGCCATTTCCTCACGGATCACGGCCATGATGGGGGAATGGAAGGCCATGCTCACCCGCAGTTGGGCATTCCAATAGCCTTCTTGCTCCAGTTCGGCCTTGAGGGCCA
The DNA here is from genome assembly GCA_016875015.1 of Deltaproteobacteria bacterium. Taxonomy (GTDB): domain Bacteria; phylum Desulfobacterota; class Desulfobaccia; order Desulfobaccales; family 0-14-0-80-60-11; genus 0-14-0-80-60-11. The sequence continues at coordinate 9,723 of VGSJ01000079.1, read as the reverse complement.
GGACTGCATCGGTGCCGCCGCCCAAGACTACCTGCCGGGGTGAGTTGAAATTGGTGATATGGACGTTACGGCGCTGGGCCAGCTTCTGCTGCAAAACCTCCCCGGGTACGTCCACGGCGATCATGGCCCCGGGGTCAAGGCTCAGACCCGCGGCCTTGTCCATGCACCGGGCCCGCTGGCTGATGATGCGGAAGCCGTCTTCCCAGGAAAAGACCCCGGCCACGCACAGCGCCAGTATCTCCCCCATGCTGTGTCCGGCCATGGCCACCGGCTTAACCCCCAAGGCCAGCAGCTGGCTCGCCATGGCATATTCCAGGGTGAACAGGGCCGGCTGCTGCCATCGGGTCTTTTGCAGGTCTTCGTCCTGGGAGTTGAACATCAAGTCCAGGAGGTCGAAGTCGGCCGCCGCGGCGACGCGCTCTATCCACTGGCGGACCAGGGGGAAGGTCTCGTAAAGGTTCCGGCCCATTCCCGAATAATAGGTGCCCTGACCCGCAAAGACCAGGGCCAGGGGGGAAGGTGCGTCAGCCTCGGGAGCGGCGAAGATGCCCTGGCCAGCGAGGCCCCGCAGGGCTTTATCCGTCAGCGGGGCGGTCATGGGAGTAAGGGCCGCCACTTTCTCCCGAGCCTCGGTATCGTCTTCGGCCACCACCCCCAGTCGATGGGGAACGCCCGAAATCCGGGTCCTCAGGAACGACACCCCCTCCATCACCGCCGCTGGTGCCGGCTCCTTCTGTAGTTCCGGCCCGGCCGGGGGGCGTGAGGCATCCGAGACCAGCACCACCCCGGCGCCGTTGAGACATTCTTCCACGTGCACCACGAAATTAGCGCCGCCGAACCCGAAGGCATTTATCTGGAGCCGCCGGGGCTGATTCGCCGGTCTGGGCCAGGCTTCGGGTTGGGGAATGACGTGTAAGCCCCAGCGTTCCATGTCAATCTCGGCATCCGGGGTGTGATAGTTCAGGGTGGGGGGGAAGATGCCGTTTTGCAGGGCCATGACGCCCCGGACCAGGTTATTGATGCCCGAGGCCCCTAAACAGTGGCCGATCTGGGACTTGAAGGAACTCAGCATAACCCGTCGGCCGTTGGAGTAAAAGCTCTTGAGGCCCCGGATTTCCTCCAGGTCCCCCTGTACGGTGGCGGTGGCGTGGCATTCCACCAGGTCCACCATTTCCGGGCCGTAATTGGCATCCTCAAAACCGGCGCGAATAGCGATCTGCTGGGTCTCGGCGACACTCTCCACCATACCCCGGTCGTTATTGCTGGCGCCGACCCCGGTAATGTAGGAGTAGACCCGGGCGCCGCGCTTTTGGGCCACCGATTCCCGCTCAATGACGATCATGCCGCCGCCCTCCCCCAGGACAAACCCGTCCCGGGTGGAATCGAAGGGGCGGCTGCTCGCCTCCGGGGGGCACGGTAAACCGGAAACCCCGGCCAGGGCCCCCAGGGCCGCAAACTCTATGAAGTGGGCCGGATAAAGGTTTTCTTCTCCACCCCCCACCACCGCGGCGTCCAGGATGCCGTTGTTGATCATCTGGATGGCGGTATAAATGGCCACCAGGCTGGTGGCGCAGGCGGCGGAAACTGAGTAGCACGGCCCCATGAAACCGAACTTGTTGCTGATGAAGCCTCCGGCGGTGCTGTTGAGCCGGCCCAGGAGGGTGGTGTCGTCCACGGTTATATAGCCGGCCTTGATGTGCTTCTCCGCCTCCAGGGCCATCTCCGGGGTAAAGTTCAGCAGGCCTTGCAGGGAATGGACGATCTTCCGGGCCGTCACGCCCATAAACAGGTCACCCAGGGTGCTGGCCGACTCTCCCGAATTTTGGGAAATGAGAATGCCGATCCGCTCCCGGGGGATGTCGGAATCCACGATGCCCGCATCCTTGATAGCCTGGTTCGCCAGGTACAGGGTGAGCTTGGTGGCGTTGGCCATGGTGCGGAAGTCCTGGGGGGGGATGTTCAAATCCTTGCGCGAGATGTGGACATTCTGAAACGCCCCCACCTTGCAATACGTTTTCTCCTTGGCGCCGGGGCGGGGATCGTAAAACGTGCTGTGGTCCCACCGGGAGGGAGGTATTTCGATAATCCCGCTCTTCAAGGCCAGGACGTTTTCCCAGATCTCGCCGGGAGTGTTGCCCAGGGAATTAACCAGGGCCATGCCGGTGATGGCCACCCGCTCCCGCCCATTATTGGCCTTAGAGCCGGACCGCCCCGTTTTCCCTTTAGATGAGATCAACTTCGTCACAACCTTTTTTTCAGGCCCTCCGGCCAATTCCTGGTGTAATTCACCAATAGTCGATACCCGGTTAATCATCCCCGCCACCGCGCCGCTCATGAATTGACCTTCCCTTAAACAAGTCTCTTCATCCATAGAGGAACCGACGGCCTGATCCTGGCCTCGGGAAGCGATCAGCAAACTCCTGGCGCTGAGGGATTCCAGTTGCCGCCGAAAGGCCGACTCATCTTCGTTGCCGGAAACAAACTTTCGTTCCAGGGCCAGAATGGCCTCCATCTTGGGAGTTTTGAGGGAGCGGACCCGCAAGCCGATGCTTTCGCCGGACAGGGCGGTCGCGCCCGGCGCGGCGTTAAGGATCACTTGTTGATAGAGTCGGCTCAAGGCGCCGGTGGACACGATTTCCCGGGTGGCCAGGTAGGCGGTGCCTATCTGGATGGCGTCCGCGCCCATCATGGCCGCCCGCAGTGCGGTATCGCGGTCGAAAATTCCCCCAGCCAGCACCAGGCGCCGGCCCTGGAAAAGTTCCGGTTCCCGTCGCTTCAACTCCAGAGCCATCTGAGGCAACGTGAGGGAGGAGTGCGCCCCCACGTGGCCGCCGGCCTCCTGCCCCTCCAGGACCAGCCACCGCACCCCGCCTTCCAGGGCCAGGCGCAGCAGCCCTTCGTCGCCGGTAACATAGATTACTTCGATCCCACGTTCTCGAAGGCGGACTGCATAAGCCGGGTCGCCGGCGGCGATGGTCACGAAGGGGGGCCGGACTGCTTCGACCCAGGCAAGCTGTTCCCCGAGGTAGGGATTTTCGGCCAGGGCGATGAGATTAACCGCGTAGGGCCGCGAGCCCATGAGGCTGCCGAGACGACTGAAATCAGTCTCCAACTGGCGGCGGTTCCTGATGCCCAGCGCCACGGTGGGGAGGCCGCCGGCCTCGGCCACCGCCAGGGCGAATTCGGGCACATCGCTGATCCAGGTCATGGCCCCCTGGATAAAGGGATAGGTGGCGCCCAACTCCCGGGCCGCCGGGCTATCCAGAAAACGCCGGGCCGTAGCTTTGACGGTTTTTAGGAGCCTGGCCACCTCCGCCTGAAATCCTTGAATGGCCCCGGCGCTGGAGGCGCCGAAGCGCTCCACAAACGCCTGGGCAAAAGCGGCTTCCGGACCCAGGGGGATCAGTTGCCGGCGGTCCAGGTCGCTTTCCAGGGCCGGCACCGCCGCTTCAGCCACATGTTGGGCAAAGGCGCGGCGCTTGTCCGCGGTAAGGGGGCCGTCGTTCAAAGAGCGGGCGTACCGTTCCAATTCTTTGACCGCGGGAAAATTGCCTTTGTCGAAGAGCCGGCAAAACACCCCCAGGGTTCCCCCGACCAGGGTGGTATGCTCAGGACGCAACTTGGCGATTTGTTTGCGTAACCTGTCGTCTAGGTCTACCAGGTCAGTCTGCCAGTGGAGACTTTCAAAGACTATACCCTGGGCGCCGGTGGCCAAAAAGGCCGCGGCCGCCTCGGGAGTGGCTACGCCACCCCAGATGACCACATCCAACTCACGACCGCTCTCCCGCAACATCTCTTTCGTGCCGGAGTACAGGACGCCGAGGGTGTCGCCGCTCACAAAGCCCGCGGCTTCGTTGCCTTTGAGGGCCACAGTCCTGACGGGGCCATGGCGCGAAATGATGCGGTGGAGGAGGTCTAAATCGCTCAGGACCGGCAGGCAAGCGCATCTGGCCGATAGCTGGTCCAGCCGCTCGCAAAAAGCCTCGGGGACGCCGGAAAAAAGGTCGGGGTGGTATTCCACCCATAAGGTCTTGACCCCGGATTCCTCCAGGAAGGCCTCCAACTCCGGGTTCATAAAGTCGTGGGCGGATATCTTTGCCGCGGTGGCGCCGACCACTCGCAGGGCTGTCGCCATCTGGGCAAACTGCATGGCAGTCAGGTCGAATATGGCGCGGCTGGACGTTACGCGCGCCAAATCCACCACTGTGTGGCTGACGTTCCGAGGCCCCCAAACGAACGCAAAAAACTGGTTCGCACGTGGAAGGTGCATCGTTGACTCCCCCATCAAGCCACCGAACTGAGTGAAATGCCAAGTCCCCGAAACCGCCGGAGACTCTGGTCCACGTTCACTCAGTCAAAGCTTCATCTGCCATTTATAGATAAATTAGGCAACTTAGCCGACGAGATGATGCGCCAACCCAGGGTTGACAGACTAAAGACGGCGCTTTGGAACCCATTTCCTTAAGTCTAAATAATATCAAAGGATTTTCAAAAAGGGCAATTATTTTTTCTGAATTCCAGGCATTTAAGAGCACCGCCCCAAGTTTGGCCGACAATTCCTTTGTGCCCCGACTTGGATAAAATAAGCTCATCCCCGGAGGCGTCTCCCTGGGCCGGCATGGTTTAACCGGCAGGGCCATCGGAGGGCGACCTTCAAGCCCCCTGGCCAGGGGGAAAAGGCGCTCTGCCAACCCGGCCGTCAGTCGAGCCAGTTTGGCGGTTGCGGTGAGAAGAAGGCCTGGAGTTGCTTTCCAGGGAACCTGGCATGGCCGCGGCCACCATCTGCGCTACTTCGCAGGGGCAGCCGGTGTGCGCCTGGCCCGGTTCCCCGTGGCCCGCGAGCTGTGGGGTCTGGCCGGGCAACGCGGCACTGCCGCCGGCGGACTTGGGAACGAAGACCGGGAAAATCCTGCCCTCGAACACCGTGCCCCAGATAGGGATGTCTTTCAGCTTCATGGGCTCGGCGGCGAGTGGGTCCTGCTCCAGCACCGTGAAGTTGGCGATCTTGCCGGGGGCGATGCTGCCCAGCTCGTTCTCCTTCCGCCACGAATAAGCCGATTCGATGGTGACGGCCCGCAGGGCGTCCTCCACGCCGATACGCTGCTCGGGGCCGGCCACTCGGCCGGAGGGCGTGACCCGATTGACCGCGCACCAGACAAAATTGAGGGGGGCGCTGGGTCCCATGGGCAGGTCGGAGTGGAAGGAGAGCGGGATGCGTCGTTTCAGCACCGAGGCGGAGCGCACCATCATATCGGCGCGCGTCGGGCCGAGTCCGAACTTGGCGTACTTGTCGGCGAAACCCACGGTGTAGTAAGGGTTGGCGCTGACGATGGCGCCGAGCCGGGCGATACGCGCCACCTGCTCCTCAGTGGAGCAGGCGAAGTGGACGATGACCGAGCGGTGGTCGGCGCGGGGGTTCTCCCGCATCCGGCGTTCCAGCGCATTGAGCACGGTTTCGAGGCCCAGGTCGCCGTTCACATGGATGTGGAGTTGGTAGCCTGCGTTCCAGTAGAGCTGGGCGCGCTGATCCAAGTTCTTTGGGGTCATCATCCACTCGCCATGGTGGCCGTCGGTGTAGCCGTCTTTCATCTGCATGAGCTGCGAGATGATGGCGCCGTCGGCGAAGAGCTTGATCTGGCCGGGGAAGAAGGAAACCTTGCCCTGGGGGGCCAGGGCGATCTGCTTTTCGGTGTCGGCCAACGACTCCGCCAGGCCTAGACCCGAGTCTACCTGGGTGCGGCCGTCCACGACGAAGTAGCTGTAGAAGGGCGTGTTCTCAGCGCCCAGGATCTGCTGATAGAGCTTCAAGATGTCCGGCGTGAGGAGGGCGCCGGGCTCCATGTAGGCCGTCACGCCGTTCTGGTGGAGATAGGCGACCATCTGCTTTAGCCCGGAAACCATACGTTCCGGGGTGGCGAAGACCTTAAGGATGGGCTGGATGACCAGGTTCAGCCCCGTCTCCCACCAGTGGCCTTCCTCCCAGTTGAACATCTTGCTGGCGTCGCCCTTGCCCTGCATCGCCGCTTCGGTCAGGCCCAGCGCCTTAATGGCCGAGGTATTGAGGTAGAACTCGTGACACGAACGCTGCCAAATCATGATGGGCCGGGTGGCGCTGACGGCGTCGAGCGTCTTGCGGTCGAGCTTGCCGTGCCAGAGCTTGTGGTAGCCCCAGGAGAACAGCCACTCGTTTTTGTCCGCCAGGGCGGCGTCCGCGGCCTTCAGGCGGGCGAGATACTCCTCGGAGGTGTTGGCCGCCTTGAAGGTGCGCCCCGGGAGCACCCAGTCCTCCGTGGCGATCACCTCCGTGGCCAGGGTCAGCGCCCCGAGAAAGGGATGGAGGTGCTGATCGATCAGACCCGGAAGCACGACCTTGGATTGGAAGGTGTCGTTCACGGTGAACTTGAGGTCGCCGAGGGCGGCCTTCACTTCGTCGAGGGAGCCCACGGCCAGGACGCGCTTACCGGACACGGCCACGGCGGTGGCTTCCGGGTTGCCGCGCTCCATGGTGAGGATCTTCTTCGCCGTATAGATCGTCACCGCTTCGGGCGGCGCCGGGGCGGCGAATTTTCCGCCGGCCTCACATTGGGCCAGCGCCGGGCCGGCGCTCACAAACAGCCAGACCGCGACCAGGCCGGAGGCCATGAAAAGGACCAGAGGGCGATGGCGCTTCATAGGGGCGGGACTCCTTTCCATGGGGTAGCTTACAGGCCCAGGCTCATGGTCATAAAGAAGGCCTGGCCATCGAAGCGGTTGACGACTTTCAATTCATTGTAATACCTGGCGTTGATGCCTAGGGCGTGACCGGCGATCTTGGTGTTGAAGGTGAGGCACGGTCCCAAGGCGATGGTCTGACCGTGGAACGCTCCCAGTTTGGCGCCGGAACCGGTGTCTGCGGTCATCTGGTTATAGATATAGCCGGCCAGGCCCAGGGCGAAGCCCTTGGGCAGGTGCTGGCCCAGGAAGTATTCCAGGTGGAGTTCGTTGCCGGTGCGATACTGGGTGGCAGGATTCTGGAAGTTCATGGTGTAGCCTAGAGAGATGGAGACTTCTTGCCCGTATTTGGGCTGGAGCCAGGTGACCGCCAGGTTGGGTTCGATGGCCACGCGGTTCAGTCCGGTATTGAGCCGCCGGTTGGGATTATAGGACCCTACCGGGGCGTAAACATTGCCGAAGGCCATGATATGAAACTGCCCCAGGTGCCAGCCGAGACTGATGGGGGTGATCACCAGGTCCGACACCCCCGTATAGCTCCCTTCCTCGCTGCCTCCAAAGCGCCGGTTAAGGAACCGGTTGAGTTCCGGGAATCTGGTGTTAAATTGCAGATTCCCTTTCAAAAAGGAATTGGTCACCGATGACCAGATGAACCCCACCGCATAGTTGGCCCCGAAAATCTTCAGGGGTGTCACATAGGAGGCGGCGATCAGGTCGGTGATCAAGCGACTGCGCAAATCTAGCTCAACCCGGCGGGCAAAGGGCATAATTTTGGCGTTGCCCTGATAGGCATAGAAATCATTGCGCAGATAGAAGCCGGGGTCGGGCATATAGCCGGCCAGGGAACTTTGATAGCCCAGCATATAAATGCCGGTGCCGAACTCGGCGGCCCCGGCTGGAAAAATCGGCGCCAAAACCGAGGCGATTATCACCAAGGAGATGGCTACTGCCCAGCGCCGCCGGGCAATCTTTTTGGCTCGTTTCATGTCGCTGCCTCCGGCCTCGATGTGCCCTAATTTCCGTGATGTGACTTAGCCTCGTACACGATGTTGCCGCCCACAATGGTCTTGAGGACCTTGACGTCCTTGAGGTTCTCCTTCGGCATCGTGAAGATGTCGTCCGAGAGCACGGTCAAGTCAGCGTACTTGCCGGGTTCGATGGAGCCCTTGACGTCGGCCTGGCCCATGGACTTGGCGGCCCAGGTCGTCCACATCTTGAGGGCCTCGGTGACCGATATGGCCTGCCCCGGCTCAAATATGCCCGCGTCCGACTGGCGGGTGACAGCGGCGTAGATCGCCAGGAACGGATTGACATTATCAAGGTAGATACCGGTTACATCGGTGCCTGCGGCCGGCTCCAGCCCGGCGTCGATCATCGAGCGGAATTGAAACCCGGTACGCGTCCGCGGTTCGCCCATATTCTCAAAGTCCGCCTTGACCAGATCCAAAAGCCACGTCGGCTGGACCGATATGTAAAGACCCGACTTTTTCATCGCTTTGGCGCGCTGTAACTGCTTGTCAGTTAGCTGAAACATCCCGAAGTGCTCGATGCGCATGATGGTCGCGGGGCCTCCCGACTTAATCACCTTATCGTAGGCATTCAACCCGATGTCGGTGGCGTGGTCGCCGGAGCAATGCAACATGCAGATGGCCCCGCCCCGGCGGGCAATGGCGGCAAAACGGTTGGCGCCCGCCTGATCGGTAACCAGGCTTCCCTTACCGCCGGGGGGGTCGGTAGCGAAATGTCCGATATACGGTTGGTACATGTAGCCGGTGCGGCAGTCATTTTCGCCGTCGATCCAGACCTTGATCCCTCCGAAGCGATACCAGGCCGGATCGGCGCCCTTGGGCATCTGGAATTTGCCCAGATCCGCGGGCATGTCCTTGCCATTGGCTGAGGTCCAGATGGAGGTGGTGTAGCGAATCGTCGGCGGTGTTTTTGACCGGGTTACCTGCTGCAAGACGGGCAGCGCCGCGGCCGGGGTGATGGCCAGCAGTGAGGTAAAGCCGTATTGATTCCAAAACTCTTGAATGTCCTTGGCATAGTAGCGTTCCAACTCGGCAACCGTAGGAGTGGTGGGCACATCGGCCATGGCATCCGTCAACACGCCGGTGGGCTCGCCGTTCTTATCGAGTATGACGGAGCCGCCATGAGGAAGGCGTTTTTGGCCTTTCTTAATGCCCAGCTTGGTTAATGCCGCCGAGTTGGCTATACCCATGTGAGTCCCGTTGGCGAGCAAGAGGGGGTTGTCCGGAGCCGCGGCATCCAACTCGGCCTTGGTGGGCAGGCGCTTCTCGGCAAACTTATTCTCACTGGCGGAAACGCAGGCGGCAAATATCCATTTCCCCTTCGGGGTCTTCTTGGCCCAGTCCGCGATATTGATTAGCGTCTGCTTGACCGAGGGGGTATGGGGATAGCGGCAATCTACCCAGGTCTGCTTCATCATCATGGCTTCCATGGGGTGGCAGTGGGCATCGATTAATCCGGGCACCACGGTCTTGCCGCCCAGGTCGATGAGCCGGGTCGCGGACCCCGCCAGCTTCTTGATCTCGTCGGCGCGGCCCACCTTCAGGACCTTCCCGTCCTGGACGGCCACCGCATCCACCGTGGAGCCCGCGGCAGCGAGGGTGACGATTTTGGCGTTAAAATAGATCGCTTCCGGCTCTGCCGCCGGGGCAAGGCCGGCGAATCCGGCCACCATAAGTCCGAGGACGGCGGCGATAACCAATACCCGCTTCGCCATAAGTGCAGCAACCATGTTCATTTCTTGGCTCCCGTTGATCTCGATTCCCAACCCGGCAGTGCGTACCGTTAAAGCCCAATCAGACCCGGATTCCTACTTGGCCGAACTGTTTCAGCGGATGTTCCATTTTAAGGTGATTAAAAATATTCTATAACCTGTTGAAATACAAATATATACTATTTCATTGACAGTTTTTTTCTGGTGGCTGCATGGGTTTTCCTCAGGGGCAGGGTGTCCGGCAATTTAACCTGGGCGGCGGCCAACAATTC
>VGSJ01000078.1 GCA_016875015.1 Deltaproteobacteria bacterium | reverse complement strand
ATTTTATCTCGCTTGGCCTCCCAACTTTAGCACCAGAAAGATAGCTTAACCATCCGAACCGCCGGGTACGGACCCGTACGCCCGGTGGTGTGACAGGGAAAGCCCGCAAGGGCCTACCTATGTCGATTTATTTCGACATAAAAAATGTCGAAGTTCGACATAATCTGTGTCGAGACAGACAAGTAGAGGTGGGTGTAAAACACTAAAAAAAAGTCAAAGGGGTCCCAATTATGCTCACCCGAAAAAAATTAGCTAAGAGATGGGACACAACCGAGCGCACCGTTGACCGGCGGCGGGTCTTGGGCCTGCTGCCTTGGGTGGACTTGGCGAGAGGGACTGGCAAGCGCCCCCAAATCCGGTTCCGCCTTGAGGACGTGGAAGAGTACGAGCGCCAGGCCCGGCTCTGTCCAGGGGAAGGGGTAGGCGCATGATCACTGCCGAAACCATTCGCCGAGCCCTTCAATGTGATGACCAATCGTGCCCCTGCCACAAGCCCACAGGCCATGTGCACTGCCCGGGCCATGAGGACACGACCCCGAGCCTATCGATAACTGAAAAAAACGGCAAGCTGCTTTTCTACTGTCATGGCGATTGCGCCTCGGATCGGGTGAAAAGCGCCTTGAAGGAGAAAGGCATGTGGCCTTCCGGCAACGGTGACCGGCCCCAGGCCCGGCTGGGACCTCTGAGTGAGCCCACGGCGATCTATGATTATCATGGCGCCAAAGGCAACCTGGTTTTCCAGGTCTGCCGCTTCCAGACCCCCACCGGCAAGACTTTCCGGCAACGGCGTCCCGATGGTAAAGGTGGCTGGGTCTGGAAGATGGCCGGGGTGAAGCCGGTACCGTACCGGCTTCCAGAGATATTGAAGGCGGACACCATTTATATCCCCGAAGGAGAGAAGGATTGTAACAACCTGGCCGCCCTGGGATTGACTGCAACCTGCAATCCGATGGGGGCGGGGAAGTGGCGGAAAGAATATAACCGACATTTCCAGGGGAAGGCGGTGGTGATCATCCCGGACAATGACGATGCAGGGCGGAAACATGCCCTTGACGTTGCCCGGAACCTCCACAGCGTGGCGGCCAGCGTGAAGGTTGTGGAGTTGCCCGCCTTGCCTGAAAAAGGCGATGTGTCTGATTGGCTGAACGGCGGCGCCACAGTGGAGCAATTGCAGGCCCTGGTGGAAGCGGCCCCCGAATATGAACAGGATCAGGACTATGACCAAGATGCGGAAATACCGGGGCCGGAAGGCGGTAGAAACAAACCAAACCAGGCAGAAATCCTTTTGAAGCTGGCCGGTGATGCTGAGCTTTTCCATGACTCCAACACAAAAGGATTCGCCACAATCGAAGTTGACGAGCACCGGGAAACCTGGCCGATCCGGGCGAAGGGATTTAAGTCATGGCTCCTGAGGCGGTTCTTCCAGGCTACCGGCAAGGCACCTGGTGCCCAGGCCATGCAGGACGCACTCGGAGTGCTTGAGGCCCAGGCCCACTTTGACGGCCCAAAGCATGATGTTTTCGTGCGGGTGGCCCATGCCGGCGGTAATATTTATATTGACCTGGCAAATGACTCCTGGCAGGTGGTGGAGATCACCCCCTCCGGCTGGCAGGTGGTGGCGGACCCCCCGGTTAAATTTAGGCGGCCCCCGGGCTTGGCGGCCATGCCTACCCCGAAGCCTGGCGGTAAGCTGGCGGACCTGCGGCCCTTCATTAATTGCCGAGAAGAAGATTGGCCCCTGGTGGTGGCATGGATTCTTGGTACATTCTCTCTCGGCCCCTACCCCATAATGATTTTCCAGGGCGAGCAGGGGTGCGCCAAGTCTACCGCAGCCCGCATCATGAAGTCCGTAGTGGACCCCGGTAGCACTCCCCTCCGCACTACCCCCCGGGAAGTGCGTGACCTTTTGATCAGCGCCACAAATTCATGGTGCCTGGCATTCGACAATCTATCTGATTTGAAGGATTGGTTATCAGATAGTTTCTGCCGGCTGGCGACTGGGGGTGGCTTGAGCACCAGGGAACTTTACTCAGATGCTGATGAAACCATCCTGGATGCTATGAGGCCTTGCATCCTCAACGGAATTGATTCCATGGTGAGCCGAGCGGACCTGGCGGACCGGGCTATCCTCTTAGAGCTTCCCCAGATTCCGGAAGATGAACGCCGCCTTGAGGGTGATTTGAGGGCCTCCTTTGAGGCGGCCCACCCGGGGATATTCGGGGCGATATGTGATGCCCTGAGTGCGGCCCTGGCCAACTTCCACGATATGAAGCTGGACAAGTTGCCCCGGATGGCCGACTTTGCCGTCTGGGTTGTGGCCGCTGAACCGGCCTTACCCTGGGAACCGGGAACCTTCCTGACGGCTTATACCCGGAACAGAGCGGCGGTGGTGGAGCATTCCCTGGAGGGTGATGTGGTGGCCGTGGCGATTCGGGCATTCATGGAGAATAAGGAATCATGGGAAGGAACCCCGACCAACCTTCTAAACGAACTCACCAATGCCGCCGGCGACCTGGTGAGCAAAGGTAGGGCATGGCCAAAGGCGCCGAATAGCCTAACAAATAAATTGAAGCGGGCGGCCACCTTCCTCCGGGCGAGTGGGTTTGAAGTTGAACGGAGTAAATCAGGAAACAGACTCGTTGCCATACGGAAAGTTGAGGAAAAGACCGTCCAAACCGTCCAAACCGTCCAAGTGCAGAAACCATGCGAGTTTGCGCCGGACGATCCTTTGGACGATCCAAAGGGGTTGGACGATCAGACCGTCCATTTGGACGGCCCCCGGACGATCCTGGACGATACGCCAAAAAGACCGTCCACCCTGGAAGCCACGGATGACAAGGGTTTGGACGATGTGGACGGTGCGGACGATAAAAATCAGTCTTTTTCTAATGAAACCATGGTGGACTGTGTAGATTGCCAAAACTTCTCGGACAGTCCAGATGGGCCGGGTGGTAGGGGCTATTGTCAACTTCACGAGAAGTCATGGGATGGGAAGATAATTCAATTCGCCGGTGCCCTGCATCTTTGCCAATCTTTCAAGTACAAGGATTCCATCACGGTCCTGGCGGCTTGGGATGAGGCCACAGCGCAGATAGTGGGGGAGGCGATGCAGGCCCTGAACCCGGAAGAGGACCTCAAAGAGGTATCGCTATGAACCAGGAAGCCATCGAGGCGGTGCGCAAGCTGGTCCAACTGGGGTACCGGCTCACAGTGAACGGCGAAATCATTAAGGCCAAGTATCATGGCCCCGGCAAACCGGACCCGGAAAAGGTGCGGCCCTTGCTTGAGACGGTGAAGGCCCACAAGCCCGATGTGCTGGTATACCTGAACAAACCGGCCATGTCAGAGCACATCTTGACCTGTGCCGATTGTAGCTTCCATGAGTACCAGGGACCGAACCCGGCTCATGGCTGGGGCCGTTGCACCTTCAATGGGAAGGGGTGCTATGGGCTGCGGCGGGCGTGTAGTGATATTGGCGAAAAAACAACGCTCTGAGATGCACGTGGTTGAACGATTTTTGGGTGGTAGGGTAAAGAGGTTGGGGGGAAGCTATGCTTACGGTCAGGATTGACAATCAGGCGCACTTGGGGCCGCTCAGTGAGCTTCCCGGACAAGTGGCTACTCAGATAAGGGATCGGCTGACCTTCCAGAACCCGGCCCACCAGGAAGCGGAGTGGCGGGGGTACTGGACCGGGAATATCCCCAAGGAAATTGTCGGCTACCAGGTGGTGGGGGGTGAGCTCACCGTGGCCAGAGGCTTCACCCGGCAGTTAATTCAGATTCTCAAGACGGCTGGCGTCCAGTACCACCTTGACGACCAGCGCCGGACCTTGCCTGAGGTTGATTTTACCTTCAATGCCGATCTTTGGGACTTCCAGGTTGAGGCGTTGGAGGCCATAAAGGCCCGGGACTCCGGTACCATGGGGGCACCAACCGGATCAGGTAAAACTGTCGTGGCCCTGGCCTTGATTGCCAAACGGCGGCAGCCGGCCCTTGTGGTGGTCCACAACAAAGAACTTCAAGACCAATGGGTTAACCGGATTGAAACCTTCTTGGGCATTCCAGCCGGGGAGGTGGGGCGGATCGGCGGCGGGAAGCAAATCATCGGCGACAAGATCAGCGTGGCCCTGGTGCAATCGCTGTACAAGTGCGCCGGTGAGATAGCCCCTTATGTCGGATTTCTGATTGTGGACGAAGCCCACAGGTGCCCATCCCGGACATTCACCGAAGCGGTCACGGCCTTTGATTGCCGCTACATGCTGGGCTTGAGTGCAACCCCATGGCGGCGTGATGGCCTCTCCCGGCTCATCTACTGGTACCTGGGGGATAAGGTCCATGAGGTTGACAAAGAAGCCCTGGTGGACGGCGGCCACGTCCTGGAGGCCGAAGTAATCTGGCGGGAAACCAATTTCGAGCCCACCTATGACGCATCAGAAGAGTATAGCCGGATGCTGAGTGAGTTGACCCAGGACCCCGAGCGCAACAGCTTGATTGCCGATGATGTGGCACAGGAAGTGGGGAACGGCAGCGGGGTGTGCCTGGTCCTCTCAGACCGCAAGGCCCATTGTGAGGCCCTGGTGGACCTTCTGGAGGCCCGGGGCATTGAGGCGGCGCTGCTAACCGGAGATTTGTCCCCGGGGCAACGACAGGGGGTTGTGACGGCCTTGAACGCCGGACAGATCAAGGTGCTGGTGGCCACCGGACAGCTTATAGGAGAGGGCTTCGATTACCGGGAGCTGCGCACCTTGTTTCTGGCGACCCCCATCAAATTCAATGGCCGGCTCATTCAGTACCTTGGGCGGGTGCTGCGCCCGGCGCCGGGGAAAGCCCAGGCCATGGTGTTCGATTATCACGATGTGCATGTGGGGGTCTTAATGGCTGCGGCCCAGGCCCGGGCCAGGGTATACGGACCCCAAGGAGAGTAACCATGCCTTACAAAGATGAAGAAAAGCGGCGGCAGTTTGACAGGGAATATAAACGCAAAATGCGGCAGAAAACACCGTTGTCCAACCCATCCTGTCAATTCCAGATACGGAAGGCTTATCTCTGTATCCAGGTGCCAAACCTTAGGCTCCCGGGTGCCGTTTTCAAAGGCGGCCTTTTCGTGACGCATGACCCCAGGATACAAGCCGAAATCGAGGCAGATTCTGCCTATGGGGTCCATATTTTTAGTTGGATTTTGGAGCCGTAAAATGCTCACGCAAGCGGATGCCAGGAGCATAGAGGTTCACTAATAAGAACGCCGCATATCCTCCATAACGCTTGATTCCCCTCACGCAGATTTTGCCCCAAAGGTGTATTTTGACATTTGGCTCTCCGGGGGTAGTAAAAATCTGTTAATAATGATCAGTGCTTAGAATTGACCTCTCCACCGGGCTTCATCTCCATCGAAAAGCATTTTCCTCTCTCCCTTCCAATCCATTCTGCTGTCCACCCCTGAAAAATTTCAATGGACATGGCTGTGGTCATGGTGCAAGAATGTGCGCAAATACCCTGGTAATTATGAGCTTATGGGGGAGTTATTGATTGACTCTCCTGGCTGGGTTCAGGTTTGACCGGGGCTGGCGTTTGCATGGGAAGGATTGGACTTTTCTTGGTTAGGTGTGTATCAGGCATTTCCGGGGTGAGGAGCGATGGCAAAAGGCGGAAAAAAAGGCGGTAATAAGGGGGCTTTGCCCAAGGCGGAGACTTATCGGCATCCAGAGGCGGAGAGCCTACTGCGGCCCGAGGTGGGGACGCAGCCGCAGTTTAAGAAGAAGAAGCCGCCCAAAACCTACCGCTATGATTCGTCACTGTCCCCGGCACTGGATTGGGACGGCCAGAACCCGGCCCGGGAGGTGGGGGAGTGGTTCATCAGCCTGATTGAGCAGGCGGCGGCCCTGCCCGCCCCCCACAACTTTCCTCAGCCTCAGGAGCTCAAGCGGGGCGAAGGCCAGGTGGTGGCCACGGTGAGGGGTCTGGCGGACGCTGTGGCGCAGCTCAAGCGCCTGGGCCAGCCTTTTCTCAACTGGTCGGGGAAAGCGGAGCGGCTCTCCTTTGACGTGCCCACTCTGCCCCTGTTTATCCATGAGCGCCTGTCCACCAAGGGCATTATCGAAACGTTGAAGGGCCACCGCAAGAGCCGGATGGAGCAGATGGACCTGTTCGGGGACCCCCAGCACTCTATCACCGACCAGGTGCTCAAGGCCTACGAATACCGGGACAAGTGGGTCAACCGCCTCATCCTGGGGGACTCCCTGGTGGTGATGAACTCGCTGCTGCACTATGAGGGCCTGGGGGGTCAGGTGCAGATGATCTACCTGGACCCGCCTTATGGCATCAAGTTCGGCTCCAACTTCCAGCCATTCGTGCGCAAGCGGGACGTAACTCACAACGATGACGAGGACCTGACCCGGGAACCGGAAATGGTTAAGGCTTATCGGGACACCTGGGAATTGGGGCTGCACTCCTACCTGACTTATATGCGGGATCGGCTGCTACTATGCCGGGACCTACTTGCGCCAAGTGGCAGCATTTTTGTGCAAATCAGCGATGATAATATGCACTACGTGCGGGAGTTGATGGATGAAGTCTTTGGAAACAATAACTTCTGTTGTCTAATTGCTTTTAATAAAACAACTGGTTCTTCGGCAAAATTGCTATCCACCACCATAGATTATTTAGTTTGGTATGCCAAGGATAAAGATAGAGTAAAGTTTCATAATATTTATAATGAAGGCAAAGTTAACCACGATGACTTTGATTATTGCGAATTTGATGATGGAACAATCTGCCATTCTGACGAAATCCAACCTGATGAGATCAAAAAATATCGCCTTTTTAAGTTAGACGATTCTTCATCCCAAGGAGAACCGTCAGGTGGAGTAAAGCCATATAATTTTCAAGGAGTGGATTATTATCCGACACCTGGACGTCATTTCTCTCATGATACCGCTGGAATGGATAGGTTGGTTTCTTTGGGTTACGTTATGGCCAAAGGGAAGAGATTGTTTTTCAAAAACTATTTAGATACCACTAAACTTCCTCGATTAAATGATATATGGCTCGATACGCAACTGGGTGGCTTTAAAAGAAAACTGGAAAAGCTCTATGCAGTTCAGACTTCTGAAAAGGTCCTTCAACGGTGCTTATTGATGACCTGTGACCCCGGTGACTTGGTGTTGGACCCCACCTGCGGCAGCGGCACCACGGCTTACGTGGCGGAGCAGTGGGGCCGGCGCTGGATTACTATGGACGTGAGCCGGGTTCCCCTGGCCCTATCCCGGCAGCGGCTACTCACGGCCACATTCCCTTACTATCAACTCAAGGATGAAACCCGGGGACCGGTGGGCGGATTCGTCTATCTCCGCAAGCAGAACCGCAAGGGCGAAGAGGTGGGCGGCATCGTGCCCCACGTTACCCTCAAATCCATCGCTAAGAACGAGCCGCCCGAAGAAGAAGTGTTGGTGGACCGCCCCGAAGTGGTTAAGAACATTACCCGGGTCACCGGCCCCTTTTGCGTGGAGGCCACCATCCCGGCCCCCATGGATTGGGAGGAAGGGGCCGGCGAAGGCGAGAGCCAGGAGGAGCATGGTTCCTTTACCGACCGGATGCTGGAGGTGCTACGGAAATCCCCGGTTTTGCACGTGGGCGGCGGTAAGACCGTAACCCTCAAAAATATCCGTCTCCCGGCCAAGACCCTGTCTTTGTCGGTGGAGGCGATCGTGGCAGGGCCATCAACCGCTAATGGGCAGCAAGATGAGCCAGACATGGTGACTACGTTGACCTCTCCCTTGCTGAGCGGTAGCAAGGAGGCTGCCGTGGCCCTGGTCTTTGGCCCGGAAAATGGGGCGGTGAGTGAAAAGCTGGTGAACGAGGCGGCCCGGGAAGCCCACAACAAGAGCTACCGCCACCTTTACGTCATCGGCTTCGCCATCCAGCCCAACGCCCGGCAACTGGTGGACCACTGCGAGGCGGTGGTGGGGATTGCCGCCACCTACGTCCAGGCCACCCCGGACCTGATGATGGGCGACCTGCTCAAGAATATGCGCTCCAGCCAGATTTTCAGCGTCTGCGGCTTGCCGGAAGTCAAACTGCGCCGGGTCCATCCCGAAAAAGCGGGGGAACCGGTGCGCTACCAGGCAGAACTCCTGGGCCTGGACGTGTTCGACCCGGCCACCATGGAAACCATGCACCGCCAGGGGGATGACGTGCCCGCCTGGTTGCTGGACACGGATTACAACGGCCTGTGCTTCCATGTGGGCCAGGCCTTTTTCCCCCGCACCAGCGCCTGGGACAGCTTGAAAAAGGCCCTCAAGGGGACCTATGAGGAATCGGTGTGGGATCACCTGGCGGGAAAGCTGAGCGCCCCCTTCGAGGCCGGGGAGCATGGCCAGGTGGCCGTGAAGGTGATTGACGACCGGGGCAACGAACTGCTGGTGGTCAAGAACCTGGCGGAGGCGGAAGGATGAATAACTTCGAGGTCCCCGAACCGATTCTGAACTCCCCTTATGAAGAGCCGGCGCAGCACTGGCGCCTGGATGAGGGACAGCCGCCGGAATTGCAGGAAGGTCGGAGAGAGGCCGGTTACTTCTACCGGGACCCCAGGGCGCCGCAGAGCCAGGGAGAGCATGAGGCCAGGGGCAGGTGGGAACCCCTGGTCCTGGTCAACCGCATCCGAAAGCAACTGAAAGCCTGGCGGGAGCAGAGCTGGCCGGGAGTGAGCCGGACCAGCCTGGAACTCCTGAACTATTGGCGGCGGGAGGGGCGGCAGCAACCCCTTTTCTTTGCCCAAGTGGAGGCGGCGGAAACCATTATCTTCCTGACCGAGGCCCGGGCCGATTTTCTCCAGGGCCTTGACGTGCCTCTGGATGAACCGGGAGAAGAACGTCAAGCCAATGGTTACCAGGCCTTCCGGCGCTATGCCTGCAAGATGGCCACCGGAGCGGGCAAGACCACGGTGATGGCGATGGTGGCGGCCTGGAGCATCCTGAACAAGGTGAACGACCGGGGTGACGCCCGATTCTCCGATGTGGTGCTGGTGGTCTGCCCCAATGTCACCATCCGCAGCCGCCTGAAAGAACTGGACCCCAATGAAGGGGAGGCCAGCCTGTACCGAACCAGGGACCTGGTGGCACCCCACCTGATGGCGGACTTGACCAAAGGGCGAGTGCTGGTGACCAACTGGCACGTCTTTGAGCCCCAGGGAATCCAGACCGGCGGCGCCAGCGGCAAGGTGGTCAAGGCGGGAGTGCCGGTAAGGATCAGGGAAACCATCACCATCGGAGCCAAGACCACCACGGCCAGGGGGAGGCGCTACCTGACGGCGAAGGAGCTGGACCGGCAGGTGGCGGCGGCGCTGCTCACGGTCCTGGAGGAAAATCGGGACAGGCAAGGGAACCTCAAAAAGGTTTTTGTGGAATCGGTGAAATACGTGGAGAGCGACACAGCTCTGGTGAACCGGGTGCTGGGCCGGGAGGTGGGAGGCAAGCAGAACATTCTGGTATTTAATGATGAGGCTCACCACGCTTACCGTATACGCCGCCCGGAGGCGGATGAGACAGAAGAAGAAACCTTTGGCGGGGAAGAGGAAAGCGAAGAGTTTTTCAAGGAAGCCACAGTTTGGATAGACGGCCTGGATCGGATTCACAAGCTCCGAGGCATCAACTTTTGCGTGGATCTTTCCGCCACTCCCTATTACCTGGGGAGGGTGGGACAGGAAACCAACCGCACCTTTCCCTGGGTGGTGAGCGATTTTGGATTGACGGACGCCATTGAATCCGGCCTGGTGAAGATTCCCCAACTGGCGGTGCGGGACACCACCGGGGCCGAAATTCCCGGCTACTTCAATATCTGGCGGTGGATTCTCCCCAAGCTCACCCCAGCGGAGAAGGGCGGCAAGAAAGGGAGCGCCAAGCCTGAGGCCATCCTTAAATGGGCGAACACGCCCATCGCCATGCTCGCCGGGCTATGGGAAGAAATGCGCCAGGAGTGGGAGCGGGTGAAGGATGACCCCCGCCCACCGGTGTTCATTCTGGTTTGCAAGAACACCAAGATCGCCAAGGTGATTTATGAGTGGCTGGGAGAAAACCAGCCGCCCACCGGGGTGCCGCCGGCCAATATTGAAGGGTTCGTCAACGGTAATGGGCGGGTGAACACCATCCGGGTGGACTCCAAAGTGGTACAAGAGACGGATACCGGGGAGGCCAAGAGCGCCGAGTCCTCCTGGATGCGGCTGACCCTGGACACCGTGGGCCGGATGGATTGGCCCCAGGATCGGCAAGGGCGGTCCATTTACCCCGAGGGCTTTGAAGAGCTGGCCGAAAAGCTGAAACGGCCCCTGCACCCTCCGGGCCGGGATGTGCGCTGCATTGTCAGCGTAGGGATGCTCACCGAGGGGTGGGATTGTACCACAGTTACCCATATCGTGGGCCTGAGGCCGTTCATGTCGCAGCTTCTGTGTGAACAGGTGGTGGGCCGGGGTCTGAGACGCACGAGTTATGAGGTGGGAGAAAACGGCAAGCTCTCGGAAGAAGTGGCCAAGGTTTTTGGCGTGCCCTTCGAGGTTATCCCCTTCAAGGCGAGTCAAACCGGGGGTCAACCCCCTCGGGTGAAGCGTCACCGGGTCTATGCGGTTCCGGCCAAGGTGGAGTTTGAAATCAAATACCCCCGGTTGGAAGGCTACCGCCAGGCAATCCGTAACCGGGTGACGGTGGATTGGGATGCCGTGGCTTCCCTGACCCTGGACCCCACGAATATTCCGCCGGAAGTTCAGATGAAAGCCGGGTTGGTGAATAACCAAGGGCGGCCTTCACTGATGGGGCCGGGCAAATCGGAGAAAGTTGATCTTGACCCCTTCCTTATGGGTCGCCGATTCCAGGAGTTGGTTTTTGAATTGGCCAGGGACCTAACCAGGGACTATGCGGCTCAGCCTTCCTGCGAAGCTCCGCCCCATGTCTTATTCCCTCAGATTGCCAAGATCGCCGAGCGTTACCTGAATGAGAAAATTCGCCCCATTCCCCCGGCGAAAAAATTACATGTGTTCCTCTCACCCTACTATGGCTGGGTCATAGAACGGCTGGTGGAGGCGGTTAAGCCAGATGCTTCCCAGGGAGAGGCACCAGAGGTTCCCAGGTATGAGGTAACCCGGGGCCCTGGTTCAACTGCCGAGGTGGATTTTTGGACCAGTAGAGATGTGCGAGAGATCGTCCACAGCCACCTGAACTATGCAGTCATGGACACCGGGCGGTGGGAGCAATCGGCTTCTTATGTGATTGACAATCACCCTTTGGTGGTGGCCTTTGTGAAAAACGCCGGCCTGGGCTTCGCCATCCCTTACCTGCACAATGGCCAGCCCCATGACTACGTGCCAGACTTCATCATCCGCCTCGAGGGGGAACCAGCCAGATACCTGATCCTGGAAATGAAGGGCTATGACCCCTTAACAGAGGTGAAGGTTCAGGCTGCCAGACGATGGGTAGAAGCGGTCAACGCCGAGGGGAGTTTTGGAAATTGGATATATGCGATAGCCCGAAAGCCAGAGGAAGTGGCCAAAGGGATTGAGGAAGCGGCAGGAACTTAATAGTAGCCCGGGGGAGGCATGGCCAACGGCCTTGGCCAATCAGCAGAGGGAATTATTTTGAGCCATCATGGTGGTACCCGAAAAGGTGCCAGCCAAGAACCAAGGAGGCGGCACATGCGGCCCAGCATGGTCCAGGTCCGACAGGACCCAAACAAGAGCCGGAGCCCCTCAATCTTAGTGATATGGACCCCCGGCGAGTGGGAAGTGATGGTGCAGGCGCTGGCGGAAATGGGGGGGATAAGACAGTCAGTGCCCCTGAGTCCCAAGCAGGCGAGGAAGCTGGCCCGGGCTCTGCTGCGGGCGGCGAACGAGGCGGAGGGGTGCCCAGTGCCCTGGCTACTTATGGAAGATGACAAACCTGACCAAGGTTCGGGGCATTAAATCCAACTTGAAGGCCGTCAACCTCCACGTCAGGACCGAAGGGACACCCGAACCCTCTACATAGCTCAAGATGGAGATGCAAGATGCCACACGATGACCCGGTTGCAAGAGCCCTTGTCGGAGCAGTATTAGGCGGAACTGCTGCACTCTGCATTTGGTTATGGAAAAAATTCCAAGCTACAAAAAAGATAACCAATAATAAGGAAGCTGAAAGAGGTGTAGCCCTACAACCACATGAGGAAAATGATAAGGATATAAGTGAGCACAACAGTAATCAAGACATTGGACATGAAACCATTGATAAAATAATTGATTTTGAAGAGGTGAAAGGCCAAAAACCCGAGCAGGAGGCAGTGATAATTTCGCATGGCAACAATCAATCTACTACTCAGCCTCATCCTACCACGCCTAAAAACTTCAAACTTTTTCTTATCGGGGCTGTTTTGATAGGAGCGTTGTTTGGCATTGTCTTCATTATGCTAAGTGGGCAAGGGCCAGAAGGCGCTCGCACAAAATTATTAGAGATGAACATTCCCTTCAACGAACAGGTTTTTTTTGAACGAATTTATGCTGGTGATGTTTTCATTGTGGAGCTTTTCCTCAATGCAGGGGTTAGCCCAAACCTTAAAGATAAAGAAGGCTATCCGGCTTTAATGCGAGCCGCCCAAAGAGGTCATAGCAGCATCATAAGAAGCTTACTCAAACATGGTGCTGAGGTAAATATCACACAAAACAATATAACTGCCCTGGATATTGCAGAAATAAGAGAACATCAAGAAATATCGAAGATTTTAAGAAGCGCCGGCGGCCTTACTGCCATGGGATTGCTTGATCGCCAATACCCTATTGCGCCTGTGCAGAAAAAGCCGGAAGTCCGCCGGCCTAAGCCTGAGCAAAACCAGACTTATCCCAATCTTCCAGAGCCTCCAACACCTCGAGAACTGACTATGGATGAACGAGAGGCGTACCTTGGATTTGATGTAAAAAGGGAAAAAGAGCAGCGGGAAGCAGGAAGCGGGATAAAAAAATGAGGCCAAGTACAAGAATCTTTTTTGGTCTTAAAGCGATCTAAGAAAATGACCACCTCAAAAAAAATAGCTATGAACCGGGGTTGAATCGCTCAATTCGGACAAGTATTTTTACGCATCGAAAAAATCAAAAAATTTCCACAGCGAACCTTTTATATGGGGGGGGCGGGACTCCGGTCCCCGGGTTTTCTTTTTTCGTCATGCGATCACAGCGTAGGCGTGGGGGCCGGGCGCTGGCGCTGGGCTGGGGGGTGCGAGCTGGAACTTGGGGCCAATCCGTTGTGATCCGGTGGGGGATGGCTACCGTAGGGGACAGGTTCCATGATTGCCACAGAGTGACACCGCCCACTCTTTGATGGTCAACACCATAGCGTGCCAGATGGTTGCAGTGGCGGCGTGTGGGCGTGCTTCTATGAGGGCGGGCGCAACAGTTGGGCAAGCGCAGGAGGGCAGACAGCTGAGGCCCAGGTGGGCTAAACTGGCCGGCGGAGGCCAGGTAGATGTCCTCTAAGGTGGTCAATCCATTGGTCTGTCTGTTAAGGTGCTTTCTGATCCATCGGCTTCTTCCACCACGCCAGCAGGTTCACCATCAAGAACAGTATTTTTCTGCACCTTGGTTATCCCTGAGTTATCCCTGATAAAAAATGGGGTCAGCCAGTAAAGCTAACCCCTTGATTTCACTGGAGCCGGCACGGGGGGTCGAACCCCGGACCTGCTGATTACGAATCAGCTGCTCTACCACTGAGCTATGCCGGCTTGGCCTTTATTTTAGCCGCATCCTGCCTATTTCGCAATGGTCAGGGCTGTTCATAAATGCTTATTTTTGACCAAATTCTGGGTGCAGTTTGCACCCAAAATGCACCCAGTTTTTTTACCGCTTTTTCAATCCTCTGCGACGCAATATATGCTATCATGTTTCCACGAAATGGGAATAAGGTTCCCGGGATAGAAGCTTGCAACCTCTCCGAAGTGAGAAAGCACCTCGAAATGCTGTATCATGTTTCATGCAATTACCCCTCTTAGCATAAATTCAAACCGATTATGATGGAAGTTTAGATGTTAATCACCTTTGAATGTAAGAGATGTCATCACGTTTTCAATTGCGATGTCGGTTCGGTCAGCATGCCCGAAGGTTCATCTGGACCTCATTTCGAAGGAGGACGGGTTTGCCCCATTTGTGGCGAGGTCACGATTGATGACGTACAGCTGACCGAACTCAGAGAATGCCAGCTTACTAACTCAACATTGGACATTGACGATGATTTCTGGGACTTTGCAGATAGTCAGTGCTATGGCTGCGACCGATATCTTCCTGTCAATGATTTAAACCTTTGTGACGAGTGTGACAATAAATTGGATCGTGATCTTATCCGTAAACGCGATTGGGATTATTCCAAAAGTACATTTGGACTTGATCCCTCAAAACGTGAAGAGTTGCGCAAGCAAGTCATTGCCCAATATGGCGAGAAACTCGAACTTATTACTTACTCAAAAGGGAAAAAGCGTTCAGCACGAAAACAGAGAAAGAGACGG
>VGSJ01000077.1 GCA_016875015.1 Deltaproteobacteria bacterium | reverse complement strand
AGCGATTGCCAAAAGTTTTTTCCGATAGCGGAATCATTCTAATCCCCCCTAACCCCCCTTTAGAAAAGGGGGGAACTACAGAGAATTGCTGGGAAAGTCCCCCTTTGAAAAAGGGGGATTTGAGAACATCCAAGGGGAAGGAATTTATGGCAAACGCTATAATCTACTATTTTATGCCAACGAGCAATCAAGAGACTATTTTGTCATTCTGAGCACAGCGAAGAATCTCTCTTTTTAAGCCGCCGAGATTCTTCACTCCGCTGCGCTCCGTTCAGAATGACATGAATATTCAAGGTTTTTTGACTCCAACTTCGTATTATGCGGGGGTTGGGTGGGGGTTTGGGAGAGGGCGGGGGAATCTCTTACGAAAAATGCCCCCGGTCCTCCCCCAAAATGCTTATCGGCAATCCTTGCAGGTATAAAAACTCTCCACCGGGTCGCCGGTGAGTTTGGCCCAGTGTTCCAGTTGGGCCTTGGGGCCGATGTAGTTGCCGCATTTGGCGCAGGGCTGGAGTTCGAATTTCCGGCCCCACACGGTGCGGATGCCGTCCTTTTCGGTGTAGGCGATGGTGCCGGTAGGGCAGATGAAGACGCAGGAGCCGCAGCCGATGCAGGCCTCGGACTCCTCCTTGAAGGGGGTGGCCACCCGCTTTTTCGGGGTGCGGAAGGCCATGGAAATGGCGCTCACCCCCGCCACCTCCCGGCAGGTGCGGACGCACTGGCCGCACAGGATGCAGCGGGCCGCAGGGTCCCCCTTGGTGAACCGGGTTTCGATGACGCCCAGGTCGGCAGCCATCTGCTTGATGATCTCCGCGGCCGGCGCCTGGGCCATGAGGAGCTCCAGCACCATCCGCCGGGAAGCCAGGACCTTGGCCGACGCGGTCTGCACCACCAACCCGGGCTCCACCGGATAGGTGCAGGAATTCACCAGGCGGGTGCTGGGCGCGGCGCCGATTTCCACCACGCACAGGCGGCAGTGGCCCTCGGGTTTGAGTTCCGGGTGGTAGCACAGGGTGGGAATGTCGATGCCGTTATCTTTGGCCGCCAACAGGAGCGTGGTCCCCGCCGGGGCCTGGACCGGTTTGCCGTCGATGGTCAGACTCACTGAATCGTTTTTCATGACTCTACCTTAACTGCGTCGAATTTGCAGACCGCGTGGCACATGCCGCATTTGACGCAGAGTTCCTGATCGATCAGGTGCGGTTCGGCAGCTTCCCCGTGGATGGCGTCCGCCGGGCATTCCCGGACACAGGCCAGGCATCCGGTGCAGGTTTCTGGGTCAACCGTGTATTTCAACAGGGGCCGGCAGACCAACGCCGGACATTTTTTCTCCCGGATATGGGCTTCGTATTCCTCCCGGAAGTATTTCAAGGTGCTGAGGACCGGGTTGACCGCGCTCTGGCCCAAGCCGCAGAGGGACGCCGCGGCCATGGCGTCGCATAGCTCTTCCATCAGAGGGATGTGCTCTTCCGTGCCATTGCCGTTGGTGATTTCCGTGAGTATCTCCAACAGGTGCTTAGTGCCTTCCCGGCAGGGGGTGCACTTGCCGCAGGACTCGTCGTGGAGGAAGGACAGGAAGTAGCGGGCCACGTCCACCATGCAGCTGGTTTCGTCCATGACGATCATGCCGCCGGAGCCCATAATCGAGCCCACGGATTGGAGGCTGTCGTAGTCCACCGGCAGGTCCAGAAACTGCTTGGGAATGCAGCCGCCGGAGGGGCCGCCGGTCTGGACCGCTTTAAATTCCCCGCCGCCGCGGATGCCGCCGCCCAGATCATAGACCATCTGCCTGAGAGTGGTGCCCATGGGCACTTCCACCAGGCCGGTGTGGTTCACCGCGCCTACCAGGGAGAAGACCTTGGTGCCCTTGCTATTCTCGGTGCCGATGGCGGCATACCATTCAGGGCCGTGGCTCATGATAGCCGGAATGTTGGCCCAGGTTTCCACGTTGTTGATCACCGTGGGCTTGCCCCAGAGGCCGGCGACCGCGGGATAGGGCGGCCGGGGGTGGGGTTCGCCGATATCGCCTTCCATGGAGGCGATGAGCGCGGTCTCTTCGCCGCACACAAAGGCGCCGGCGCCCTTGCTGATCTTCACGTCAAAGCTGAAGCCGGACCCCAGGAGGTCGGCTCCCAGGAGGCCCGCGTCCCGGGCCTGGTCGATGGCCAGGGCCAGGCGCTTCACCGCCAGGGGATATTCGTGGCGCACGTAGATATAGCCCTGTATAGCGCCGATGGCGTAAGCCCCGATGATCATCCCTTCCAGGACGGCGTGGGGGTCGCCTTCCATAACGGCCCGGTCCATGAAGGCCCCGGGGTCGCCTTCGTCCCCGTTGCAGATAAGATATTTGATGTCCCCGGGCGCCTGTCGGCAGAGACGCCATTTGCGCCCGGTGGGAAAGCCGCCGCCGCCGCGCCCCCGCAGACCGGACCGCTCCACCGCGTCGATGACGGCCTCAGGGCTCATGCCGTCAAAGACTTTTTGGAGGGCCTGATAGCCGCCGGCCGCCAGGTAATCGTCCAAGCTGGTGGGGTCGATGAGGTCCATTTTGCCCAACACGATGAGACGCTGTCCCTGGTAGAAAGGCACTTTGGACTTGTAAGCTTTGACGGAACCGTCGTCGGGGTCCTGGTAGCAAAACTTATCGATGATCTTGCCTTTGACCAGGGTTTCCTCGACGATTTCCGGGACATCCTCGGCGGTCACCTGCTGATAGGCGATCTCCTGGGGCCGAAACATGACCTTGACGGCCTTAGCGCACAACCCCTGGCAGCCGCTCTCCTTGAGGACGACCTTGCCATTCAGCCCTCGCTGCTTCAGCTCCGCCTGGAAAGCCGCGGCGACTTCTTCACTCCCCACGGGCAAACAGCCGGGGCCGCCACATACAAGAACCTGGGGCTCCTGCGGATTCCGGCTGCTGAGAAGTCGGCCCCGGTATTCCTCCAGGTGGTTCATGGATTCAAACTTAGGCATATCCGTGTCTCAGCTCTTATTGTTTGTAAGGTTTTAAGATCTTGGGGACCTTGTCGACAGCCATGCGCCCGAAGTACTTGGCGTCAATCATCATCAAGGGGGCTTGGGCGCAGGACCCGAGGCAGCCCACGGTTTCCAGGGAGAATTGCAAGTCCTCGGTGGCATGACCCGGCTCCACGTTCAGGCGGCGCCCCACCGTTTCCACCAGGTGCTGGCCGCCCCGCAGGTGGCAGGCGGTGCCCAGGCAGACCCGGATCAGATGCTTGCCCCGGGGCTCCAGGGAGAACATCTTGAAAAAAGTGGCCACACTGTAAACCCGGGTCAGGGAGACTTGCAGCCGCCCGGCCACGATTTTCAATTCGTCTTTGGGGAGGTAGTTAAATTCGTCCTGAACATCCTGGAGCACAGGGATCAGGTCCGCAGCCACTCCCTCATAACGGGACAAGATGGTTTCAAGTTTTTGCTGGCTGGTCATCATCAAGTTCCTTCAGGTAGGTGCACCGGGGCGAATTCCGGGAAGGGGGCCTGGCATTTGTCCAGCAGCAGTTTATATCTGGCCAGGGTCTGCTTTTGGATGAATTCCACCTCGTGGTCCCGGAGGTGCCGGAAGCGGCCCTGGGGTTTGAGATAATCCCGGATGGGCCGGATTTTGGGCGGCTCCACCGTGAGCCGGTACTTGCCGTCCACCACTTCAAACAAGGGGAAGACCGCAGTTTCAGTGGCGAGCCGGGCCAGGCGCACCGACAGGTCCGTGGCCGAGCGCCAGCCCGTGGGGCAGGTGGACAGGATAGTGATATAAGCCGGCCCTGGGGTCTCCACGGCCTTCTTCACCTTGAAGTACAGGTCGAAGAGGTACCCCGGGGACGCGGTGGCCACGTAAGGAATCCCGTGGGCCACGGCAATGGCCACCATGTCTTTCTTCCAGGTGCTCTGGCCGATGCTCCGCTTCCCGGGAGGGGACGTGGTGGTCATGGCCCCGAAGGGGGTGGCGCTGGAACGCTGGATGCCGGTGTTCATATAGGCTTCGTTGTCCCAGCAGATGTAGGTGAAATTGGTGTTGCGTTCCAGGGCCCCGGAGAGGGACTGGAGGCCGATGTCGCTGGTGCCGCCGTCGCCCCCCATGGCCACCACCTTGGGGAGGGGGCCTTTGAGTTTGCCCTTGCGTTCCAGGACCCTCAGGGCGGCTTCGATGCCGGAGGCCACCGCCGAGGTGTTTTCGAAGGCCACGTGAATCCAGGGATGCATCCAGGCGGTCTGGGGCATGCCCGAGGACACGATCTCCATGCAGCCGGTGGCGTGGGCGATGATGGCGTTTTTGCCGATGGCCTTGCAGGCCCACCGCACGGCCAGGGCCTCGCCGCAGCCCTGGCAGGACCGGTGGCCCGAGGTAAAGAACTCATCCCGGGGCATCATGCGCGAGGCGTACGTATCAAATTTTGTACTTTCCGCGTATCCAAACTTTTCCATTAGCCTCTTACCCCATAAATATAATATTCCTGGCTGGGTCCCTGCTTGACTTCCGCCTGGGCGTGCCGCACCAGTTCCTCAAAGGCCTCGGGCTGCACGTCCCGGCCCCCTAAACCCACGGTGTACCCGAGGATCTGGGGTTTGACGGCCAGGGGGTACATGGCGCTGCGCACTTCCGCCAGAACCGGCCCGGCCGCGCCGCCCAGGGACAGGGCCCGATCGCAGACCACGACGATCTCGGCGCCGGCCAGGGCGGCCCGCAAGTCCGCAAAGGGGAAGGGCCGCCACAACCGGATTTTCACCAGCCCCACGGGTATGCCCTGATCCCGCATGGCGTCCACCGCAACCTCGGCCACCTGGCCCAGGGAGCCCATCATCATGATAATCACCTTGGCCCCCTCGGTGCGGTAGGTCTCCACGGGTTGGTAATGGCGGCCGGTGAGTTTGCCCCACTCCTGCCAGACTTCCAGGATGGGGCCGTAGGAGTTGGTCAGGGCCATCTGGTGGGCCATCTTGCACTCGGTAAAAAGTTCCGGCATGGCAAAGGCGCCCATGGTCACGGGTTTTTGGGGGTCCAGCTTGTGGTAGGGCTTAAACTCCGGCAGGAAACGGTCCACGGTTTTCTGGTCCATCATTTCATGGGCTTCCACCACGTGGGTGAGGATAAAGCCATCCAGGTTGACGATGGTGGGCAGGAGCACCCGATGGTCTTCGGCGATCTTGAAGGCCATGATGCTGTGGTCGAAGGCCTCCTGGCCGTTCTCCGTGAAGATCTGAATCCAGCCGATGTCCCGGGCCGCCATGATGTCGCTGTGGTCGTTCCAGATGCTCAACGGGCCGGACAGGGCCCGGTTGGCCACGGTCATGACGATGGGCAGCCGCATGGCCGAGGTAATGAACACGATTTCATTCATCAGGGCCAGCCCCTGGGAACTGGTGGCGGTATAGGTCCGGACCCCTGCGGCGGACATGCCGATGCAGGCGCTCATGGCGGAGTGCTCGGATTCCACCGTGACGAATTCCGCCTCCAAATCGCCGTTGGCCACCAGGGAAGAAAGGTGCTCCACGATGTGGGTCTGGGGGGTGATGGGATACGCCGCGATGGCTTCGGCCCGAGCCAGCTGCACCGCATGGCTCACCGCAATAGAGACTTCCATGCCGACTCGCTTCTTATGGGCCATCATGATTCCTCCACCACCATCTCGATGCAGCCGGTGACGCATTCTTTGACGCAGATGCCGCAGCCCTTGCAATAGGTGTTCATCTCAAAATAGCCGTCCGCGTCCTCGGAGATGCCGGCCTCGGGACACACCGTCCAGCAAATGCCGCACTTGATGCAGCGGGTCTTGTCCCACACCGGGCGGGACGAGCGCCAATCCCCGGTGTTGTAGTTCCGGGCCGAGCCCGGCTCGGTCAAGACGCCGCCGACCTCAATCTCCTGCCAGGTTACCTGATCCCATGCTTTGCTCACGACCGTCGCTCCTCAATAGTGGTCTGCTCATAAGCCACTTTCAGGGCGTTGAAGTTTTTGACCGCCAGGGGCCCGAAGCGTTCCTTCAGAGGGGGCTCCATCGTCTCCACCTGGACGACGCCGGTGGCGCGCAACAACGCCCCGATCATGGTGGTGTTGACGATGGGCACCCCCAGGACCTCCCGGGCGACCTTGTTGGCGTCCACCAGGGCCAGGGTGTGCGTATAGCCATACTCCTGGCGGATTTCCGCGGCGCTCTTGTTGGTGTTGAGGATGATGATGCCGCCTTCCTTCAAGTCATTGGCGGGTTTTTGAATCGCCAGCAGGGAGGCGTCCAGCACCACCACCACGTCGGGTTTGACGATCTTGCACCGGAGCTTGATGGGCTTGTCATCCACCCGGGAGAAGGCCAGCACCGGGGCGCCCCGGCGCTCCGGACCGAAACTGGGGAAACCCTGGGCATACTTCCCTTCCTCAATGGCCGCCAGGGCCAGCAGTTCCACCGAAGTCACCGCGCCCTGGCCGCCGCGGCCATGAAAGCGGATTTCAATCATGGTTATGTCCTTTTATTATCCAAATGATGGGTTATGCACCCAGTACCCAATGCCCCACGTCATGGAAAACCGCCGCCCTCTGCGGCTAACGTTATGACTATAGCATGAGCGCCGCAAGGGGGGAAGTCGGGGAATTTTCGATTCCTTTGTCAGAATTTTTCTTACCTTCGCCCCTGGTCCGAAAAGTTCCTGGTGGCGCCGGTATCTTACCGGGGCTGGCGGCATAGCCTGGAAAGGCTGTGCCGCCAGCCAATACCAACTTTTCAGGCCTTACGGGTGGGCCAAAGGCCCATGAGTAACTGGTCTCTTATAACCGGTATTTAATAGCCATGCCAAACGCGGGCTCCGGCCCGCCAGGGCCAATGCAACCGGCCTTTTGGAGATTATCCTTGCATGCGGTCCCTATTAGTGACAAGGTGCGAAAAAGGCATGAAAGCACATTCAACGAGCCGTAGCGGGCGTCCCCGCTTGTGCCAAGCCTCGGCGCAAAGATTACGGTGGCACAGGCTTTCCAGCCTGTGCCGGCGGTGATCATGAGAAAAATTCACCTTATTCTGATTGTCCTCCTCTCCGGGCTCTGCCTCGCCTGCCAACCGGACCCGTCGAAGGCCCGCTTGGAGAGCGTGCTCACGACCTCCTGGCAGAGCTACTGCCGGCACTTCATCAAGAGCGACGGCCAGGTCAGCATCCCGGAGGAGAGCGGCGGCGCCATCTCCGAGGCCCAGGCCTACGCCCTGCTCCGGGCCGTGTGGGCCAATGACGCCACGGTATTCAACCGGGTCTATTTATGGACTTATGAAAATCTCTCCCGGGGCCGGGCTCACGGCGACCGCCTGCTGTCCTGGCGCTGGGGCCGGCTCCCGGACGGCTCCTGGGGGGTGCTGGATGCCAACAGCGCCACCGACGGCGACCTGGATTACGCCCTGGCCCTGGTCCTGGCGCACCGCTTGGGGTGGCGGGCCCCTTCCGGCCTCCCGGACTACCTGGAGGAGGCCCGCCGGGTGCAGGCGGATATCCTGGCCAAGGAAGTGGTGGCCCTCCCCGAGGGCGATTTGCTCCTCACCCCGGGCAACTGGCATGAGCCGCAGCCGCCCTACCTGATGAACCCCTCGTACTTTTCTCCGGCCGCGTATCATCTGTTTGCGTCTATCTCAGGCGCAACCGACCGTCAGAATGGCGCTGAACGCCTCGGGGGGGGGAGGGCGCCGCCCCGAGAACCGGATGTCGAAGCAGCAACTAATCGCTCCCGGTGGGTCCGTCTCCGGGGGGATACCTATAAGCTGCTGGGGCAGCTGACCCAGGGTCTGGGAGGCCAAGCCGGGGTGGGTTTGTTTCCCGACTGGTGCCGGGTGGACGCGGCCGGCCGCCTCAGTCCGGCGCCGGGCAAAGACACCCGCTTCGGCTGGGAGGCGGTGCGGCTCCCCTTCCGGTTGGCCCTGGATGGGCTGTGGTTCGGGGACCCCCGGGCGGCCCGCCTGCTCCAGGATAAATTCCTGCCGTTTTTCAAATCCCAGTGGCAGGCCCACGGACGGCTGCCGGCGGTCTATAACTTTGACGGCTCCCCCGCGGTGGACTATGAAAGCCCGGTGCTCTATGCCGGGGTGCTGGCCGGGGCCCTGGCCGCCGGCGACCGGGACTTTGCCCGGGAGATGGCGCTTAAAATCCTTTCCTTCTACCATGAGGACGGCGACCGGGCCTACTTCGAGGCCCCGGACCACTACTACGCCAACAACTGGGCCTGGCTGGGCCTGGCGCTGTATGCCGGGTGGCCCCGCCCTTTTTGACTGACTAAAACCGCCAGCCGCGCTCAGCCTTGAAAAAATTGGTGGCACAGGCTTTCAGCCTGTGCAGTAGTAGTAGGGCGCGTCTCACGCGCCACTTGATGGTGCGTAGGACGCACCCTACATTTACGTCGGCACTGTTCCGGCGGGCGCCTCCGGTGAAAATTTCTCCCGGCGCCCCAAGGAATATGATATAAATCTATAATTCGATGAACCAGGAATTGCCCCACATCTATACGGTGAGCGCCCTCAACCGGGAGGTCCGGGACCGCCTGGAGACTTTTTTTTCCTTAGTCTGGGTGAGCGGCGAGGTCTCCAATCTCAGGCAGCCCCTGAGCGGCCACTACTACTTCACCCTCAAGGACGCCAACGCCCAACTCCGGGCGGTGCTGTTCAAGGGCAGCCACCAGCATATGCGTTTCAAGCCCCAGGAGGGCAGCCAGTTCCTGTGCCGGGGGCGCCTCACGGTGTACGAAACCCGGGGCGAATATCAGCTGGTGGTGGATTACCTGGAACCCCTGGGGCAGGGGGCCTTGGCCCAGGCCTTTGAGGTCCTGAAAACCCGGCTTAAGGATGAGGGGCTGTTTGCCCCGGAGTTGAAAAAACCGTTGCCGTTTCTCCCCCGCAAAATTGCCCTGGTCACCTCGCCCACCGGGGCGGCGGTCCGGGATTTCCTGCGTCTCTTGCGGCAGCGCTTCCCCAACGCGGAAGTGCTGATTTACCCGGTAAAGGTCCAGGGGGCGGAGGCCGCCGGGGAAATCACCCAAGCCCTGAACGACCTGAGCGCCTATCCCGGGGTGGAGGTCATCGTCCTGGCCCGGGGGGGCGGCTCCCTGGAAGATTTGTGGCCCTTTAACGAAGAAGTGGTGGCCCGGGCCATCCACCGCTGTCCCATCCCGGTGGTCTCGGCGGTGGGGCACGAAGTGGATTTTACCATTGCCGATTTTGTCGCGGATAAGCGGGCTCCCACCCCCAGCGCCGCGGTGGAGCTGGTGGCGCCGGATAAGGCCGAGTTGAACCGCCGCCTGGCCCGCCTGGGCGTCACCCTGGCCGGCGCCCTGGCCCGGCGCCGGGACATGGCCCGCCAGCACCTGTACCTGATGGTCCGGCGGCTGCCGGACGTGCGCCGATCCCTGGTGGACCTGCGCCTCAAGGTGGATGACAAGGCCGAGGCGCTGGTGCGGCGGGCCCATAGGTTCGTGACCCACCAGGACCAGGCCTTGAGGCTCGCCACCTCCCGCCTCTTTCTGCTGAGTCCCCGCCGGACCCTGGCCTCGGCCCGGCAGCGGCTGGCCCAGGCGGCCCAGATGCTGGGCCAGAGCTTTCGCCGGCGCCAGACCGAACCCCGCCGGCGCCTGGAATACCGTCTGAGCCAGTTGGACCAGCTCAATCCCCTGGCCATTTTGAAGCGGGGCTATGCCGTGGCCACCCTGCTGCCCCAAGGAACGGTAATTCGGGATGCCACCCTGGTTTCGAAGGGCGCGGCCGTCCGGGTCCGGGTGGCCCAGGGCCGGATGGACTGCGAGGTGAAAATAGTGAGTAGTGAGTAGTTTTGTCTTTATTAAACGGGACTTATAGAAAACCGAAAAGCCTGAAATCCCGAACAGAAAACGGAAAACGGAAAACAGAACAAAACACCATGGCTAAAGAAAAAAAACAGCCGGAACCAAGTTTCGAGGCGGGGCTGAAGCGTCTGGAAACAGTGTTGGATGCTCTGGAGCACGGCGACCTGTCTTTGGAAGAGGCCATGCGCGCCTTCGAGGAAGGGGTGCAGTTGGTCCGGATCTGTCACCGGAAGTTGGACGAAGTGGAAAAGCGGGTGGAACTCCTGCTCAAGGATGACGCCGGGCGCTTTTTCACCCGGCTTTTTCCGGAGGACGAGAACAGCGGCGCCTCCTAATGTCGCGATCCATTATTGTAATGGTATAAATCGAGCCATTTCTCGAATGGCGGGTCTTTTAAGTCCCCCTTTTCTAAAGGGGGATTTAGGGGGATTATGAGGAGCTTATTTATAATCCCCCCTGCCCCCCTTTAAAAAAGGGGGGTATGAAGCAAGAAATCATCACTCGGAGTTCAGGATCAAAGTCAGATTATCGGTTGAACACATCACTCAGGGATTTGGGTGACCGGTAATAAGGGGAATTGGGCGGCGTGGATCTGAAGGCCTATCTGGAGGAACGGCGGGGGCTGGTCAACCGGGCCCTGGAAGCGTATTTGCCGAAGGTTAGGGGGCCGGCCTTCCGGTTGAGCCGGGCCATGCACTACAGCCTGTTCGTCGGCGGCAAAAGGCTGCGCCCCATTTTGTGTCTGGCCGCGGCGGAAGCAGTGGGGGGCGACGCGGGCGAAGCCCTGCCGGTGGCCTGCGCCCTGGAGATGATCCACACCTATTCCCTCATCCATGACGACCTGCCGGCCATGGACGACGACGATCTGCGCCGGGGCCAGCCCACCTGCCACAAGGAGTTTGACGAAGCCACCGCCATCCTGGCCGGGGACGGCCTGCTCACCGAGGCCTTTCACACCATGGCCGCGGCCGCGCTCCGTTTTGAAGGCCGGGAAGGGGTTTCGCTGGAGGTGATGCGGCTGGTGGCGGCGGCAGCCGGTTATCAGGGCATGGTGGGGGGCCAGATGCTGGATCTGTTGGCGGAAGGGCGTCAGGTCTCCCTGAAGGAACTGGAGACCATCCACCGCCACAAGACCGGGGCCTTGCTCACCGCCGCGGTGCGGGCCGGGGCCCTGGTGGGGGGCGGCAGCCGGGCCGAAGTGACGTTCCTGACCGGATATGGCGAAAAATTTGGGCTAACGTTTCAGATTACCGATGATCTATTAGATGTGGAAGGCGAAGCCGCGGAGATGGGCAAGGCGACGGGTATGGACGAAAAGCGCCAGAAAGCCACGTATCCGGCGGTGCTGGGGCTGGAGGCCGCCCGGGAGTGGGCCCGACGCCTGGTGGAGGAGGCCATAACTGCGCTGGAATCCTTTCAGGAACGGGCCGAACCCTTGCGGGAACTGGCCCGCTATCTCCTGGTGCGGCGCGCTTAACCGAAAAAGCCCGCTCGGGTAACCCATTAAGATAACAATTATTTTAACTGCTTGAATTTGGTGGTTTTTAATAATAAGCTAAGCATAACCCACCGGTGAGAGGTTAGGTGCGCATGGATAATCGCCAGGTCTACCAGTCGGATGCTCCGATCCGGCGTTTGCTGGATAACATCAACAACCCCCAGGAGTTGAAGAAACTGCCGCCGGAATTACTGCCGCAGGTGGCCCAGGAAATCCGGGAGAAGATCATCTCCACCGTGGCCCGGACGGGGGGACACCTGGCCCCTAGCCTGGGAGTGGTGGAGCTCTCCATCGCCCTCCACTATGTCTTTGACTGCCCCCGGGACAAGATCATCTGGGATGTGGGGCATCAGGCCTATGCCCACAAATTGCTCACCGGGCGCCAGGACCGGTTTCACACCCTGCGGCAGCACGGCGGCCTCAGCGGCTTCCCCAAGCGCGGTGAGAGTTGCTACGACGCCTTTGACACCGGGCACAGCTCCACCTCTATTTCCGCGGCCTTGGGAATCGCCAGCGCCCGCTGCCTGAAGCGGGAGCGCCACCGCGTCATCGCGGTGATCGGCGACGGCTCCATGACGGCCGGGATCGCCTTTGAAGGCCTGAACAACGCCGGGGACCTCAATAAGGACCTCATCGTGGTCTTAAACGACAACGGCATGTCCATTTCTCCCAACGTGGGGGCCATGTCCTCGTTTGTCAGCCGCAAACTTACCCGGCCCACCATGGTCTTTCTGAAAAAGCAGGTGGAGAACCTGCTGCGTTCCTTGCCGGCCATCGGCGAGGATCTGGTGACCTGGGCCAAGCGGAGCGAAGAGTCCTTTAAGGCCTTTTTCACCCCGGGCATGCTCTTCGAGGCCCTCAAATTCACCTACCTGGGGCCGGTGAACGGGCACCGTCTGGATCACCTGATCGAGACCTTCAACAATGTCAAAAATTTGAAAGGGCCCATCCTGGTTCACGTGCTCACCACCAAGGGCAAGGGCTACGAACCCGCCGAGACCGACCCCACCGGCTTTCACGGCCTGGGCAAATTTGATCCCGATACCGGCGAACCCAAAAAGAGCGTCAGTGAAGTCCCGACTTACACCCAGGTCTTTGGCGACACCCTGGTGCGTCTGGCCCGGCAGGACCCCAAGATTGTGGCCATTACCGCGGCCATGCCCGACGGCACCGGCCTGGTGGATTTCCGCCAGGAGTTCCCCACCCGCTTCTTCGACGTGGGCATCTGCGAACAGCACGCCGTGACCTTTGCCGGGGGCCTGGCCCTGGAAGGGATGCGGCCCGTCGCCACCATCTACTCCACCTTCCTGCAGCGGGCCTATGATCAGATCCTCCACGACGTCTGTATCCAGAAGCTGCCGGTGGTCTTTGCCCTGGACCGGGCCGGCGTCGTGGGCGAAGACGGCGAGACCCACCAGGGGCTCTTCGACCTGTCCTATCTGCGCCACCTGCCCAACCTGATCTTGATGGCCCCCAAGGACGAAAATGAATTGCGGGACATGCTCTTCACCGCGGTGGAGCACCCGGGTCCCGTCGCCCTCCGGTACCCCCGGGGCCGGGGCCTGGGCGTGGCCTTTTCTTCCACTTTGAGCAAGGTGCCCATCGGCAAGGCCGAGGTGCTGCGGGAGGGGCAGGACCTGCTCATCCTGGCCCTGGGCGCCTCCGTCTACCCCGCCCTGGACGCGGCCAAGGAACTGGACCAGCAAGGGTTCAGCGCCACCGTGGTCAACGTCCGCTTTATAAAACCCCTGGACGAACCCCTGATCCTGAGCCTGGCGGCCCAACACGGCCGCATCCTGACGGTGGAAGAAAACGTCCTGGCCGGCGGCTTCGGCAGCGCCGTGCTGGAACTCCTGGCCGACCGGGACCTCTTCGGGGTTACGGCGAAACGCCTGGGGATTCCCGACATCTTCGTGGAACACGGCACCCAGGACGTCCTCCGGAAGAAATACGAATTGGATGCCGCCGGCATCCTGAAGCACGCCCTGGCCGTCCTATCGCACCCGGCCCAGCCCAAGAAAGTGGTCTGGGGCACGTTTAATTGACGGTTTTAGGTTTTCAGTTTTCGGTTTTAGGTGCAAGACCACCAAGGCCGGGGGCGATGATCCCGGCCTTTTTCTCTTATGTCAATATCTCGCGGGTGAGGGCGGTATATATCTAGGCAAGATATCCTTCTCTCCAGGTGGAAAATCTGCCGCCCCTGGATCTTGTTCGGGCTGCCGCTGCCATTAAGCAGTTGATCGACAAAGAAACTGCGAAAAAGAAAAAGTCCGAAAATCGATGTGCAATGGATTGCAATTTCAAGAAACCGATATAACCTTTATAATTTGGCGAAAGGATGGGGAAATGCAGCAGTGTCCGGTTAGGTTTTTGCATAGGAGGATGGTCATTATCCTTAGCATAACAGTCCATTAATTCGCCAAGGTATTTCTCACGTGGTGAAGATTACTTCCCCCTTGTATCTTGTAACTATGGGGTGTTATCCCAAAACGAGGCTGAGAGTCCAGGGTGTCCGGGGCCGGGACGACTTGAAGATGTAATGGGTTTTCGGGACAAGGCCAGGGCCGAGTTCTTCTGTCATCCTCGCACCTCCCCAGGCCATGGGAGGGTCGAAGGGAAGGTAATTAATAAAGACTTGGGAGGTTGAAGAATGTCCATCATCACCATCTCCCGTGGCTCTTACAGCCACGGCAAAGAAGTGGCGGAAAAAGTGGCCCAAAAATTGGGCTACGAGTGCATTTCCCGGGAGGCTCTCTTGGAGGCCTCCAAAGAATTCAACATCCCGGAAATCAAGCTGGCTCGGGCCCTCCAAGATGCGCCGTCGTTTTTCGAGCGGTTTACTTCCGGCAAAGAAAAGTATGTGGCCTATATCAGCGCCGCCCTGCTGAGCCAAGTGCAAAAAGACAACGTCGTCTACCACGGATGGACCGGCCATTTCTTCTTGCAGGGTATCCCCCATGTACTCAAGGTGCGCATTATTGCCGACCCGAAAGACCGGGCGGCGGAAGAGATAAGGCGGGAGAACCTGTCGGCTGAAGCGGCCCGAAAAAAACCGCCAAGTAACGATGAAGAGCGGCGCAAGTGGCACTTGCAGCGTTTCGGGGTGGACATCTGGGACCCCAACCTCTACGACCAGATAATTCACATCCGTTCCATGACGGTGGACAATGCCGCGGAGCTAATAGCAACCGCCGTAAAATTTCCCTGCTTTCAAACCACCCCGCAGTCACATCAGATTCTCAATGACCTGGCCTTAGCTGCTCGGGTGAAGGCTGCCCTGGTAGAGGAATTCCCCACCGCGACGGTCACAGCTACCGAAGGCCAGGTCCTGGTGATATTCTGGGGATCGGCAGAGGGATTCTGGG
>VGSJ01000076.1 GCA_016875015.1 Deltaproteobacteria bacterium | reverse complement strand
CCAAATGGTCTCGCCGTCCCAGGGCGCCGATGATCTGCTGCCGGACCTTGCCGCCCTCGCGGTAGGAGCGGACGATCTGCAGATATTCGTAAGCGCCGCCCCTGCCAACACTACGTTTATTCCGCACGAACATGTGTATAATATACAGATATTAAAAAGGATTGTCAAGTCTTTTTAGAGGCTTATGGATGCATGGGTTGGCACTACATTTCCGCCCTTCCCATCTATGCCACCTAACAATTTCAATGACTTATACCTATATCTGGGCTTACAACTGTCGAAAATGAGTCTGGCCGCGGTGGACTTGGCCATGCCCTTCTCGCCCCGGATCAACACCCCGCCGATGAGGGGATTGACCGCATTGAGGTATCCGGGTTCTAAGGGTCAGGGCATGCCCAAAATTCAGGGAAAAATTGCTTCTTTAAGGAAAGTTGTGCTAAAATTCCATCGACGAAAGGATTTGGCTTCCAGAACAAAAACTTTGGGGGATTTTCCCGGGCCCAGAGGCCCCAAAAATCGTTTTTAACTGCGGCGGCCAAGGTTGCCGCATAATCTCGGTTAATAACTGGTTTAACCAGGTTCCACATAATTTCTCTTAATTTAAAACCTGCAAGGAGAAACAACATGGTAAAATCCGGTTTCTTTTTCAAAGTGAGGTTAATCTTTGCACTGTTACTGACGCTGACCATCTTCCAGGCCAACCCGGGCCTGGCCAAGGTCTACACCATCCCAGTGCATGCCGATGCTTTCGTCGAAAGTCAGAATCCTGATACTAATTATGGCGGCGAGCCCGATTTGTATGTCCAATATTTCCCTGAGTTTAATGAGACTTCCATGACGCGACGGGCCTATTTGAAATTTGACATGTCCGGCATCCCGCCTGGCCATATCATCACGGCCGCCAAGCTCTATCTTTTTGTGGTCGGCAATGGCGGCCATCCGCCCCCGAACGCCGACCTTTATCATGTCGGGGACGGCTGGACCGGGGCGACCATAACCTGGAACACTCAACCTCCCACCGGCAACTACCTGGCCACCCAGGGCTCCATGTTCTGGGGAGAGTATTATGCCTGGAATCTGTTTGAGTCAGGACTATGGCAACCTGCCGTCGATCTGGCGGATAAGAAGTTATCTCTGCTGCTCAAGTTAGCCGACGAAGGGCCACTGGTCGATTTCGCCGGTTACATTTTCAGCAGCAATGACTCTCCGGACAGCCGTCCTTATTTGGAAGTCACGGCGGTTCCGCCAACTTCTTCCTCTATTAATTTATTATTACTGGACTGAAAGATTTTGGGGGCTGGCTACTTTTGATCCGCGACTAAACACTGTTTAACAGTGTATCCTTGGACCGGGTCAGGGCAGCCTCCGGGGTCTGCAGCCCAGCCTCGTTGCCCAAGATGTCATTCTCCAGCCGGGACAGCATGGCCCGGCCGGCCCCGTCAGTCCTTTGTCTCAGGCCCGTTCCCGGCAAAGGCTTCCACCAGTTGCTGGAGGGTGAGGGCCTCACCGCCGGCCGGGTCGGTGGCCTCCGCCAGGGGTTTCAAGAGCGCGATCAGCCGGGGCTCACCGGCCAGGGCTACGTCCAGGGCGGCGCCCCGGGACTCCCGCAGTCCATCCAGCACTTCTTTGACCGTGACCTGATTAAGGGGCAGCTTGGGCAGGAACTGGGGAGATGACCCCGGCCGGTCCGGCGCCACCTCCACCACCAGATTGGAGTCCTGAAGCGCCTGAGTCACCCGATCGGCCAGGTTGTTCCCCCGGGGAAGCATCCGGCTCAATTCGTCCCGGGACAGGGGCGGCTGCCGCTTAAAAAACCGGGCCCCGATACTTACCAGGGCGGCCAGGCAGAGATACTCATCCACCGGCTCCGGCGGGGCGGGGGGGCGCCGGAACTGCCGGGTGAGGCCGTCCAGGTTCTGGTGGGCGAAGGCGATTTCGGTGCCGAACAAGAGGATGAGCCAGCACCAGAAAAGCCAGATAAACAGAAAGAGTAAATTGTATAGAGCGCCATAAATGGCGTTGTAGTACGTGGAGGCCCCCTGGATCCCAGTGAAAATCCACTGGGCCCCCTGCCAGACGGTGCCCCCCACCACGCCGCCCAGCACCGCGGACCATAGGTTGACCTGGGTGTTGGGCATGACCAGATAAATAAAGATAAAGGCAAACCACAGCAGGCCCAGGGACACCATCCACCGGGTGGCGGTGAAGAAGATGGCCGGCATGATGCCGGACAGCACCTCGATGACGTATCTGAGGCCCCAGAAGGAGGTGGAAAAGGTCAGGGCCACGGCCATGAGGATGGGGAAGATCAGGAAGATGCTGAGATAGTCGCTGACCTTGCGGCTCCAGGGGCGGGTGCGGGACACCTGCCAGGTCTTGTTGAAGGCCTTCTCCACGTTGGTCATGACGATCACCAGGTCCAGGAGCAGGACCACCACCCCGAAGACCCCCAGGGAGGTCACCTGGGTGGCCTCGATGTACTGCAGGATCTGGGTGGCGAATTCCCGGGAACCCGGGGCCAGGTGCTCCATGACGTAGGTGGCTAAAAGGCGCGGCACCCCGATGCCCTGCAAGATGGCGAAGAGCAGGGCGAACAGCGGGATGAAGCCCAGGATGGTGGCATAGGCCAGGGCCGAGGACCGCACCAGGGATTGGTTGCGGATGAGGCCGCGGCCCGCCAGGACCAGAACCCGCAGGCACTTCAGGGCCAAGAGGCCCCCAGGCCCGCGGCCTTCATCCTGCCAGAGGCGGCGCCGGGAAAAATCATGGAATTCGGTCAAAAAGCGGGTCAATGGCTATCCTGTCGTCAACTCCGGCTAATGGGTCAAAAAGGCGACCTCCGGGTTTTGCGCCTCGATTTCCACGGTTACGGCTTTGCCGGTATTCTGGCCGAACTGCTTAAAATCCGCCACCAGCAGGTAATTGAGCACCGTCCGGAGGTCCGAGGAGGAGCCCACGCTGCGGGCTTCCCCCACCCATACGGGGCGCGAGATCTTCTGAGTCCGATAGGCGGGACCCTCCACCACGTTGATCAGGAGCCAGCGGTCGTAGAGGGTGGCGGGGTTCGCTCCATAGGTCCCGTAAGGCACCCCGATGGAAAAGGCCGGGCCGCCCCATCCATACCCCACCCCCCAACCGATACTGCCGAAGTAATCCGGCGCGGCGACGCCGACGCTGCGCGGCTCTCCCATGCCGTAGGCAAAAAACAGGTAATAATCGGCCTTCTCGAAGGTGGTCGCGGGGAAGCCCCGCATTTCCAGCAGCTTGGTGATTTTACCTTTGACTTCCGCCTCCAGCAGGGGATTTTTGGCCTCTTGATTTTCCATCACGCAAAAGGAGCCCCCGGGCTTGACCGGCGCCGGCGCACGGGGATCGGTGTAGCCGTTTACCCTGATGATATAAGGAGAGACAGAGCTGCATCCTGACAACCATAAGCCGATAACGAGCATGGCCAGGAATCCGGTGGGTTTCTGCATCGCGGGCCTCTCAGCCGCGGTGGATTTATGGCCGCGGCGCCTGTCTGGTAATCAGTTGTCCGAAAAGGTAAGCCGCGCCGGGGCCCGGCGCCCCTTCAGGGGGTATATATCCGGTCCAGCAAGGCGGTAAGCTTCCCCTTGATCTGGGCGAGGGGCGGCAGGACCGGCGCCGGCGGCAATTGCTCGTCCGTCAACTTCTGGCGCTTGACGCGCATGCGGGTGGAGAGCTCCTCCCGCTCCGGGGCCAACAGGCCCCCGGTCATGGATTCTTCCCGGCCGCCGTCCAGGGCCTCCATCTGGGCCGCAATCAGGCCGAAGTCATAGGAGAGATTGAACTTGTCGATGTCTTCGTTGAGCAGTTTCAGGTGCGATTGGATCTTGGCGTAGGACTCCTTAAGCGTGACGCTCTCCTGCTGCAGGGTCTCGTAGAGGTCGAAGATCAGGTTGCGGAAGCGGCGGTAAGCGGTGAGGCCATGGCGCCGGGTGTTTTTGAGGAGGTCCTGCTGCTTCCTGGGGGAGAGATTGACGTACTCCGGGTAAAACGGCCAGGCCTCGAGCTCCAGAATCTCCATCATCCGGCCGCAGGCATCCTTGGCGCCCAAAGCCTGGTACAGGGCCATGAAGCGCTGGCCCAGGCCGGCCATGCCCCGGGCGTAGTCCTGGACCTCCTGGCGCAGGAGTTCCCCATCTTCTTCCAGATAGACCCGGTCGGCAAAAAAATTGTCGACGATTTCTTTCTTGATGTGAACTTTTAAGGCAGTTAAGACGTTATCGACTTCGTCCATGTCGGCTCCCTGGACCCCGGCCCCGGAGATCTACAGCTTGATCGCAGTAAACTCATGAGACCTTGGTTCACCCGAAACTATGAAAAGCCGGTGTGGCGGGCCGCCGTGCCCGCCGCCGTTGGTGGCACAGGTTTTCAACCTGTGCACCAGCCCCGGTAAGCTACCGGCGCCACCAAAAACTTTCTAAGCAGATTGAAGCCAGTTACGCCTCGGAATCCGGCTCGACCGGCGGCGCCGGCGCCGCGTCGCCGAGGCCCAGCTCGGCAAAAGAAAATTCCACCTCCCGCCGGTCCTCCATCTCCATGGTGACGGTCTCCCGGATGAAATTATAGCGGATGATTTTGCCTTCGCCATCCGGGGCCTGGAGGCGTTTTCCCACCTTGGGCAAAGACTTCCGGAGATCCTGGTAGGAGGAGTACTCGTAGGTGAGGCAGCACATGAGGCGGCCGCAAATCCCGGAGATTTTATTGGGGTTGAGGCTGAGCTGTTGTTCTTTGGCCATGCGCACGCTCACGGGCTCGAAATCCCGGAGAAAGGAGGCGCAGCACAGGCACCGGCCGCAGATACCCAGGCCACCCACCATCTTGGCCCGGTGACGCACCCCGATCTGCCGCAATTCAATGCGGGTGCGGAACTCCTGGACCAGGTCTTTGACCAGCTCCCGGAAGTCAACTCTCCCGGGGGCGGTGAAATAGAAGACGATCTTGGAGGCGTCGAACAGGCATTCCACCTGTACCAGGTAGATGGGCAGCCTGTGGGCCTCCACCCGGTCCTGGCAAAATTGCAGGGCCCGCTGTTCCAGGAGGCGATTTTCTTCTTCCTGGGCCAGGTCTTCGGGGGTGGCCAGCCGCACCAGGCTCTTCAGCCGGT
This sequence comes from Deltaproteobacteria bacterium, assembly GCA_016875015.1. Lineage (GTDB taxonomy): Bacteria > Desulfobacterota > Desulfobaccia > Desulfobaccales > 0-14-0-80-60-11 > 0-14-0-80-60-11. The sequence goes on along the minus strand of VGSJ01000076.1, from coordinate 9,593 downwards.
GGGCGAATTGCATGTCGGGGTCCGGGTAGACGCCCATCACCCTGCCGAGCTTCAGGCCGCTCTCATGTTCTAACACCACCCGATCTTCCGGTTTGAGGGATAACGGCCCCGGATCCGCCAGGCAGCAGTGGTTGCCGGGACCGAGGCATATCTTAGCGAGGCTCATGGGGGTTCCCTTGGTGCTGCAAGCGCAAACCCAGGATGTCCAGGGTCAATTCCGGGTTGAGGTTGGCCTGGAGATGGCGCTGGGCCGTTCCCAGGGCCGCAAAGCTGGCGAACCAGGTGGCCGGGGCGCCGCCGGCCCGGGCTTGTTCCAGAAGAGACATAAGGTCCTGATGGGCCAGGAGGCCGGCGGGCGCCTGAAAATGGGACAGCAAGAGGTCCCGGTACCAGAGTTGCGCCAGCAGGAGAAAATTTTCCAGGTCGGCGCGATTTTTGGCCAGGCGCTGGGCCCACTCGAGGACCAGGCCGGTGGAACCCCGGTTCAGGTGGGCCAGATCCGAGAGCACCTGGTCCCGCTGCCGCACCAGTTCCTCCGGGTCCAGGGCCAGGGCCCGGCCCAGGGACCCGCCGCTCAGGGCGGCCACCAGGGCCGCCTGGGACCGGGGCAGAGAGCGCCGGTTTTCCAGTTCCTGGATGATCAGGGCCGACGGCAGCGGCGCAAAAGCCAGCTTGTGGCACCGGGACACAATGGTGGGCAAAAGGTCGGCTTCGCCCCGGGCGGTGAGCACCAGCAGGTGCTGGGGGGGAGGCTCTTCCAGGGTCTTCAACAAGGCGTTGGCTGCGGCGTCATTTTGGACGCTCAAGGCTTCGGCGGGCTTGATGACCACTACCCGCCAGCCGCCGCCCAGGGGCGGATATTCAGTCAGGCGGCGCAGTTCCCGAATCTGATCGATACTGATCTGGACCTTCGACTCTATCGGGGAGATCACCAGAAAGTCGGGATGGGCGCCCGCCTGCATGCGGCGGCAGGAGGGACAGGTCCCGCAGGCGTCGCCATCGGCCCCGGGCTGGGTGCAGTTGAGGGCCGCGGCCAAAGCCCGGGCCGTCGCGGCCTTACCCACGCCCCCGGGCCCCAGAAACAGGTAGGCATGGGCCAGCCGGCCCGCCAGCATGGCGGATTTCAGATGAGACACGACCCAATCGTGGCCCAGAATCTCCCGGAAAAACTTGGGGCCGGGCTCCGGGGGCGGCGTGGTTGCTGGGTCTTTCCTTGGGGTTGCCATGTTATGGATGATTTTAACACCTAAAATCACTGCTGTCCGGTAAAAATTACTTGAGACAGCAAGTAAAACAGCCCCATCACGGCCAATCAATGCTATAATGCTTTAGCCAAAAACACAAACATTGAAAGGGGTTATGGGGCTTATAGCGCATTGTAGCACACTCATGGGTCAATTTGTAGATCAGTTTTCGGGGGGCAGGTCACCCGCTTGACTCGAAAGGGTAAAGGAGAACTGTAGAGAAATGGAGAGGCGGAGCGGGGTTGCCGGCGCGATATTCGGTGCATCAATCAGTCGGGCCGTTAGCCGAGAGGGGCATAACCCCCTTCTCGGCTTTGGCCTGTAAATTATGCAGCAAGGTTCCTGACATGGGATTGGCCTTCATGGCGCCGCTCCGGGGGAACAGGTGTTTAAAGGACAGAGCCTGCGCCGGCATCGCGACTCGGGGCGGGACCATGGCGGCGCCGGCTTCCGAAGGGGGCAACGGTTTCAACTCACCAGAGGCCAGAGAAAAAGGGGCGTTACAGCCACGGCGATGTTGATTTCCCGTGACCAGAGTGTAAGGGGTGAGAACCAGCAGGTTTTCCTGCAGGGGCGCCCAGCACGCCGCCTCAGCATGGAGAGAGGTAGCCCCCACCTGGACACGGACATCTCCTTCCAGGTCCAGAAACTGGTTGGGTGGGTCCAGGGTGGCCAGGGCGGCGGAGATGGTCAGGATATGTCCGTTGGGATAGGTGATCCGGCAGGAAAACTTCCGGACCTCGATCTTGGGAGGCAAAGCCACCAGGGTCATCCCCGGGGAGTTTTGCGGTTCGGATCCGTCTGGCGCAACGGCCGGCAGCGCCGATGGCTGAGGTCGCCGCCCCAGAAGGAGCAGAGTTTCTCCCACATTCTTCAGAGTGGAAGCCAGGGCGTCGCTGTTGACCTGGAGACGGCAATCCTGGACTACCAGGTCCCGGCAATCTTCATACTCGAAAGGTCCCCAGCGCTTGGGCACCAGGTTAAGCTGCATCATCTCAAGCCGGTAAAGCCGCCGCTCCCCCTCCCAGTCAGAGATGGCGACCTTGGTCATCAACGGCACGTCTGCTCCCGTCTCCATGCTTCGGAAGACCTCCCCGGAACCGGCGTCCCAAAAGACGACGGCCAGCACGAAGAGCACAGGAATAACCACGGCCAACAAGATGTTAGCTTGAGAACGCTTCATGCGCCCTTACCTTGCAGGAGTTAATTCCGGGATTTAATTTACCTTAATCCCGACAGCCCCTCCGCCCTTCATGTTTTGGTTCTGATATGAGTCTTGGGCAAAAAATACCGCCACGGGCACGATGGCCCCAGTGCCATAGAAGATTCGGAAATTAAAGGAAAAACTGGTTGAAGCGCCGGCAGCCAAAGTGCGGGTGTTGGTGTCCACTTCATAGGGGCCTTTAATCTTCATATCCGGCAGAGCATACCCGGCAGCCACCTTGTTAAACGTAATGGCGGTGGCCGAATCATTAGTCACATTAACGGTTATAGGAAATGTAACTCCAGCATTCACCGAACTCGGCACGACAAAAGAAACTTTCAAATCGGCCAGGGCCACATTCGCCCCCAGCAAAATTACCGCCACCCACAGCAGTATCGCAAAAACAGAGCTTTTTTTCGGACAACGCATCTTTTTCCCCTCCAAGGTTTAAGGTTCACCAGTTTGTAGCCAAATTGTCTTGTGGGAGACATGCTAGCACAATTTTCAATGAAAAGCTAATTTTTACAAATTGAGAATACCACCCCTCCAGAACTCAGATACCTCATTGCTGGGAAACCTATGATCTCCCCAGTATCGCCCGGTAGGAGGGAACCAGGGGAAAATCCTGAGGCCACATGGACATATTACCTCCGGGTGGAAATGGGCCGATTGGCAAAGTAATCGCAGTGGAAAGAGAAATGGATGGATATCTGGCTCACTTGCTACAAACTAAACTTACCAAAAAATCCAATAAGTTGTTGATATGATCTGCATAATTAAATGTGGTTTGGTGGGGGGGCAGCACTGTAAAACTCAAAAAAAGCATGTCAGGTGATATTGAGCCTTGATGGAGAGTTTGCCTGGTCAAGTTTTGACCATTACAACTTAAGTGTTTTCCTCGTCCGCAGCCCTCAATTTAGCCGCCAACTCCCGGGGGTCGGTGATGGCCGGCAGGCAGGTGAAATCCCGGCAGAGATAGGCCACCGGTTGCCCTCCCGGCTGGCTATAGTCCCGGATCCAGGGGAGGAGTTCTTCCAGGACGGCGCAGTCCGCCGGGTTTTTCAGGACCAGGCGGCGCTCCGGGCGAAAGCTTTGATAAGCCGCCTGGAGCAGGGCCTGGAGCCGGGAATCCTGGGGGTCGCCCACCAGGGTGAGGTCCAGGGGCGGGGTAAGAGCCAGGGTCTGGACCGTCCAGAGATGGGCAAAACCCCAGGGGTTTTCCCGGGCGTGGGGGTTGAGTTGCCGGATAATCGCCTGGGCCCGCTCCTGGTAGGCCACTTCGCCGGTCAGCCGGTAAAGCCGGAAACTCACCCGGGCCGCCATGGAGTTCCCCGAGGGCAGGACCTGGTCGTAGATGCTCTTGGAGCGCACCAGGGGCGTGGCCTGGTCCCGGTCCACGTAGAAATAGGCGCCGTCGCCGGCGTCTAGAAACTTCTCATCCATGAGAGCCATCAGGCGCCGGGCCTCGCTCACCCAGAAGGGATCAAAATCAGTCTCGTACAGGTCCAGGAGGGCGTTGGCCAACAGGGCGTAATCCTCCGAGAAACCCGGAACGCTGACCCGGCCGGCCGTCCAGATCCGGAAGAGCGTATTTTCCTTGAACAGGTCCTTCAGCAGAAAGCGGGCGGCCCGGGCCGCGGCCTCGCGGTAGCGCGGCTCTTCCAGGACCTGGGCTCCCAGGGCCAGGGCCGTGATGGCCAGGCCATTCCAGGCGACAATGACCTTTTCATCCCGGTGGGGCGGCACCCGCTGGGCCCGCGCCTGGCTGAGACGGTCAAACGCCTCGGCCAGGGTCTGCCCCACCTGCTCCGGCGCCAGCTTAAACCGGGACGCCAGGTCGGCCCGGGACAGGGGCCGGGTCAGGATGTTGGCGCCCTCAAAATTCCCCGCCGGGGTCACTCCCAGGGCCGCCATCACCAGGTCCGCGGCCTCGGGCCCCACCACCTGCGCCACTTCCTCCCGGCTCCAGACGTAGTACTTGCCCTCCACCCCTTCGCTGTCCGCATCCCAGGCGGCATAAAACCCCCCCTGGGGGTCGCGCATCTCCCGCAGGATAAAATCCAGGGTCTCTGTGGCGATGCGCCGGGACAGGCCACTCCCGGTCAGCCGGTAGTGCGCCAGGTAGAGAGGCGGCAGCAGGGCATTGTCGTAGAGCATCTTCTCAAAATGGGGCGTCACCCAGGCCGCGTCCACGCTGTAGCGGTGGAAGCCCCCGCCCAGCTGGTCGTAGATGCCGCCCCGGGCCATCTTCTCCAGGGTGAAGGCCAGCTGCGCCAGGACCGGGGCCTCCCCGGAGAAATGATAATAAAGGAACAGAAAATCCAGTTCCAGGGACCGGGGGAATTTCGGGGCGCGGCCCAGCCCGCCGTGCACCGGGTCGAACTCCTTCAGGAGGCGGTGCGCCGCGTCCGCCAGGGTTTCCCGGGTGGGGTCGCCGCCGCCGCCCGTCACCTCCCCCAAACGCTGCACGTGGCTTTCCACCTTCAGGGAGAGCGACGTCAGCTGCTCGCGATTCTGCTGATAAGCCTGGCTGAGGGCCAGCAGCAGGCGGGGGAAACCCGGCAGGCCGCCCCGGTCTTCAGGGGGGAAGTAGGTGCCGCCGTAAAAAGGCTTCAAGTCCGGCGTCAGGAAGACGCTCAGGGGCCAGCCGCCTTGGCCGGTGAGCACCTGCACCGCGTTCATGTACGTCTCATCCAGGTCGGGGCGCTCTTCCCGGTCCAGCTTGATGTTGACGAAATGCTCGTTCATGATGGCGGCGATGGCCGGGCTTTCAAAGGACTCATGGGCCATGACGTGGCACCAGTGGCAGGTGGAGTAGCCGATGCTCAAAAAGATGGGCTTGTCTTCCCGGCGGGCCCAGTCCAGGGCCTCCGGCCCCCAGGGGCGCCAATCCACCGGATTGTAGGCATGCTGCTGGAGATAGGGGCTGGTCGCATCGATCAGGCGGTTGGGCCGGGGTTCGTTCATGACAGGCTCCTTGGGCGGATGGCTGGCGCGTTCAGACGTGATGCCTGACAAGATAAGTACGCCCGCGCCGGTTGCAAGGAGTTAAGGCGGCGCAAATCGCGCCGGGGTCCTGACTCGCTTCGAAAAGTTCCTGAGCATATGTAGGACAGCCGCCCCAGGCTGTTCCTGGAAAACAGCATGGTGCACAATGCGCACCATGCCAAGCCGTGGTCTTGGCTGAAAGCTGAGAGCTGATTGCTGATAGCTGACGTGGTCTACCCGCGGGTCAGGTCGGCGAATTCTTCCTGCCGGGTCAGGCGGTCGATTTCGGCCAGGAGTTGTTGCAGTTCCGGGGCGTCCCGAAATTTGATTTCCAGATGAAAATCGGGGCCTTCAAAGACGGCGGGCGGGTGCAGGCGAAAGCGGGGGGTGAGCTTCCACCCCAGCCGGGCGAGGACCGTCTCGAAGGCCTCCCGGGCGGCGCTGAGGCGGGGATAAACTTGGGCGTACAGGCGCCGCCGCACCATTTCCGTCCTCTCCTGGGGGGTGCGGTCCGGGTCAGTCAGGGCGCGACGGAGTTCGTCCCGGGCCAGGACGGCAGCCGGGGAGAGCCCCTCCCGGCGGGCCAGGAGGGCGACCTGATCCAGCAATTCTTCCTGCTTGCTCTGGCTCAACCGCAGGCTATCCAGAAAAGGCCAGGCCGCGGCCCGGGCCGCCGGGTCCCAATCAGCCAGCCGGGCGGCGGCGGTGAGAGCCAGGCGGCCGGAAGCCGCCAACTCCTGCCAGGGGGCTTCCAGACCGGCCGTCTTGACCAAGCGTGAAAGAAACGCCTGGGAAGGCGGCAGGCCCAGGTAGGGGAGGTATCTGGCCGCCACGGTCTCCCGGTCGCAATGGGTCAGCAGCCGGGCGGCCAGGTCGGCCTGCTCCCGGAGGTTGAATCCCCGGGTAAAGGCATTGTCGATAAGGTGCACCAGCAGGCAATAAAAATCCGGCGCGCCCTCCGGCGCCAGGCGGACCGTTATCTCCTGCCAGCCCAGGTCGGCGGCGGCCTTAAGACGCCTGGACCCGGTAACCACCCGAAACCTTTGGCCGCCGGGCTGGGTCCGGAGCCAGGGAGGGTTGAGCAGCCCCACTTCCCGGAGGGACGCCGTCAGACGGTCCAGGTCCGCCCCCGCCGCCATCTCCCAGGCGGCCTCGGCAAGGTCGATCCGGGCGAGGGGTACTTCTTGCAACCGGATGGGGATAGTCACGTTTCTCCCGGGTATGGCAGGATTGGGCGGGGCCTGCGCCTGGGGTGAATGTAACCGAGACGGGGCCGCCGGTCAAGACGGCGAGGCCCCCCGACGAGCGCCCCGCGGCAGGGGCGTCCGTTTGGATGAAGGGGCGCGGTCAAACGTCAAGGGCAAGAGAAACCGAGAGCGGGTAAGCCCGAATTATGCGGAAAGCCCCCATCTGCCTGGGGATGGGGTGCTGACCCCCTTGAGGCGTATCAGGAATTACTGGACACTTGCCGACTTTGTTGCTAAATCCTTGTCCGGGAAGGGCAATAAAGGATAAGATTACGGTAAGCCGCCAGACAGCCTCCACCCGGACGCGGCAACCGACCGGCTCTCCTGGGGGCTGGGTGATCGCTGGCGGGTGGCGGGGAAGAATGGCCAGGGGCTGATCTGCCAGGCTCACCAACGCCTCTGCGGGGGGCATCAGGCTGGCCCGCCCGGAAAAGTACGGAAAAAGGAGAATCGCATGACCGAGCACTACCGCGTGGTGGCCGTCAACGGCTCCCCTCACGAAGGCTTCGGCAACACCTCCCAGATGTTGACCATGCTGGGGGAGAACCTGTCCCGGGAGGGGTTGACCTTGGATGAGATTTTTCTGAGTCAATACCAGATCGGCTTCTGCACCGGCTGCGCCACCTGCCTGGAATCAGGCTCCTGCTGGGTCCGGGACGATTACAACTCGGTGGTCCGTACCGTTTTGGAGGCTGATGCCGTCATCCTGGCCTCCCCGGTTTATATCTTCAATATTACCGCCCAGATGAAGACTTTCCTGGACCGGTCCCTGGGATATGGCCACCGGCCCCGGGGCAACTGGAAGCCCGGCCTGGCCTTGAGCGTCTCCGCGGGCCACGGCGAAACCTGGGCCGCCGATTACCTGGGCCAGGTCCTCAGGCTCTTCGGCGCCTTTCCCGTGGGGAAGTTCACCGCCATCGCCGTGGGTCCCGGTGAATTTTTGGGGCGGGAGGCGGTGGAGGCCCGGGCCGCCGACCTGGCCCGGGATCTGGCTCGGGCGGTGAAGGAAGGCCGTCGCTATCCGCCCACGGACCAGGACCTGCTCTATTGGCAATTTATGAGCAACCTGATCAAAGAAAACCGGGACTTTATGGCGGCCGACTACGAGCACTGGCAGGAGCTGGGGCTGTTTAAGAGCTTCGAGGCCTATGTCGGCCAGACTCGTTCAAAAGGCGCTATGGGGGAAATCCCAGCTAAAGCCCATAGGAAGCATCAGCAAGAGGCCCCCGAAACCGCGGCCCCGTCCGAGACGAAGTCCCAGCCTGGCGAGCCCAACACCGCCCGGGAGCTTTTGGAGATGATGCCCGGGGCCTTGAACCCGGCCGCAGCCGAAGGTCTTACCGCAACCTACCAGTTTGACGTGAGCGGCAGCGAAAACTTCACCGCCCACCTGGTGGTGACCGACGGACAGGCCGCCTTCTATGAGGGTGCGGCGGACCATCCCAATATCATCATCAAAACTCCGGCGGAGGTATGGCTGGCCATCGCCCGGAAGGAGCTAAACGGCACCACGGCCTACTTGGGCGGCCAATTCCGGATCCAGGGGGATCTGGGCCTGTTGATGAAACTGAAAACCCTTTTTATTGCTTAGAGTTAAGGTCAGACTGCCGGATAGGCAAAAAGACCGGGGAGGTTAGTCCCCGGTCTTTTTGTTACTTCTCTGTTCTTATGGCTGAGGTTGTCGAAAAGGCCTGGGCTTGGCTCCCCCTGCCTGCTCCGGGCGCCGCGGGTAGGGGCGGGTTTTAAACCCGCCCCTCCAAGGGCTTTCATGCGTGGGGGTGGCCAATTCCTCGGCCATGACAAGTTCGCCCGTGGGTGAATCCGCGGTAAACCATCACTTGTTTCACCAGCCAGAGGCCGGCGCCACGCCAGGAAAAAATTCACAATAACCTCGGTTTATAATAAGATACCGCAGAGGGTCCGCTTGCCCATCTTAAAGGATTGCGACGCCATGGTTCCGGCCGGAACCGGGCCCCGTGAACTCAAAAGGACAACTCATGCCCACTAAGCCAACGGCAACTCTTACCAACGGCGTCCACCACACCGAAGTAAGGGTGCGCTTCGGGGACACCGACCCTTACGGCATCGTCTATTTTGTCAGCTATTTCCGCTATTGCCACCGGGCCATTGAAGATTTTTTGCGGGCCTGTGGGCTGCCGCCCGAGGAGACCTTCAAGAACGCGCCCGAGGGGTTTGGCCTGCCCATCGTGGAGGCCTGGGGCCGCTTCCGGCGTCCCAGCCGTTATGGGGACCTGCTGCGCATCGAGACCCGCATCCAGGAGGTGCGGGCCAAGTCCGTGCTGTTCCGCTTCGAGTTTTATCCGGAAGCGGACCGGGAACTGCTGGCCGAAGGCGCCGCCACCCTGGTGGCCATCGGGCCGGATTGGCGGGCCAAGGCGCTGCCGGAGAGGATTAAAGCAGCCCTGTCTCAGGGAAGATAAAACCTTACTTCAATCGAAAGAGTTGGAGATATCTATCAGATTGTATTTGTTAGTTTGAGGTTAAGTAAAGGGGGGGGCCAGGAGGGCGCTCCTTAATAATTTAGCCCAAAAGGTGATGGCGTTATGAAAAAAACTCATCCAAATATTCTGGTTTTTTCTTCCGGGACAAAAATCGGTGGCGGGTCCGGATTTGAGACGATGGTAAGAGCTGCGCGGACTAGGCCGCCAATTTTAGACGCTTGGATTTGCGCGGTTATCACTAATCATTTTGAAGGCGGCGTTTGGCATAAGGCAAAAGCTCTCGGGATACATTCCGAATACTGGGTTGGTCCCTATCTTGCTAAGGGCTACCAAAACTTTGTAAAGTATTTCAACGCTGATTATGTCATGCTCTCCGGCTGGCTGAAACTAGTAGCAGGCCTTGACCCGGCGCGTACGATTAATATCCATCCTGGTCCTTTGCCCCGAT
>VGSJ01000075.1 GCA_016875015.1 Deltaproteobacteria bacterium | reverse complement strand
GCTGGTCTCAACCCCCAGATCGGCCGTAATCAACAATTCCTCAAGGTCTTCCAGGAGCTCGGCGTCAACAACCTTGCGCCCCCGGAAAAGCCGGTCGAGACCGCCGCTCAGGGCCTCCCGGGTCCGGCTCAAACGGTCCCGCAGGCGTCGGAACATCCCCCGCTCTGCTGCTTCGGGAGCCTCCCCGGTCTCCTCCAGGTCCTCAACCTCCAGGATTTCCGGACTATACACCGCGTCCCGGGGTTCCTGAGGCGCCGCTTCTCCTCCGGGCTCGCCCCCGGCGGGGATGGCCGGCGTCGTTTCCGGCTCCGGGGGCAGAGCGGGTACCAAAGGGGGCGCCGGGATCGGTTCGCTGAAAACCGCCTCGGACTCGGCCGCGCCCTCCTCTACCGCAACCGGGGCCGCATCCTCCGGCTGCGGCTCCCGGCGCCAGCGGCGCAGGAAACCGCGGCGCGCCGGGCCGGAGTCGGTCTCGGTTTGGGGCCGCGCCGCCTCAGGAGGCGCGGCGTCGAGCTCGCCGGACTCATTTTCCCCGGCGGCCGGCAAATCCCCGGCGGCCTCGGAGCTTGATTCAGGCTCCTCCGCGAAAGGCGCGGCGGCGTGCTCCCCGTTCCCGTCTTTATCCTGGCCCTGGCGGCGAAACCAGCGACGCATCTCTAAGACGTCGTAATTTTGGAGAAATCGGCCATCATCAGGAAGGTCCGGCTGATACGGAGCAGCAGGGCCAGCCGGTTGCGGCGCAGTCGGGCATCCTCGGCCATCACCATCACCCGGTCAAAAAAGGCGTCCACCGGACCTCTGAGACTGGCCAGGGCCCGACAGACCCCGGGGTAATCCCGGCTTTCCAGGGCCCGGCCTACCTCCAGCTCCATCAACTCCGTGGACTCGTAAAGGAGATTTTCTTCCGGGTGTTCGAAGAGCAGGGGGTCCACCTCGCCGGGCTCGGCCCCCTGGGCGATGTTGATGACCCTTTTAAAGGCCGTGGCCAGGGCCGGAAATTCCGGGCTCTGACGGACCGCGGCCAGGGCCCGCACCTTGTCCGCCGCGTCCACCACGTCCCGGCAGCCCGCGGCCAACACCGCGATGACGGTCTCGTGGTCAAAGCCTTCCGCCAGGAGGAGGCGCTGCAGCCGGGTCTGGAAAAAGTCCAGCACCTCCAGGGCCGTTTCCTCCGGGGTGCGGCTGATCTTGTCCTTTAAAAGCTCGAGAGCCGCCGCCACGGCCGCAACCAGGTCCAGGTGCAACTGCTGGCTCCGCAAGATGCGGATGATGGCCAGGGCATGGCGCCTGAGGCCGTAAGGGTCGGCGGCGCCCGTGGGGCTCAGTCCCACCCCGAAGCAGCCGCAGATGGTGTCCAGGCGGTCCGATAGACCCACCAGGGCGCCAACCTTATCCGGCGGCAACTCGTCATCGGCGTGCCGGGGGAGATAATGGGTGAAGAGGGCCTCGGCCACTTCGGGAGGCTCCCCGCTCAAACGGGCGTACTGGCGGCCCATCGCCCCCTGGAGGCTGGGGAATTCCCCCACCATTTCCGTGACAATGTCGGCTTTGCACAGGGTGGCGGCGCGAGCCACCGCATCGCCCAACTCCGGGGCCAGTTGCCGGGACAGGCTCACCGCCAACTCCCGGAAGCGCTCCATCTTCTCGTAGGAGGTCCCCAAAAGGGAGTGGAACACTACGCCCTTCAAGGCATCCACCCGCTGGGCCAACGGCGTTTTGGCGTCCTCCTGGAAGAAAAACATGGCGTCGGAAAGACGGGCCCTGATCACGCGCTCATGGCCCTGGCGCACCACATCCGGGTTCCGGGTCAGGGTGTTGTTCACCGCAATAAAATGGGGCAACAGGCGGCCATCGGCGCCTCGCAAAGAAAAATACCGCTGATGCTCCCGCATGGAGGTGATGAGCACCGCGTCGGGCAGGGCCAGAAATCTGTCCTCGAAATTTCCCACCACCACGGAAGGATATTCCACCAGGAAGGTGTTCTCTTCCAGCAGCCCCGGGTTAGGCACTACCTCACCCTTGACCCCGGCCGCAGCCTGGGCCAGCTGATCCGACAGCAAGGCCCGGCGCGCCGCCGGGTCCACGATGACGCTGGCCGCCTTGAGGGCCGCCACATAAGCCTGGGCATCCGCCACCGCCACGGCCTGGGGGGCCAGGAAACGGTGGCCCCGGGTTTCGCCGCCGCTGGTCACATCGCCCACCTGGAAATCCACCACCGCGCCGCCGTAGCGGGCCAGAATCCAGTGGATGGGCCGGGCAAAGGTGATGGTTTCGGACCCCCAGCGCATGGACTTGGGGAAGCTCAACCCCAGGATAAACCCCGGCAGGAGTTCCGGCAGGCGCTCGCCGGTGGGCCGCCCGGAGGTGCTCTTCTTTACCGCCAGGTAAACGCCCCGGGGTGTGTCCACTTCAATGAGGTCCGAGACCGGCACACCCTGGGTCCGGGCGAAACCAGCGGCTGCGGGAGTGGCCTGGCCCGCGGCGTCCACGGCCACGGCCTTGGGAGGGCCGATAATTTCCTGGGTGACCTCGGCCTGGGCCTCGGCCACCTCCCGGGCCACCAACGCCAGGCGGCGGGGGGTGCCCCAGGTGAGGATCTCCCCCACCCCGATGCGTTCGGAGTCCAACATCTTGCGAAAAGAGGCGGCCATCTCCTCCAGAACCGGCGGCAGAAAACGGGCCGGGATCTCTTCAGTGCCAATCTCCAACAACAATTCTTTCGCCATGGCGGTCCTCGTTTGGAAGCTGTCAGCTGTCAGCTGTCAGCTTTTTAAGCTCCTCGATATGCTCTTGCATTCGCCTTCTCTGCTCATCATTAAAGAACGGCCCAAACTTCCCTTCTGTGATTTCGAGCTCCAGTAGGCGCGACTCTCCCATAAGCTGATTCAGTCGGCTTAGGTCGGTCATCACCTTCTCGCCTTTTTTAGCTAATTTTCCGAGCTCGATTTCGATCGGCCCCACTTTGGCCTTGCCGCTCTCTGATAGGATCAAGCGGTCAACCAATGACTTGATCGGTTTTCGTAACACGATGACCGTAACAATTGCGACCATCGGCCATGAAACAACGATCTGCAATATTTCTTTCGCCAATTCCAAGTTACAATCTCATCCGTAGAAACTAGTTCCGGTTTTTAGCTGAAAGCTGACGGCTGAAAGCTGACAGCCATTTTTTCATCAAGGGAAAGCCCATCTCTTGCCGTTGTTTCAGGTAGCCTTCGGCGCACAGGCGGGCCAGTTGCCGGACCCGGCCGATGAGGCTGGCGCGCTCCGCCACGCTGATGGCCCCTCGGGCGTTCAGGAGGTTAAAGGTGTGGGAGCATTTCAGGCAGTAATCGTAGGCCGGCAGCACCAGCCCCAGCCCGATGATGCGCAGGGCTTCAGCCTCGTACATGTCGAACAACTTAAAAAGCATGTCCACGTCGGCCTGCTCGAAATTATAGATGGAGTGCTCCACCTCGCCCCGGTGGTGCACGTCCCCATAGGTCACGCCTTTGGTCCACTCCAGGTCGTAGACGCTCTTCACTCCCTGGATATACATGGCGATGCGCTCCGGGCCGTAGGTCAACTCCACGCTCACCGGGTTGAGGTCTATGGAGCCGGCCTGCTGGAAGTAGGTGAACTGGGTGATTTCCATGCCGTCCAGCCAGACCTCCCAGCCCAGGCCCCAGGCCCCCAGGGTGGGGGACTCCCAGTCGTCTTCCACGAAGCGGATATCGTGGTCCAGGGGGTCGAGCCCCAAGGCCTTGAGACTATCCAGATACTGTTGCTGGATATCCTTGGGAGAAGGCTTGAGGATCACCTGGTATTGATAGTAGTGCTGCAGGCGGTTGGGGTTTTCGCCGTAGCGGCCGTCGGTGGGTCTGCGGGAGGGCTCCACGTAGGCCACGTTCCAGGGCTCCGGCCCCAGGACCCTCAGCAGGGTGGCGGGGTTGAAGGTGCCGGCCCCCACCTCGATATCGTAAGGTTGTTGGATGACACAGCCCCGCTCCGCCCAGAAGCGCTCCAGGGTCATCAACAGTTCCTGAAAAGTCATCCCGCCTCTCCTTTTAGAAAAAATATCTGATAATTTTAACCGTTTAGGGGCATCTTTGTCAAGTTTTTCGCCGGCCGCGCCCGGCGCGGGAACCGGCACGGTAAAAGCCTTTGGGAACGCCTCACCCGTGGGGCTTCAGTGCTTGCCGCCGGGAGGGCCAGGGTGGGGCAAGATGAGAAAAACTTTATCTCTGGGTGGCGACAATTGCGAGCTTTTCTTGCCGGGGGCTTTTTCCTCTCTTGACGCCGGCCGCGCCGCGGGTTATATGAAAACTACCACTCTACAGGCACGTAGCTCAGGGGGAGAGCACTACCTTGACGCGGTAGGGGTCCGGGGTTCAAATCCCCGCGTGCCTACCAGATATTTCCAGGGGTTACGGTTAGGGCCGTAGCCCTTTTTTCTTTTTTACGAACCCGTCAAATTTGAGTCCATCTCAACCCAGGACCCATTTCACATCACCACAATCTCCTCCAGGCCGTCCCGCCAGCCGTCCCAGAGGTAGTCGTTCAAGCGGCCCTGGGCGATGACCCGGAAGGCGTATTGCGCCTGGGCGGTGTAGAAGTCGCACAGCGGCGCCGGCGCGTCCAGACGCCCGTTCATGGCATAGACCTCCGCGGGGCAGGGCGCCCCGCAGACGTGGCGCACCGCGCAGCGGTTGCAGGGCGCGAAACCCTCCACCACCCGGGTGGTTATCTGTTTGAATTGCGGGGTCGCCAGCAACTCCGGCGCCGATTGCTCCCAGAGGTTGCCGCCGTGAAATTCCGGGAGCCCCAGGAACTCGCTGCACGGGGCCACTTCGCCATGCGCGCCCACCGCAAAGAAGCAGCGCCCGCCGCCGCACGGCGAGATGTCGCACATGAGCCGCCGGGCCCCCGGCGCCACCAGCCCCAACAGCAGGTTGGCGAAGTTGCCGATGACCATTTTGCGCCCGGTCGCCTGGGCCAGATCATAGGTCCGGTCCAGGGCCTGGAAGAAAAAGTGGGCCAGTTCCGCCTGATCCGGCATGAGATTCCGGCCGCCCAACTGGGTGCCCCGCACCGGGTTGAGCAGGGCGTTGGCGACCCCCCGGGCATGGAAGAAATCCACCAGCTCCGGCAGATGCCGGACGTTTTCTTTGGTCACCGTGGTGATGAGATTGAGACCCGGATAATCAACCAGATCTTCCAGGGCCTTGACGGTCTCGGCGAAGACGCCGGTCCCGCCCCAGGTGCGCCGGGTGCGGTCGGCCACCGCGGCGGTGGGGCCGTCCAGGGACAGCCCGATGCCCACGCCATGGGCCACCAAAAAGTCTTTGGCCTCTTGATCCAGCAGGATGGCGTTGGTCTGGACCCCGAAGCGGAAGTAATCGCCGTACTTTTCGATCCCGGCAAAGACCGCTTCCCTGGCCAGCAGGGGCTCGCTGCCGTGGAACACCAGCTGGGGCCGGGCGCCCTCCGGCAGGGTGCTCTTAAAAAAATCCTGCAAGATCGCCAGGGACTCCATGAGGCGGGCCGGCTCCATGTGGACGCCGGTGCGCCGGGCCTCCCGGGGCAGATAACAGTAGCCGCAGTCCAGGTTGCAGCGCTCCGTGGGGTTGAAATAGACCGCGGACGGCAAGAGGCCGAAGCGGACGTTGTTGAGGTCCGAGGCCAACCGGGCTTCTTTTTCCAAAAACATCTGGGGCAACTCCGGCCCCAAAAGATATTCCAGGGCCTGGTCCCGGGGGGCCAGCACCCAGAAGGCGGTGTCCGCGCTGATCAGGGCCACGAAGTCGTCGTGGCCGATCTCCAGAACGTCGAAATGGGGCCCGGCCCCGGCATTCACCGGGACTCCCGCCGGACCCCACAGAGGCGAAACTTCCTGACCCATGCCTACTTAGCCTTCTTGGCGTCGGCCATGAGGTAATGGGACAGGCCCACCTGGTCGCCGTTGGGGGCGCAGGTGTAACGGATGCTGATGGGTTTGGCGGTGCTACTCTTGGATTTTGCCATATAAATGTCCTCCTTCCTCGGGTGGTTTGCCGGGGTCAGCCGAAAAACGCGACCGCCGGGGTGAAAGCTCTTCAATGGATGGCGCGGCTCGTAGGGGCGGACCCATGTGTCCGCCCTCTTTCCTGCCGCTACGGAAGCCTTCCTTATTCCCCCCTTTTCTAAAGGGGGGTTAGGGGGGATTAGGTTACGTCACCCCACCCAAAAACAAAAAAAAGAGTCCCATCCCTCGGATGGAACTCCCTTTACCATCAGGAGTAGCCTAACTTACAAAAAAACCGCAGGCAGGTCTTCTGGCTCTCGGATCAGCCGGAGGAGGTCAGCCTTCCCACCGGGGTTTTTTTATAAATAAGCCCCCGGCAGTGGCCGGCAATTGCCTTACCTTCTCCGTCCCCGATTACAGCGGCGGGACCGCCCCGGATTCTCACCGGGTTCCGGATTGCCTGGGGTTCGGATAATTAAATGGATCATTAACACGAGGCTCATGATTTGTCAAGGCAGAAGCATCAAAGAAAACTGCCGGTTCTGCAGAGAGGCCCAACGCCGCAAATCACCTTGACAGTTTCTCACCTTAAAGGTTATTTTTATTATTTACGGCTAAACCTGGGGATGAGCGGCCATGATTAAAGCGATTCGGGGGATGCGGGACATCCTGCCGCCGGAGACTTCCCGGTGGCAGTGGGTGGAGTCCGTGGCCCGGGAGGTTTTTGACCTCTACGGCTACCAGGAGATCCGACTGCCGCTGCTCGAGCGCACCGAGCTTTTCGCCCGCTCCATCGGCGCGGACACCGACATCGTGGCCAAGGAAATGTATACCTTCCCCGACCGCAAGGGCGACTCCCTGACGCTGCGGCCCGAGGCCACCGCCTCGGTGCTCCGGGCCGTCCTGGAAAACCGCCTGGAAAAGGGCGCCGGGGTCAAGAAATTCTATACTCTGGGGCCCATGTTCCGCTACGAGCGGCCCCAGAAGGGACGTTTCCGCCAGTTTTGGCAGATCAACTGCGAGGCCTACGGGGTGGAGGCGCCGGAGATGGACGTAGAAGTCATCCTGCTCCTGATGCATCTCCTCAAACGGCTGCTCCCGGGGGAGTTGCGCCTGCTGGTCAATTCCCTGGGCTGCCCCGGGTGCCAGGTGAAGTTCAAGGCGGCCCTGGGGTTGTTCCTGATCAACCGGGAGGGCCTGTGCGAGGACTGCCGGCGCCGCCGGACCACCAACCCGCTCCGGGTCCTGGACTGCAAGAGCGCCAACTGCCAGGGGATTTTGCAGAACGCCCCGGTGCTCCGGGATTATCTCTGCCCCGATTGCGCCGCCCACTTTTCCCGGGTGCTGACGCTGCTGGACCGGTTTAACGTGGTTTACGAACTAAAACCCAAGCTGGTCCGGGGCCTGGATTACTACACCCGCACCGCCTTCGAGGTGGCGGCCGTGGGTCTCGGGGCCCAGGACGCGGTGGCGGGCGGCGGGCGCTACAACGGCCTGGCGAAGGAGTTGGGCGGACCCGATCTGCCCGCCATCGGCTTTGCCATCGGCGAGGACCGCCTCCTGGAGGCGCTGCCCGAGAATTTCGGCCCGGATTTGCGGCCCCGGGTCTTTGTGGCGGCTCTGGGGGAGCCGGCCCGGGAGCGGGCCTTCAGCGTGATCCAGGAGTTGCGCCGGAAGGATTTGGCCGCGGAGATGGATTTCGAGGGCCGGTCGCTCAAGGCCCAGATGTCCATGGCGGACCGCCTGAACGCCACGTACGTGGTCATCGTCGGAGACCAGGAACTGGCGGCGGGCGTGGCCCAGGTGCGCCCCATGCGGAATTTTGCTTCCCAGGCCGGCGCCGCGGCTGCCCCGGGGGCAGTTGAGGCCGGGCGGCCGCCGGTGGCCCAGGAGAAGGTGCGGTTTGAGGATCTGGTGGATTATCTGACCGGAAAGATTCGGTCTGAAGAAACTCATTAGGGTTCATCCGAAAACACCCAATACGGGCAAATGGGTCTTCAAGTCCCCCGGTGAAAACGGGGGATTTAGCGGGATTTACAAGGGCTTACAAAATCACCCCCAGCCCCCCTTTTACAAAGGGGGGAGTCTTAAGGGCCGACACAAAGGTCCGCCCCTAGATAAAATGCCGTAGGAGAAGGGAATACACCGTGTTTGATTCGCTTGAAGGTCTGACCCGCAGTCATTCCTGCAATGAGATCAGGGCCGCGGCTAACGGCGTTGAGGTGGTGCTCATGGGCTGGGTGCAGCGCCGGCGGGACCACGGCGGCCTCATCTTTGTGGACCTGCGGGACCGGGAGGGGCTGACCCAGGTGGTCTTTAACCCCGAAGTCAATCCCGACACCCACATCAAGGCCGGGGCGCTCCGGGATGAGTACGTCATCGCGGTGCGGGGCCTGGTGAACCTCCGGCCGCCGGAGATGGTCAACCCGAACCTGCCCACCGGAGAGATCGAGATATTGGTTTTAGAGTTGCGCATTTTGAACGCCGCCAAGACCCCGCCTTTCGAACTGGAAGACTATAAGGTGGACATCTCCGAGGCCCTGCGGTTGAAATACCGTTACCTGGACTTAAGGCGCCCCAGCGTCATGAAGAACCTCATCTTCCGGCACCGGGCCGCTTTGGTAACCCGCCAGTTTCTCAACGGCCAGGGCTTCATCGAGGTGGAGACCCCCATCCTCACCAAGAGCACCCCGGAGGGGGCCCGGGATTACCTGGTGCCCAGCCGGGTGCAGCCGGGTCAGTTCTTCGCCCTGCCCCAGTCGCCCCAGCTCTTCAAGCAGCTCTTGATGATGGCCGGTCTGGACCGCTACTATCAACTGTGCCGCTGCTTCCGGGATGAGGATCTGCGGGCCGACCGCCAGCCCGAGTTCACCCAGATCGACATGGAGATGGCCTTCATCACCGAAGAAGACATCTACCGGGTGGTGGAGGGGCTAATGGCGGCCCTGTTCCGGGAATTGAAGGGCGTTTCGTTGACCACTCCCTTCCCCCGGCTGACCTACCAGGAATGCCTGGACCGCTTCGGGCTGGACCGCCCGGACACCCGCTTCGGGCTGGAGCTCAAAGACGTCACCGACCTGGTGCGGGAGGCGGAATTCACCCGGTTCCGGGAGGTGGTGGACCAGGGGGGGATCGTCAAGGCCGTCAACGGCCCGGGCCTCTCCAGGCTTACCCGGAAAGAGCTGGATGAGCTCATCGATCTGGCCGGGGTGTACGGGGCCCGGGGCCTGGCCTGGGTGAAGCTCCAGAGCCAGGGCTGGCAGTCGCCCCTGGCCAAGTACTTCCCCGCCGGGGTCAAGGCCGCCATCGAGGCGCGCCTCACGGCCCGGGAAGGCGACCTGCTCCTCTTTGTCGCGGATGCCCCTTTGGTCGCCTGCACCGCCCTGGGGCAGGTCAGGCTGAATCTGGCCGAACGGGAAGGGCTGATCCCCGAGGACGCCTACCACCTGACGTGGGTCACCGACTTTCCCCTGCTGGAGCATGATAACGAGGCGGGCCGCTTCGCGGCCATGCACCACCCGTTTACGGCCCCCAAGGAGGAGGACCTCCATTGGCTGGCTACCGACCCGGGGCGGGTCCGGGCCCGGGCTTACGACCTGGTGCTCAACGGCGTGGAGATCGGCGGCGGCAGCATCCGGATCAACCGCCGGGATATCCAGCAGCAGGTCTTTGAGGCTCTAAACATTACCCCTGCGGAAGCGGAGGAAAAATTCGGCTTTCTCCTGGAGGCCCTGGAATACGGGGCGCCGCCCCACGGGGGCGTGGCCTTCGGGTTTGACCGCCTGGTGGCTATCCTGTGCGGGGCCCGCTCCATCCGGGAGGTAATCGCCTTCCCCAAGACCCAGAAGGCCGCCTGCCTGGTGACCAGGGCTCCGTCCCCGGTGGGCCTGGAACAATTGTTGGAGTTGGGTTTGAGGCTGGAAAAGTAGCAGTTAGCAGTTAGTTTTTATACATTTATTCATAGGAGATGGGAGAGCGACCATACGTTGCAATTCCCCCAAGGACGAAAAATAATGCCTCAGGCTGATGGCTAAATGCTGGCAGCTGACGGCTACAAACGGATGGCACACTATGTCACGCTGGAACAAAGAACGCCGGTTATTGGATCATGAGCACTCCACTTTTTGGCATCATCGGTTGCAGGAGGTGGAAGAGCCCAACCTGATGCGGAACATCTTCCCGTACACGGAAGTGGCCCGCATCGACTTCGACTACAAGTTCGTCATGCCCAATCCCCCGGAGGAGATGTTGCTCACCGACACCACCTTCCGGGATGGGCAGCAGGCCCGGCCACCCTACACCGTGCGCCAGATCGTGGATATCTTCGACCTGCTCCATCGCCTCTCGGGTCCCCAGGGGATCGTCAGGCAGACCGAGTTTTTCCTTTACAGCGCCAAGGATAAGGAGGCCGTGGAGCAGTGCCGGGCACGGGGGTATGAGTACCCGCAGATCACCGGCTGGATCCGGGCGGTCGCTTCGGACCTGGCCCTGGTGAAAGAGATGGGCCTGAAAGAGACCGGCATCCTCACCTCGATCTCTGATTATCACATCTTCCTGAAGCTGAATTGGAACCGGAAAAAGGCCTTGGATGAATACCTGGGCATCGTCAAGGCGGCCCTGGATATGGACATTATCCCCCGGTGCCACTTCGAAGACGTCACCCGGGCCGATGTCTACGGGTTTTGCGTCCCCTTCGCCATCGAGTTAATGAAGCTTAGGTCCGAGAGCGGCGTCGACATCAAGATGCGGCTGTGCGACACCATGGGCTACGGCGTGCCTTATCCCGGGGCCGCCCTGCCCCGGAGCGTGCCCAAGCTGGTGCGGGCCATGATTGACGACGCCGGGGTGCCGGGCCATCTCCTGGAATGGCACGGCCACAACGACTTCCATAAGGTCCTGGTCAACAGCGTCACCGCCTGGCTCTACGGCTGCGGCGCGGTGAACGGAGCGCTCTTGGGTTTCGGGGAGCGCACCGGCAACGCCCCCATTGAGGGCATGCTCATCGAATACATCTCCCTGAGAGGCGCCACCGATGGGGTCGACACCACGGCGATCAGCGAGATCGCCGAATACTTCGAGCGGGAGCTGCGCTATCATATTCCGCCCAGTTACCCCTTTGTGGGAAAGAATTTTAACAACACCAGCGCCGGCATCCACGCGGACGGGCTCCTCAAGAATGAAGAGATCTACAATGCCTTCGACACTGCCAGGATTTTGAACCGGCCCATTAGAATCACCATCACCGACAAATCGGGCAAGGCCGGCATCGTCCATTGGCTCAATTCCCGGCTGAAACTGGAAGGGGAGCGGGCCGTGGACAAGAACCACCCCGGGGTGGCCAAGATCTTCAAGCGCATCATGGAAATGTACGAGTCCGGACGGTGCACCACCATCTCCGACGAAGAGATGGAAAACATGGCCCGGCGGTACCTTTCCGAGCTTTTCGTCTCAGAGTTCGACGAACTCAAGCAGAAGGCTTACAAGCTGGCGGCCCACCTGGCCGCGGACCTGGCCTTGTCAGAAGATATCCGCACCATGGATCCGGAGCGGATGGATCCCATCCTCCAAAAGGCCCTGGACAATTTCCCCTTCACCCAGTTCATGTATGTGGTCAACCTGGATGGGCGCAAGATCACCAAGAATATCACTCACATCGTCGACCGGGCCAAGTACGCCGAGATGAAACTGGATGAGGACCTGTCCAACCGCACCTGGTTTATCGAACCCATCAAGACGGGCAAGGTGTTTGTCTCGGACTTCTACACCTCCCGGTTTACCGGCGCCGTGTGTATCACCGTGAGCGTGCCGGTGCGCAATGACAGCGACGAAATCCAGGGCATTCTGGGCATGGACATCCGGTTTGAGGCCTTGGCCAAGATGGAGGAGGACGGGGAGATTTAAGCGGCGTTTCGTCTTGGGTGGGGCGGCCGTCCCTGGCCGCCTTGAGGTGGCGGGCACGGAGGTCCGCCTCACAAGAGATCGGGACGCCCCCGTGGGCGTCCCTCGGCCCCCAACTGTCTGGAAGGGGGCCGGGAGGTTTGCTGCCCGGCGCGCCCAGTAAGAAAATTTTTGACAAGAAATTCAGGAGATTTCTGATATTCAACGCATTGCGGGTCAGGTATGCTAACCCGGGTTGGTTATCCACGAGACACGTGGGGCGGCCGTTTCTGGTCGCCTTTAGTTGGCGGGCACGGAGGCCAGCCCCACCGGGTTATTTCCAGAGAAAATATGACGATAAGGTAAGGTTTCGTCCATTTTAGAAAACCTGATTTTTAATACCCGTTTCACTTTAATATGCTGCCAACTACGTATTTAATTTATTGATATTTCTATTTCTTTTAACCGAAAACCGAAAACGGTTTCAGGGAGGACAGGAGATGTCTGACAAAGACCAGATGGACCGCCTCAAAGAGTCCCAGGCCAAGTATGATGAGCGGGTGGCCAAGGTGTTGCAAAAGATGCCGGAGCGCAAAGCGGATTTTGCCAACACTTCGAGCATCCCCGTTAATCGGGTTTATACTCCCCTGGATATGGAAGGGTTCGACTACCTGAAGAAATTGGGTATGCCGGGCCAGTATCCCTACACCCGGGCGGTGCAGCCCACCGCCTATCGCGGCCGCTTTTGGACCATGCGGCAGTATGCCGGTTTCGCCAGCGCCGATGAGACCAACGAGCGCTACCATTTCCTCCTGAAATCCGGCCAGACCGGGCTGTCCGTGGCCTTCGACCTCCCCACCCAGATCGGCTATGATTCCGACCACCCCCTGGCCCAGGGGGAAGTGGGCAAGGTCGGGGTGTGCATCGACTCCTTGTGGGACATGGAGAGACTGTTTCAGGGCATCCCCCTGGACCAGGTGTCCACCTCCATGACCATCAATTCGCCCTGCGCCATCCTCATGGCCATGTACCTGGCGGTGGCGGAGAAGCAAGGGGTGCCCTTCGATAAGTTGCGCGGCACCGTGCAAAACGACATCCTGAAGGAATATCCGGCCCGGGGCACCTACATCTTTGCGCCTCGGCCCTCCATGCGTCTCATCACCGACATCTTTGCCTACTGCACCAAGGAAGTGCCCCAGTGGAACACCATCAGCATCAGCGGCTACCACATCCGGGAAGCCGGCTCCACCGCGGTGCAGGAAGTGGCCTTCACTTTGGCCAACGGCATCGCCTACGTGGAGGCGGCCATCCAGGCGGGCATGCAGGTGGATGAGTTCGGGCCCCGGCTCTCCTTCTTCTTCAACTCCCACTCCGATTTTCTGGAGGAAGTGGCCAAGTTCCGGGCCGCCCGGCGCCTGTGGGCCAAGATCATGAAGGAGCGCTTCAACGCCCAGGACCCCCGGTCCCTGATGCTCCGCTTCCACACCCAGACCGCCGGCTGCTCGTTGACGGCCCAGCAGCCCCTCAACAACATCATGCGGGTGGCCTTCCAGGCCATGAGCGCGGTGCTGGGCGGGACCCAGTCCCTGCACACCAACTCCTACGACGAGGCCCTGGCCCTGCCCTCGGAGTTGGCGGTCCAGGTGGCGCTGCGCTCCCAGCAGGTGATTGCCTTTGAGACCAACGTCTGCGATACCATCGACCCCCTGGCGGGTTCCTACTATGTCGAAAAGCTCACCGACGAAGTGGAGGCCCGGGCCCAGGAGTACATCGACCAGATCGACCGCATGGGCGGCGCCGTGGCTGCCATTGAAAAGGGCTTCATCCAGAAAGAGATCGGCGCCAGCGCCTACCGGTTCCAACGGGAGATCGAAAAAGGCGAGCGCGTCATCGTCGGCCTGAACCGCTTCCAGACCCACGAGGACAAGCTCACGGGCCTCCTCAAGGTTGACCCGGAGGTGGGTGCCAAACAGGTGGCCCGCCTCCAGGAACTGAAGAACACCCGGGATAACGCCGCAGTCCAAAAAACCCTGGCGGAGCTCAAGACCGCGGCCGAAGGGACCGATAATCTGATGCCGCCCATCCTGAAGGCCGTCAAGGCCCTGGCCACCCTGGGCGAGGTCTGCGACACCCTGCGGGGAGTATTCGGCGAATACGAAGCCCCGGCGCTGATATGAGGATAGCTGTCAGCAGTCAGCTTTTAGCTTTCAGCCAAGACAAAGCCCGGAATGGTGGCACAGGCTTCTCGCCTGTGCTCGAAAAATATTGCACGAGCCCTGCATAAGGAGAAAATAAAATGCCGGAAGAGAGAAAGATCAGGGTGTTGACCGCCAAGCCCGGTTTAGACGGGCATGATCGGGGCATCAAAGTCATCTGCGCCGCCTTGCGGGATGCCGGCATGGAAGTGATATACACCGGCCTCAGGCAGACCCCGGAGCAGATCGTCGCGGCCGCCGTCCAGGAAGATGCGGATGTCATTGCCATGAGCGTGCTCTCGGGAGCCCACAATTACCTGTTCCCCCGGGTCATGGA
This sequence comes from Deltaproteobacteria bacterium, assembly GCA_016875015.1. Classification (GTDB taxonomy): domain Bacteria; phylum Desulfobacterota; class Desulfobaccia; order Desulfobaccales; family 0-14-0-80-60-11; genus 0-14-0-80-60-11. The sequence goes on along the minus strand of VGSJ01000075.1, from coordinate 500 downwards.
ACTGGTGAAGGAAAAAGGCATCGGTGATGTCCTGGTGATGGGCGGCGGCATCATTCCCGACGAAGACATCCCGCCCTTGAAGGCCGCCGGCATCGCCGCCATCTTCGGCCCCGGCACCGATACGGGCGACATCATCGGCTTTATCCGGGAAAACGTCCGTAAAAACTGATTCCGGCCCTGGCGCGATTGCCCGGGTGGATGATGCCCACTGCTGGAACCGTCCACCCAGGGTCTGGTGTCAATGCCGACTTATGGGATCAATCATGAGAAAATGTAGGGTGCGCACCGCGCCGCATCATCACTTTTAGGCAGCCAGTGGCACAGGCCTCCGGCCTGTGTTCATCAGTATTTCGTAGGGGCGGACCCATGGGTCCGCCCCTCTTTTGTGTGCCGGGCATGCACAGCAGCTTGGAGGTGAAAGTCCTCTACCCAACCTGATGGAGGTGAAGGGTTAGCGAAGCGCAAGGGCGTCATCGTGAGGTGGGGTCTGAAGGAAGCGC